>NZ_ATUZ01000013.1:0-300000 GCF_000420465.1 Desulfovibrio desulfuricans DSM 642 | reverse complement strand
TCTTTTTGAGCCTTGCCCTGCTGGCGCTGGCCTTTGCCGCCGGAGCACTCTTTCTGTTCATGGAGGGGCGCATCAAGAGCAAACTGACCATGAAGGGTTTTTGGCTCGACATGCCCGCCCTCTCCATGCTCGATAAAATCAACGCCATCACGACCATGATCGGCTTCCCCATGTATACTCTGGGCATCGTTTCCGGGCTTATCTGGGCCAAGCCGGTATTTGGCGGCACGGTGACGGGCGACCCCAAGGAAGTTATCAGCATTGTGATCTGGCTGTTCTACTCCGTGCTTTTCCACAACCGCCTCACCAAGGGCTGGAAGGGCCGCAAGCCTGCGCAACTGGCTGTTTTTGTATTTATTCTCTGCCTCTTTTCAATCATTGTGGTGAATACCTTCATGGAAACACACCACGCATTCATCCGGCGCTGACCGGGCTATCATCATGGACTGTGATATCTTTCTTGTCGGCCTGAATCATCGCACTGCCAGCGTGGACGTGCGCGAGCGCTTTGCCCTGGTCAACCACTGCGATGAAGAGCATTGGGCCGTGCCGTGTGTTGGCGCGGTGAGCGAAAGCGTAATCCTTTCCACCTGTAACCGCGTGGAGCTGCTGGCCGCCGGCAACGGCGACGTGGCCGGACAGGTGCTTGAAAACTGGGCCGTTGCGCGCGGCGCAAAGCCCGAGGAACTCAAGCCCTACGTCTACGTGCACAAAAATCTGGAAGCGGTGCGCCATCTGTTTTCTGTGGCGTCCAGCCTTGATTCCATGGTGCTGGGCGAACCGCAGATTCTGGGCCAGCTCAAAACCGCCTACCGCAAGGCGGTCAAATGCCACGCCACGGGCGTTATACTTAACAGACTGGTACACAAGGCTTTTTCCGTAGCCAAAAGGGTACGCACAGAAACTGCGGTGGCCTCCAGCGCGGTTTCCATCAGCTATGCCGCCGTGGAGCTTGCCAAACGCATTTTTGGCGACATGAAGACCCACAAGGCCATGCTGGTGGGCGCGGGCGAAATGGCCGAACTTGCCGCCATGCACCTTTTGCAGTCGGGCATTGATGAAATTCTGGTTGCCAACCGCACCCTTGAGCGCGGGCAGGAGCTGGCAAAGCAGTTCAAGGGACGGGCCATCCCCTTTGAGGACATGGCAGAGCACCTGACAGAGGTGGACATCATTATCACCTCCACCGGTTCGCAGGAACCCATCATCCGCGCGCGCGACATACGCGCCGTGCTCAAGGCCCGCAAAAACAGGCCCATGTTCTTTATCGACATTGCCGTACCGCGCGACATCGACCCGGACGTCAACGGTCTCGACAACGTGTATCTGTACGACATTGACGACCTCAAGGAAGTGGTGGAAGAAAACCTCGCCACCCGCCGTGATGAGGCCGCCAAGGCCGCGGATATCGTCAACGAGGAAGTACTGCTGTTCTCGCGCTGGCTTTCAAGCCTCGATGTGCAGCCCACCATCGTTGACCTCATCCAGCGCGGCGAGCGCATGGGGCAGGAAGAACTGGCCAAAACCCTCAAAAGGCTCGGCCCGGTGAACGATGAAACCCGCGATGCCCTTGAGGCTCTGGTGGGTGCGCTGGTACGCAAGCTCAACCACGACCCCATCATGTTTCTCAAGCGCGGCAGCATGTCCCAGGAGGGAAACGGCCCGCGCATCAGCATTGCACGCCGTATTTTCAATCTGGATAAAACTGGCTGCCCCTATTCGGAGGAACATTGATGCGCTGGTACGGAATTGATGACATTACGGAAGAAGATACCGCAAAGCTGAGTGCCACCCTCACCCAGATGGAGCTTACCTCGGGCATGGACGGCCTCTTCTGGCTGCCCGTTCCCGCCGACATGCTTTCGCCAGTGCAGCAGGAGCATGAGGAAAGCTGCGGCCCCCACGTTATGGGGCTGGAAATTGAAGAAAATTTTGTCCGCCTTGAACTGCTGGTGCGAGCGCGTGGCCGTATGCGCTGCGAGTGCGTGCACTATGCCTCGCCCGAATTGCGCGACCGCATGATCGTATGGCTTGAGAACCTGCTGGTGGAACTGGGCATCAATCCGGCCTAGGCGCTGCTTTTCGATATGGCTTTGGGGACGGCGCTCACTGCCCCCAAAAGCCCTTCCCCCACTGGTCATTCCCAGCCTTACAGACGCAAATCTCTCCGGGCCGATCTTCTGCCCATATATCCTTGCCGCAGGCATGCCATGATCAAATACGCGCCTACGCTGCAAAACATCCCGCCCGCTGCGGCCCGTCTTTGCCTTGAGGTGGAGCGCTTTTGCCTGACGCGGCTTGGGCTTGCACGAGGTTCGCGGCTGCTGCTTGCCCTTTCCGGCGGGGCCGACTCCACAGCGCTCGCCCTCGTGCTGCGCCTGCTGGCCCCAAGGCTGGGGCTGAACCTCCACGCCCTGAGCGTTGACCACGGCTTGCGGGACGAATCTGCGCAAGACGCTATATTCACACTCCAGTTATGCAACATCCTGAACATCCCCTGCATCGTGCGACAAGCCGATGTGCGAGGTCTCGCCGATAACAGCGGCATTGGCATTGAAGATGCCGCCCGCCAGTTGCGCTATGCCCTGCTTGAGCAGGAACGCAGCGCCGTTGGGGCCGACTTTATCGCCCTCGGGCACCACGCTGGCGATGTGAGCGAGGACGTGCTGCTGCGCCTCACGCGCGGCACAGGCTGGCCCGCCCTTGGCGGCATGGCCGCCCGCGATGACGAGCGCCATCTGCTGCGCCCTCTACTGGCAACGGACGCGCAAGCTCTGAAAGCATTGTTGGTCGAATGCGGCATTGACTGGCGCGAGGATGCCAGCAACCAGAGCCGCCAATACAAGCGCAACAGGCTGCGGCTGGATGTGCTGCCCCTGCTGCGCGAAGAAAATCCCTCCCTTGACCGCACCCTGCATGACCTGTGGCAAATGGCGCGCATGGATGAGGATTACTGGAATACGGCGCTGGACGCGGCTCTGGCAGAACATCCGTGGATTGTGAGGGGGCTTGCAACGAAAATTTCTGGGATGAAAGATGTTGCCGAAGGCCCCAGCCTGACCTTGCCCGCGAAGTTGCTGGCAGGGCTGCACCCTGCTGCCCGATTACGCCTGTATGTGCGGGCTGTGCGTTTTTTGTGCCGCCCTGCGGCAGGGAGTGGTGTTGAGGATTCTGACAGTACGGGACAGATTCACGGTCAGGCCCGGGCGCGCACTTTGTTGGCTCTGGATGATGCTCTTGCCAAGGGGCGAGGGAATACGCGGTTTCAGTTGCCCGGCGGGCTGGAAGCGTATCTTAAGGGTGGGAGTGTTGTTTTTCATCGCTGTGCGGTGCGGGATAATCGCGCTTAGTAATTTTTTCGCCCTTCGGACATTTGGTTTCGTCCCCAGCTGAATGGCTGACTTAATTTTTTGAGTTTTCTGCCCTTCGGGCACTTGGTTTCGCCTCCCGGCGAAGGTTATGCGCCTCCCCGGCGCGGGGCAACGAGGGCAACGCGGCTATCGCTGCGGGAGCTTCCTTCCCTCGCTTTGCTCGCTCAGGCGATCTCCCTCCGCGCCGCGTAAATGCCAGAGTGCGCTTTCTCTTCGAGTATATTTCGTTTCAGCCGAATACCAGTGATAAATTATATAGTTGCAAGCAATTCTCTGGACTGATTTCTGACGCAAAACGTATACTTGCATTCTTTCAGAAGCAGCGAAAAAAAATTCGTGCCGTCCCTGCCTCATCAAGCTACCACCAAATCGGGAACTGACACTTCGCATATCGGCCTCACAGCCTCAGCCCGCGTTACAACCTATCCGCCGCTCTCCTTCCCATTGCCTTTCTTGTTTTTTGCCTTCATTGCCTTTTCCCCGTCATTCGCCATCAGGAGCTGGTCGAGAAGTTGCCTTCCTTAAACTCGCCGAAGCGGATGCGAAGGCGATGGTTGGTGTTGGGCGAATTTGCAAAATACGCATTTTTCTGGCCTGACAAGGAAAAATCCTGTTTTTAAGCGCAGCGTACTCAAGTACGTGAGCATTAAAAGCAGGATTTTAACGCAGTCAGGGCAAAAAAGTCGGGTTTGCGTAAATCAGCCTGACAGGCTCACCCCAAACCGCAAATCAACCCAAAAGCAACCCAGCATGGCGGGGTTCATTCCCGGCGCAAGATGGATTTTGTTCTCAGGCAAGGAAGACAAGGCGGCTTTGAGGGAGTGTGCTCTTTGGCACTCGACCGAAAAAGCCGCCGCAGTCTGACGCAGCCTGAGAACAAAAGACGCTTGCGCCCTAGTGGGCGGAACCCCAATCACGCCCCTGCCCCCAGTCAACAACCAAAGGTACAGACAAAGCCACGCCGCCCGGCGCAACCCCGCCCATAAGCGCCGCCACCCGCTCACCCGCGGCAGCCGCAGCCTCCGTGGGCACTTCCAGCAAAAGTTCGTCATGTACCTGCAAAAGCAACCGGGCATCCAGCCGCTTCAACTCCGCATCATGGGCCACAGCCAGCATGGCGAGCTTGATGATATCCGCCGCTGACCCCTGAATCACGGTATTGATAGCCTGTCGCCGCGCCAGCGCGTAGTTCTGCCCGTTGGCGGAATGGATATCGGGCAGCAAGCGCCGCCGCCCGCCAAGGGTGGTCACATAGCCTTGCCGCTTGGCAACAGCCTCCACCTCTTCATAAAACTGCTTAAGGCCTGTAAGCCGCTCAAAATAGCGCGCAATGAATTCCTTGGCCTCGTTGGTCGTGATTTTCAGTTCCTGAGCCAGTTTTTGCGCGCCCATGCCGTAGATAAGACCAAAGTTGATGGTCTTGGCATTGCGCCGCTGGTCGGGGCTGACCTCGCTGGACGGCAGGTCGTACACCAGCGCGGCCGTGCGGGCATGGATGTCCTCTCCGTTGCGGAAGGCTTCAAGCAGGGCCGTATCCTGCGACATGTGGGCCAGCACGCGCAGTTCAACCTGCGAATAGTCGGCGGAGACAAGGGCATGATCCGGCCCGGCGATAAAGCACGAGCGCATGCGCTTGCCCAGCGGCCCGCGCACGGGGATGTTCTGAAGATTGGGATTGCTGGACGAAAGCCGCCCCGTGGCCGTGGCCTTCTGGTTAAAGGTCGTGTGGATGCGCCCGCGCGGGTCCACAAGACGCGGCAGGGGATCCAGATAGGTGGAGCGCATTTTTTCCAGTTTGCGGAACTGAAGAATGCTCTCTACCACAGGATGTTGCCCGGCCAGTTTTTCCAGTGTTTCCTGATTGGTGGATGCCTGCCCGCCACGGGTTTTGCGCGGCGAGGGCAGCTTGAGCATGTTGAACAAGACCTCACCAAGCTGCTGGGCCGAGCGGATGTTGAACGTGGTTCCCGCTGCGGCAAAAACCTCCTGCGTGAGCCTGTCGATCTCGCCCTGCACGTCTGAAAGAAAGGACTGAAAGGCCGCTGCGTCAATGGCGACGCCGCGCGCCTCCATCTGGGCCAACACAGGCGTGAGCGGCAGTTCGAGCGTGCGGTACAGGTCGAGCAGGCCGTCAGCCTCCAGCCGCTGCTCCATGGAAGCGGCCATGCGCAAAGCCATGCAGGCGGGGCCGTTGCCGCCCTGCCCTTCGTGCAGGGGTATGCCCCAGCGCACAGCCAGACGGGGCCAGCCGTAATCGCTTTCCTCAGGGTTAATGAGGTAGGCGGCAAGGCCAAGATCAAAGAAAAACGGCGGATTGGCCTCGGACGGCAGCTTGCGCCAGCAGGCGGCGGCTATCAGCTGGGCCTTGAGGTCAGACGTCACCAGCCTTTGCGCCCCGGCAAGCCACGTGCAAAGATCATCCACAGTGCCGCCCCAGCGAAAATCATCGCCGCCAGCCACCGCCACATGGGGCGGTTTACCCGGCCCGCCGGGCCAGATTATTGCGGCCTCAAGCCCTGCGCAGAGGGGCAACTGCCCTGCTTCGCTCAGGAGCGGAGCTTCGGGTTCGTCGGCCACATCCAGCAGGCTCATCTGTGGGCCTGCCCCGGCTGCGGGCCGGGTTTTTGAAGGAGACTTTTCGGCAGGAGCCATCAGCGAACCCTGGGCAGCGGAGCGAGACGCGGCGACATCCGCACCAGTATTTGAGCCAGCATTCGATGCAGACTCGGCCGGAGCCGCTGCCGAACCTGGGGGGGCGCTGCGCTGCAAACGGGCCAGCGTTGCCATGTCGCGGCGCAGGGCGTGCAGTTCAAATTCGTCCGCCATGCTGGCGCACTGGGCTTCATCCAGCGGGTTGACGGTCATGTCGTCAAGGGTCAACCCCGTGCACACATCCAGCGAAAGAGAAGTGAGCTGCCGCCACAAAAACATGTTTTCAAGGTGGTCGCGCAGCTTGTCCTGAATCTTGGGCCCAAGCAGGGCGAAATGGTCGCGGATGTCTTCAAGCGTTGGACATATTTCAAAAATTTTCTGCGCTGTCTTGGGGCCAATGCCCGGCACGCCGGGGATATTATCGCTCGTGTCGCCCACAAGGGCCTGCACATCAGCCCACTGGTCGGGTCTGAGGCCGCTTTCCGCCGTAAATTCTGCGGCAGAGAGCAGTTTTTCTTCCTTGAATGCAGGGTCCCACATGTACACGTTGGGGCCGAGGCACTGCTTGAGGTCTTTATCTCCGCTCACGATAACCACGGGCCGCTGGACGGAAAAACGCGCCGCCAGCGAGGCTATGCAATCGTCAGCCTCGCAGCCGTCGGAAATTTCAACAGGAATGCCAAGGGCCTTGACCATACGCACAATGGGGTCCATCTGCCGCACCAGATCTTCGGGTGTGGCGTCACGGTTGGCCTTGTACAACGGGTACAGATCGTGACGGAAGTTCTTGCCCTTGCCGTCCTTGACGAAGAGAAAATGGGCGGGCCGTTCATCGCGCAGAATGCGCAGCAGCACGCGCGTTACCACCACCAGCGCGTTGGTGGGAAAACCGTCGGAGCGCTGCATGTTCTTGTTGGCAAAAAAACCGCGATATATAAAGGCAGAGCCGTCCATAAGAAAGACAGGTTCGGCAGAAAGATTGAGGCGTTGTTTCAGCGACATGACAGCCCGGTGGTTTGGGGTTTCAAAAAGGTTTCAAAACGGTTCGCAGGCCAGGATGCTTGCGAAGATGTTGTGCTACGCGTATAGTATAGTGATGGAAACAAGTCCGCAAGTGACCGTATCTGTTCAAGGGCCGCTGCTGCGCGTGAGCGTTGGTGGGCGCTGGAATCTGGACGAACCCTGGCCTCTGGAGGCCATGGCCGCCCTGAGTCAGGTAGCCGACCAGCGCATCCGCGAAGTACGCCTTGAAAACGCCGACCTAGGCCAGTGGGACAGCACCCTGCTGGTTTTTCTGGTGCAGATGGTCAAGGCGGCGCGCGCCCGTGATCTGCCGGTTCATACTGAACTGCCCGAAGGCCTCGAGCGCCTTATCAAACTGGCCTTTGCGGTTCCTGCCAAGGCAGGCTCCGAACGCAGCAAAACCGATATGGACTTTGTGACCCGCGTGGGCGAAAGTGTGCTGGCCCTGCCGCCCAAGATCGCGGACTTTCTGAATTTTCTTGGCGAGATTGTGCTTTCCATCTGGCGGCTGTTTCTTGGCAGGGCCAAGATGCGCCCCATGGATCTGTTTGCCGCCATGCACGAATGCGGCGTGGCCGCCCTGCCCATCATTTCACTCACCAGCCTGCTGTTTGGCCTGATTCTGGCCTTTGTGGGCGCAGTGCAGCTCACCCAGTTTGGCGCGCAGATTTACGTTGCGGGCCTTGTAGGCATTGGCATGTTGCGAGTCATGGGGGCCATCATGGTAGGCGTGGTCATGGCGGGCCGGGTGGGCGCTGCCTACGCCGCCCTTATCGGCACCATGCAGGTCAACGAAGAGGTGGACGCCCTCTCAACTCTTGGTATTTCTCCCCACGATTTTCTTGTGCTGCCGCGCGTGCTGGCCCTCATGGCCATGATCCCCCTGCTGACCCTGTATGCCGACCTCATGGGCATTATCGGCGGTTTTCTGGTGGGCACCACCATGCTGCGGCTGAACCCGATGGAATACATCAACGCCACCATCCAGATGGTGCCCTTCAAGCATCTGATTATCGGCCTTGTGTACGGCACGGTTTTTGGGGCCATTGTGGCCGTGGCCGGGTGCTATCAGGGCATACGCTGCGGGCGCAGCGCCCAGGCTGTAGGCCAGGCCACCACCACGGCAGTGGTGCAGGCCATCGTGGGCATTATTGTGGCGACCGCCATCATCACCGTTATCTGCAACGTGCTGGATGTGTAACATGCCTGACGCCGCCCAGCCCTCCATTATCCTGCCAAACACGGACGCGACCAGCGCTCCTCCGTCCCGCCCAGCCCCTGCCGTGCCGGATGAAGACGTGCGCATCAGGGTGCGCGACCTTACGGTGGCCTTCGGCTCCTTTGTGCTCATGCGCAACGTGTCGTTTGACGTGCGCGTGGGCGACATTTTCATGGTCATGGGCGGCTCAGGCTGCGGCAAAAGCACCCTGCTGCGTGTGCTCATGGGCCTCAAGGAGCCGCAGCAAGGGCAGATTTGCTATAACGGCGAAGATTTCTGGGCTGGCACGGAAGAAAGCCGCAGCCGCATCATGCGCAACACGGGCGTGCTCTTTCAGGGCGGTGCGCTGTGGAGCTCCATGACGCTGGCGGAAAATGTGGGGTTGCCCCTGCAACAGTACACTGACCTCACCGATGATGAAATCAGGGAACAGGCCTCGCTCAAACTGGCTCTTGCGGGTCTGGCCGGATTTGAGGATTATTACCCCTCAGAGATCAGCGGCGGCATGCGCAAACGCGCGGGGCTTGCCCGGGCGCTGGCGCTCGATCCGCAGATTCTCTTTCTGGACGAGCCTTCCGCAGGGCTTGACCCTGTCAGCTCCCGGCTGCTGGACGACCTGATACTGGAGCTACGCGACAGCCTTGGTACAACTTTTGTTATTGTTTCTCACGAGTTGCCGAGTATTTTCACCATAGCCAGAAACAGCATCTTTCTGGATGCGCAAAGCAGAACGGTCACTGCCAGCGGCAATCCCAGCGAGTTGGTGAAAGACCCCAATACAGACCAAAGCGCAAAGCTCTTTCTGACCAGAGGCGGCATGCGCGACCGGAATGAAGACGCAGGCGAAAGCGCTACGGCGGCAACTTCGCACGCTGCAACTTCGCACAAGGAACAATCCCGATGAACTCGCAGTCATACAAAACAACTGTCGGCGCTTTTGTGCTGGGGGGCCTGGCCCTGCTGGTGCTGGGCATCATGCTGCTCGGCGGTGGCCGCCTTTTCAGCAATGATCTTGAATATGTGATGTACTTTGATGGCTCGGTCAGCGGGCTTTCCACGGGCGCACCGGTTGTGTTCAGGGGCGTGCCCATGGGCAGCGTCACGCGCATAAATCTGGTTGCCAACGCGCGGGATTCAAACGTGACCATCCCCGTCTATATCCGCATTGACGAACGCAGCTTCGTGCGCGCCAGCGGCGCTGCCGCGCCCTCCGAGTCATTCCAGCAGGAAATCATACGCCGCATGGTGCAGCGCGGCCTGCGGGGGCGGCTGCAACTCCAAAGCCTCATCACCGGGCAATACCGCGTGGAGCTTGATTTTTATCCTTCCACGGCGGCCAACTTCCGCTCCGCTACGCCGGATATGGAAATCCCCACCATTCCTTCGCCCATTGATACGCTGCAAAGCACACTCTCGCAGATGCCGCTGGAACAGATGGTAAATTCTTTCAGCGCCGTGCTGCAAAACCTTGCCCTCGGCCTCAGTGACGACAAGCTGGGCAAGGCGCTTACGGCATTCACCAACACCTTTCAGGAAGCCCACGGCATTCTGCACGAAGGCTCCATGCGCACCAATACGGAACAGGTTCTCAAAAGCCTGAGCACGGCCAGTGCCTCTGTTGAAAAAGAGCTGCCGGCCACGCTGGTTTCCTTCCGCGAAGCCATGCAGAGCATGGCGGTTGCGGCGGATCAGTTACGCGTGGTCACAGCTTCGGCCCAGGGTATTCTGGGGCGCGATTCGCCCACCATGAACGACCTGCGCCGCCTTCTCAAAGAGAGCACCGATACCATGCGCTCCATGCGCGCCCTGGCCGAAATGCTTGAACGTAATCCCGAAGCTCTGCTACGGGGCAAGCAAGGAACACGCTGATGCAACGCAAAATCCTTCTTCTTTCGCTGGTGCTGCTCACACTTTTGAGCGGCTGCGCGCGCAGCACTCCCACGCGCTACTATCTGCTTGAAAGCGCCCTTGACCCGGTCAAGGCCGACACGCTGCCCAGCAAAAACCTGCGCGTGGCGCAGGTTACCGTGCCGGATTATCTTGACCGCAACAGCATTGTCAGCCGCGTGAACGGCGAAACAGAGCTTGTGGTTTCGCAATTCCACGCCTGGGCGGAGCCCGTGGGGCATGGTGTGCGCCGCGTGGTGCAGGAAGTGCTGACCCCGCCCTTGCTGGCTGTGGGGCTGAACGTGCTGGCGCCGGGCGACGACACTCGCGCCGACTATGTGCTGCTTGTGGATTTGCAGAGGCTGGACGGCAATTTCGACTCCAGGGCCGTGCTTGAAGCGCGCTGGACACTCAAAAACCGCCACGACGACGTCATCGCCCGAGGCATTTATGCCGATGCTGAACCGGTGGCGGGCAAAACCTATGATGTGCTCACAGCGGCAGAAAGCCGCATGGTGCGCCGCATGGGTGAACATCTAGCCGCCCGCCTGCCCGTACTCACACGGGGCAAGTCATGAGCTGGGCAGAAGAATCCGCCGATCCATCCCAGGTAGACAGGCGCAACATCATCCTGCTTGTGGATGACGCGCCTGAAAATCTGCGCATTCTCAGTGAATGCCTGCGCGACAAATACACAATCATGTTTGCCAAAAACGGCACGGACGCCCTGCGTCTGGCCCTGCGGCACCCCCCGCCAGACCTGATCCTCCTTGACGTCATCATGCCCGGCATGGACGGGTATGAAGTCTGCAAACGCCTGCGCGGCGATGCGCAGACCCGCGACATCCCGGTTATGTTCATTACGGCGCAGAATGAAGAAACTGACGAAGCCAAGGGCCTTTCTCTGGGCGCGCAGGATTACATAACCAAGCCTTTCCGCTCTTCGCTGGTGCGCAACCGCGTAGCCAACCAGCTCAAATTCAAACTCTACCGCGACCATCTGAACGATCTGGTGCTTGCCCGCACACGCCAGCTTGCCCTTACGCAGGAAGCCACCATTCACGCCATGGCAAGCCTTGCGGAATGGCGCGATACGGAAACCGGCGCGCACATCAAACGTACGCAGAACTACGTGAAGGCGCTGGCCGTCTATATTTCGCAACTGCCCGAGTACAGGGACGAACTGGACGCCGATGCCATTTCGTGGCTCTACCTTTCAGCGCCGCTGCACGATGTGGGCAAGGTCGCCATTGCAGACACAGTGCTGCACAAGCCCGGCCCCCTCACCGATGAGGAATACGAAGCCATGAAGGAACACACCACGCTCGGGCGCGCGGTGCTGGCCTCGGCTGACAAGTTTCTGGGAGAAAATTCCTTTCTGCGCATCGCCAGCGACATTGCCTACTGCCACCACGAGCGTTGGGACGGCAAGGGCTACCCGCGCGGGATTGCTGGCAAGGACATTCCGCTTTCAGCCCGCCTTATGAGCGTGGCCGACGTGTATGACGCACTGCGCAGCAAGCGAGTCTACAAACCCGCCATGCCGCACGAAACAGCCATGCGCATTATTGTGGAAGGACGCGGAACCCAGTTTGACCCCGAAGTGGTGGACGCTTTTTTGGCCATGCAGGAGCAGTTCCGCAGCATCGCCGCGAAATATTCAGACATATAGCTGCTCCCGAACTTTGCCGCATAATGGCGGGCTTCTGCTTCCGCCCTGCATTTCCCCATTTTCTGACGCAGCGGCTGCCAACAGCAACCGCCGCGCCTGTCTGCCCTACACTTTCTGCCCATCCTGCCCGTCAAAAACATCCCTGGCGACAAACAGGCCGTTCAACGCGGCGGGAAAACCCGCGTACACGGCCATCTGCATAATGACCTCCAGTATTTCCTTGCGGGTGCAGCCCACATGCAGGGCAGCCGCAATATGCACGCGCAGTTGCGGGGCCGCGTTGCCCATTGCTGTCAGGGCCGCCACAACGGCGATCTCCCGCTTTTTCAAATCCAGCCCTGGCCTTGAATAGATATCCCCGAACGGAAATTCCACAAGGTATCGCGCAAAATCGGGGCAAATAGCCCGCACGCTTTCCAGCACTTCTTCTCCGCCGCGTCCATCAACCTGTTCCAGCATGGCAAGCCCTGCGGCATAACGATCAGTCTGCATGACATTCTCCGGTGTAATGGCCTGGCTCAATGCCGTGGCCCTGATCAGACTTTTATGCCCATGCCCGCGCTTTGCCTCTTGCCTTTTTGGTGATACCTTTAAAGCATGGCTAACGATCTTTTTGACATCCCCGACTGGCGGCTGCTGCGCTATTTTTCTGTAGTTGCAGAAGAAGGCAGCCTGCGGCGCGCCGCTGACAGGCTGTATATGACCCAGCCGCCCCTGAGCCGCCATATGCGGCATCTGGAAGAAATGCTGGGCCTCACGCTGTTTGAGCGCCACAGCCGAGGGCTGACACTCACGGAGGCAGGGCTGGAAGTGCTGCGCATTGCCCGCCCGGTACTGGGAGCACAGGACGCCGCAGGACTGCGTTTGCGGAGGCTCGGACATGGCAGGAATGGATCGGAAGCGCCCTTGTCCATTGGTCTGACAACAGCCTTTGAACAGGGCATTTTTGCGGGCTTTATAAAAAGACTTGATACTCTCAACGGCAGCCCGGTGCGGTATGTGCGCCAGCCTTCGCCCCAACTTGCGCGGGGAGTTCGCCGGGGCAGGCTGAACGCGGCGCTGGTGGCTCTGCCTCTTGATGCTGCGGGCGTGCATGTTAGCCCCCTGCCGTATGCGGAACCTCTGCTTGCAGCTTTGCCCGCAGCATGGCTTGCAGGCCTGCCCCCTGCAGGCAATGGCGCAGCAAAACTGCAAGACCTGAACGGCAGACCTCTTTTCTGGTTTCGGCGCGAGAACAATCCCGCGTACTTTGACCATATGCGTGGCATTTTCACCCATGTGGGCTTTGCACCAGTATATCTGGAAGAACCGGAAGAGCACGACGTG
Organism: Desulfovibrio desulfuricans DSM 642; assembly: GCF_000420465.1. Lineage (NCBI taxonomy): Bacteria > Pseudomonadati > Thermodesulfobacteriota > Desulfovibrionia > Desulfovibrionales > Desulfovibrionaceae > Desulfovibrio > Desulfovibrio desulfuricans. Next base: position 286,850 of record NZ_ATUZ01000013.1, on the reverse strand, counting down.
CTGCTGGCCCGCATTGCCCAGGGGGATGGCATGGGAATGCTGCCGCGTTCATTTTCCGCCATTGGGCGGAGAGGTGTTGTCTTTTGCCCGCTGGCGGAAGGGGAACTGCTGGAACTACGCCTGGGCCTGGCGCTGCAAGTGGGTGGTGCTTACGACACGGACGGCAGCGCCCATGAGGGTGACGAGCCGGATACGACATTACAATTACGGCAGATCATTGCCGAAGCTGCCCATTTTCTGGGCACGGCATAACCAGCGCAAAAAACAGAAAAGCCCGGCATCCGAAGACGCCGGGCCCAAAAACCGCGTAAAAAAAATTACTGTTTTATCATCACCTTGGCGGGGCGGAGCAAGCGGTCGCCCAGCTTGAAACCCCGTTGCAGCACACGCGCCACAGAGTTGGGGGCAAAATCGGGGCGGTCTTCAAAACCCACGGCTTCATGCACGTTGGGATCAAATTCTTCGCCTTCCTCACCCATAGGCCTGAGGCCGTGCTTTTCCACCGCATCAAGCAGGAGCTTGTGGGTCATGGCCACACCCTGCAACATGTCCTTGCAGGCTTCGCTCTTGCTGCCGTAACGCAGGGCCAGATCAAGATTGTCGAGCGTGGGCAGCAGGTCGCCCAAGACCTTTTCAGCCGCGTAGCGCATCTGCTCTTCATGCTCGCGCGTGAGGCGCTTCTTGAAATTGTCCATTTCTGCGGCATTGCGCAGGCGCATTTCTGTCAGCTCCGCCTTGCAACGTTCTTCAAGGCTTTCGGCTGAAGCCGCCTTGTCTGCCGGGGCAGTATCAGACTCCTGCACGGAATCGGCAGCGGGGTTTTTGCCCGCATTTTGACCGAACAGAATACCATCTTCTTCAAGAAAACCATCTTCCGGTCTTTCGGGCTGGCATTCTGCCCGGTTATCCGCCTGGCCGCCCTGCTGACTGCCCTGCTGTCCGAATGAGTGGTTCATTTTATGACGCTGCATGCTTCCTCCTGAGTCGACCCCGGCGGGGTCACGATGCTTCCCGTTAAGTAAGTATGCTTGTCCACCCTGTCAAGGCGCTGCCGTAACTGCAAAAAGTTTTGTTCCGGCTCCACTGCCCCAGCACTTGCGCCAGTTGACAGACATCTGCGCCTCGACATTCTGCGGCGGCTTCTGTATATTGCGCGAACCAGAAGAGGAACAGCACTATGACATGCCGAATTTTGACGCTGCAACATGAACAGGAATGGCCCGCGCTGGCCCAGTGGCTGCAAGGGCGGCACAATCCCGGCAACGGGGTGGAAAGCGCCGTAACCGACATTATCAACGCTGTGCGGCAAAAGGGCGACGATGCCCTTGTGGAGTACACGCGCAATTTTGACTGCCCTGACTTTGCCCCGCCCCTGCGCGTGAGCGAGCAGGAAATCGCCAAGGCGGCAGCCTCCGTTACCATTGAAAGCCGCGAAATCATCGGCGAGGCTGCGGCCAATATTCGTTCTTTCCACGAAGCTCAGGTTGAGAAATCGTGGTTTCTCACCCGCCAGGACGGCAGCATTCTCGGCCAGCAGGTTACATCTGTTGACGCGGGCGGCCTGTATGTTCCCGGCGGTCAGGGCGGCAATACGCCCCTTGTTTCCAGCCTGCTCATGAGCGCCATACCCGCCCAGGTGGCCGGTGTGCCGCGTCTGGCCGTATTTACGCCGCCCCGCAAGGACGGCACGGTTAATCCGCACATTCTTGCCGCAGCGCATCTGCTTGATATTGATGAAGTTTACCGCGTTGGCGGGGCATGGTCCATTGCGGCCATGGCCTACGGCACGCAGACCATTCACCCCGTGGATGTTATTGCCGGGCCGGGCAATATTTTTGTCACCACTGCCAAGCGCTTTGTGCAGGGCATTGTGGGCATTGATATGATCGCCGGGCCGAGCGAAGTGCTCGTGCTGGCCGATTCTTCCGCCAACCCCGCATGGCTTGCTGCGGATATGCTTTCGCAGGCGGAACACGATGCCCTGGCCTCGGCCATCTGCATCACTGACGATGCCCGTCTGGCCGATACCCTCCAGCAGGAGCTGAAAAAGCAGTGCGCCGCCCTGCCCAGAGCCACCACCGCCGCCCGCGCGCTGGAAGACTGGAGCGCCATTGTGGTTACGCCCAATCTTTCCGTAGCTGTGGCAGTTGCCAACATGGTGGCCCCGGAGCACCTTGAGCTGTGCACCCGCGACCCCTGGGCCGTATTGCCCTTTATTCGCCATGCCGGGGCCGTGTTCATGGGCCAGCACAGCCCCGAACCTGTGGGCGACTATTTTGCCGGGCCCAACCATGTGCTGCCCACACTGGGAACGGCGCGTTTTTCATCGGCTCTTTCGGTGCAGACCTTCTGCAAAAAGACCAGCATCGTGGCCGCTTCTTCAACCTTTTTACAGCAGAACATGCAGTCCATAGCCGCCCTTGCCCGGCTGGAAGGCCTGGAAGCCCACGCCCGCTCCGTTGAAGCGCGCGGGAAGAAATAGCAAGAGCCAGAGGAATCAGGAGCCATCATGAAAGTCGTGGTAAAAACCGAGATCAGCGCCTATCCCCTTCTTTCTCGCGGGAAAGTGCGCGACATCTATGATGTGGACGAAAAAACACTGCTCATTGTCACCACTGACCGCATGTCGGCCTTTGACGTGATCATGAACGAACCCATCCCCTACAAGGGCGTGATTCTTAACCAGATCACCCTGTTCTGGATGGAAAAGTTCAAGGATATCATCCCCAATCACTTGATTGAAAGCGATGTGAACCGCTTCCCCGCCGCTCTGGCCCCTTGGAAGGACGAGCTTGAAGGCCGCGCCGTCATCGTGCGCAAGGCCAAGCCCCTGCCCGTGGAATGCATTGTGCGCGGCTACATCACCGGCTCCGGCTGGAAAGATTACAAGGCCACCGGCACCCTGTGCGGCTACAAGCTGCCCGCCAACCTGCGCGAATCCGACAAGCTGGAACCTGCGCTGTTTACGCCCTCCACCAAGGCCGAACTGGGCCAGCACGATGAAAACATCAGCGTGGCTCAGGCTGGGGAACTGCTCGGCGCGGAAACCGCCGCCCAGGTTGAACGCACCACGCTTGCCATTTACGAGGCCGGGCGCACCTACGCCGCCGGGCGCGGCATCATCGTGGCGGACACCAAGTTTGAATTCGGCTTTATTGACGACAAGCTGCACCTCATTGATGAAGTGCTCACGCCCGATTCTTCCCGCTTCTGGCCCGCTGACCAGTATCAGCCCGGTCAGGGCCAGCCCAGCTTTGACAAGCAGTACCTGCGCGACTGGCTGGAAAAGCAGCCCTGGAACAAGCAGCCCCCGCCGCCCGCCCTGCCGGAAGAAATCATTAAGGCCACGGCGAACCGCTACCAGGAAGCTTACGACATCCTTACAAAGTAAAAAAATTGAGCGCGTCCGGTACAACAGTGCCGGGCGCGCCTTTGGCGTGGGAGCCTAGGCACTTTTTTCACAAAAGCGCCGGGCTGTACCATCGACCTGCCGTCCACTGTCCGACAGCGCCGTATATTGTGCAGCTTTTTCGCCCAGGCGCGCTGCCGCTGTTCTGATACACTTTAGTGCCGACTCGTTCGGCTCGCATTGTTTTTTTCAGGAGGATCCATGCTGCTGCAAGGAAAGAAAGCTCTTATACTGGGTTTGGCCAATAATAGAAGTATCGCTTACGGCATTGCCAATGCCCTCAAGGAACAGGGTGCCCGTCTGGCGTTCAACTATGTGGGAGATGCCATCAAAAAACGCGTTGACCCCCTGAGCGAAGAGCTTGGCGGTGAATTCACCTTCCAGTGCGATGTGTGCGATGACGCGCAGATTCAGGCCGCCGCAGATCTGGTCAAAGAGAAGTGGGGCGATCTGGACATTCTTGTGCATTCCGTGGCCTTTGCCAATCGCGAAGACCTGGGTGGCCGCTTTGTGGACACCTCCCGCGAGGGCTTTCGCCTTGCCCTGGACGTTTCCGCCTACTCGCTCACCGGCGTCTGTCGCGCATTTGAACCCCTGCTGCACGAGGGTTCTTCCATCATGACCATGACCTATCACGGTTCAACCAAGGTCATTCCCGGCTACAACGTCATGGGTGTTGCCAAGGCCGCTCTTGAGGCCTCCGTGCGTTACCTCGCCTGCGACTTCGGCACCAAGGGCATCCGCGTCAACGCCATCAGCGCTGGCCCCATTAAAACCCTTGCCGCTTCTGCTGTTTCCAGCATGAAGGATCTGTGCAACATTGTTGACCGCAACGCCCCGCTGCACCGCAACGTCACCACTGGCGACGTGGGCGGCACGGCCCTGTACCTCGCCTCTGACCTTGCCCACGCTGTGACGGGCCAGGTCATCTATGTGGACAGCGGCTTCAGCACCATAGGCGTGATGGGCTAACCCCCTGCGGCCAAGAACAAGAACGCGCGCTTGCGCAATGGCGCGGCCTCAGCAGCCTGATGCCGTCAGAAGGATCAGAGCATGGACGTCCTGACACTCAACGCTGTAGGCATTACCGTTATGGCGGTCTTTGGCCTGTGGGCTTTTTATCGCGCCGCGCAGATCACCAAGAAAAAGCGCAAAGATGACGAGACCAAAAACAAGGACCGCAAAGACGATTAGCCAAGGCCGATCGCGTGCAGCCCCTGTTGATATATTATGCAAGGCCCGTCCGGGATTCCGGGTGGGCCTTGCCTCTTGGGGGGGCGCTGTGGGACTTTGCTGCGCTGTAGGGCTTCGCCAAGCCCGATGCTCTGTGCGGCGAATAGGAAAGGGGCGCTGCATTGGGGCGGTTGATACCCTTACGACAACTTTTTTTGCAACAAACTGCCCTGATTCATTTTTTTCTCTTGCAATTCCCAAATGCCTGCTATATAGGTATTCGGCTTTGAGCGGTGCACAACACCGAATGGAGAGGTGTCCGAGCTGGTCTAAGGAGCACGATTGGAAATCGTGTGTACGTTAATAGCGTACCGGGAGTTCGAATCTCCCCCTCTCCGCCAGATTTCAAGGGGTTACTGGAAAACAGTAACCCCTTTTTTATGATGGACGAAAACTCCCCGCTTAGGGAAGTTTTCGTCCATAAAAGAAATCAAACAATACTCTGCACCGTGCGCCATTTTCAGCCGCTATCACCTACGGCGCTGGCCACATCCCTCGTACATGGAAAGAATCTTGAATATATCGTCATGATTCTGAGAGGACTCATCAGCTTCGCCCTGTGCCCGCTGCTTGAGTATCTTTTCCGCCCTTTTCAAAAAGGCGTCGGCACCTTTAGTCTTGTACGTCTCATCTTCCCCAAGCGAGATATTAACTGTTTTTCCATCGCCCACGGGTTCAATCGACATTTTCTGCCCATCATGAAAGGTAAAAACTTTTTCTTCCTTGCTTGTAAGAATATTTGCGACAAGCCGTAGTTTATAATTCATACATACTCCAATTTTTTCTATTTCAATCAACAATCATACCAACATAAAATTACGGTGTCTAAATAATAATAAAAAATAATTTTTTAGATGCTATCTCACTGCCCAGACTGATGATAGTTTTATAAAAAATGTAAATTCAAGCTGTAATATCTCTTCCCCACCAAGAACATTCATTGACATTTTTCAAGCCTCGCCCTATATTTTCTCATCATTGATTGGGTATAGTAAATTTTTCGCCAGAGACTTTACATGGGTAAGGCTTCAAGCAGAAAGTCTACCTCCCTTAACCCCTTGGAGTCTCACATGGCTACTTCTATTTATGTCGGTAATTTGTCCTGGTCTGCCACTCAGGACGGCGTTGAAGCTCTCTTCAAGCCCTACGGCGATGTTCTTTCCGTGAATCTGATCTCTGATCGCGAAACCGGCCGCGCCCGTGGCTTCGGTTTTGTTGAAATGGACGAAAGCAGCGCCATCAACGCTATTTCCGCTCTTGACGGCAAAGAAGTTGACGGCCGCGCCCTGCGCGTGAACAAGGCTGAGCCCAAAAAGCCCGCCGCCCGTCGCTGGTAAGTCCAGTACGCATTTAAAATGCAGGAAGGCCGTGATTTTCACGGCCTTTTTTTTATCTGAAATAGCCAAAAGCCCTGCGTACAGAAAACTTCAAACATTCCTGAAAAGTATCAGCCAATTTGTACCAACAATTCGGCCTGAACGGGCACAGCAGTTTGCCTCAAAAAGCAATCAGATTATCCGACCGGCTACAACGCACGGGGGTGAATCCCTCAAGCAACCACCATCCAACCAAAAGGGTGTGAAGTATTTTCCCCCCAACAAGGCACAACAACGCTCAGCCCGTGGACTTTTTAGCGTTGCCTCCTATGGGGACAGTCCATCACACCCTTTTTATTTATTACCCAGCTTTATAATGACGTTGCGTCAAGACGCGTTCTCAGTTCATTTGCTACAAACCGCAATTGACTACTAAAATTATCTTTTTTCACCAACGATGTATTCATACCGAGCCATTTATGTAATTTCAAATCATCTGATGCTGGCGGAAGACTTTCTAGATATCTTTTCCAATTAGATAAAATTCGCTCTATTTCAGCACGTTGTTTTGAGTTAATTTGCATAATTCATTCTCCTGTTCATGTTCAAAAAAATTGTACCTCCTCACACAGGCAAATAATCGTTGCCCATTGTAAAATAAAAGCAAGTGCGGATTGATTGTAGAATAAGTCATCCCTGTGTAATGCTCGCAGCATCATACACCACCACAAAACGGTTCAGGAAGCGTCATTCAAGATTATTTTTGTACATGGAAAGCACCTGATCAATACTGTCTTGCCCTTCCCGAGTTTCATCCCATCCGGCAATGCCTCTACCTTCTAATATCTGCTCAATTTTTTTTACAAAATCTGCAGCTCCTTTTGTCTTATATGAAGCACCATCATCGATGATGATGTCCATTATCTTACCATCGCCCACTGGCAATATTTTCATTTCGTGACCATCTGCAAGGGTGAATCTTTTTCCACCATTGCTTTTGAGAGCCACAGAAACAAGATCAAGCGGATATTCCATAGCTACTCCCATCAATCAATACCTGCTTGCAGAGTACCACAACAAATTAACAGTGTCTCTAAAATCACTATAATTAAAAAAACTAACAATAACGAGCATCAACAATAAAACTACACCAGTTACACATACAATTAACCTTATTGTCACTTAACTGTACGCATTGGCAGACACTGAAATCTCTTTTCACAAATTTTCGGGCGAAGTGCGCTTAACCATATTTAATAATTATATATTATTATTATTTTCATCGTTCCTTTTATCCCTGTTTGCAAACAGAAAGTCCCAAATACCGGTCAAACTAACCTATGAGCTAGCAGGGAAACAAAAAGATACTCTGAGATGTCCACTTTCATGCCATCCAGGTCTATGTCTCCACTCAAACGCATGGCAGGCTTTCGTGGTTAATCCCTTTTGACTACTGGCAACAAGAAGATTATGTTGCCCGCATGAACAAAGAAAATCTCCCTGTCATTCATCCCTGTATCAAATGTGGAAAAGCCCCCAAGGTTGAAGTATCCAGACCTGAAGGCAGAGTTAACGACATATATCGGCTTGTCTGCGAATGCGGAAACTGCCCTTTGCAGTGGTCTGTCAGCGAATCGGCTGCCATCAGGCTATGGAATTCATACGTTGCATCCTGATAATCAGTAGTGCTGCCATTTTTGTTGGAGTCTGCAAAGAACAGAACAATAAACAGAAGTATGCATGATGCCCTGAGTGCCTTTGATTATCATACCATTACCTCATTAATGCAGACTTATTAGCTAGTTGCGGCTTCGCGCAGCATATTCTGGCAGATCAGATACATTTTCAGCGAATCTCAGCAGGATTGCGTCCCCGCAGCTTCAGGACTGATGCCGGGAAAACGCTCAGCAGCCATTCAGCCACCACAGGCAAGGAGGAGGAACACAACTCCTCCTTCTTTTTTTACGCACCCGCAACTAATTGCAGCCACTGAAAATCCGCCATAGAAAAAAATCCCTGACACCGCCCTAGCAGCAACCTGCTTCCCCCCTCTCTCAACGGCAACCGCCACACTTTCATTCCTCGCCGCCTTTCAAAGGATATTCCTTTTTCAATTGCAATCTACAGTCAACATTTTATAAAAACTATTTTAATTTAGCCGGTTATATAAACGCTTCAGCTACAGGCCTCTGTGCAGATTTTCTGATATTTTTTATTCAATCATAACGCCTTACAAATAACTCATCATTATAATTGACACTATCCAAGTTTCTGGCTACTTAGCTAAGTCAAAAGAAATTCAATTTCATTTCCAGATAGCGACTTTCATTACTCCAAGCACTCAAACATGCGGATATGAAGACATGCCCTTATTTTTGACAGAATCAATCCTTGCCCTGTGCATTGTGTTAACATTCTTAACTTCCACATCATTTGCAAAAAATATTTTTGCAAACAGCCCCTCGGAAGCTTTTTGGTACGATGGCAAATGGGCGCACGAGCATTCTGACCTGCCGCCAGACCCTGCCATCACCTTTGGGCGTCTGCCAAACGGTTTCCGTTATGCGATCATCCCCAACGCCAAGCCAGCAGGCCGCGTTTCCATGTATCTGGATGTTCAGGCCGGTTCGCTGATGGAAACGCCCAGCGAGTTAGGCTACGCCCACTACATTGAACATATGGCTTTCAACGGAACACGCAATTTTGCGCCAGGATCGCTCATTCCCTTTTTCCAGCGCCACGGCATGAGCTTTGGGGGCGACACCAATGCCCATACCGCCTGGGCAGAAACCATCTTCAAGCTCAACCTGACATCCTGCGACACCAGCACTCTTGCCATGGGGATGAAAATCCTGCGCGACTTTGCGGATGGCATCCAGTTTGCCCCAGAAGAGGTTGCCAAGGAGCTGGGCGTTATTCTGGCAGAAAAAAATGTGCGCGACAGCGAAGCCATGGCAAGCAAACGCCAGCGTACGGCCCTGCTCTATGAAGGCACAGCCTTTGTGAACCAGCCCATCGGTACGGAGGATTGCATCCGTGGGGCTACCTCCGAGCGCCTGAAGGCCTTTTACCGCAAATGGTACCATCCGGAACGCATGATTCTGGTTATCGCAGGCTCCGTCACTGCCGATCAGATCAGCCCGCTTGTGAAAAACAGCTTTGCAGACATGACGAACCCCGGCCCGGTGCCCTTCCCCTCGTCATGGGGCGAGGCGAGGCTTGGCGGCATCCATGCGCAAGGGGAGCAACGCGCCATCAGCGGCGAGGAAATTTCCGTGATCATGCGCTTTCCGCGCATGCACCAGCGCGACACGCGTCTGAATCAGCAAAACCAGCTTGTGGATTCAGTACTCGGTTACTGTATGCAACGACGCCTGCTGGAGCGCGACCAGCACGACAATCTCTGGAACAACGCCCGCTTTGCCAGTAACTGGCGGCAGGGCCTTACCCCTTCTGCCGCTATCGGCCTGACAACGCACTCCGGCGGCTGGCAACAGGCGCTGCCTGCCCTGGCGCAAGAAATAAGGGCGGCGGTAACGCACGGCTTCACCCGGCAGGAGATAGCACAGGCGCTTGATTTTGCAGAAAAAAGAATTTCCCGCTTCAAGGAGCAGCGCGCTGGCATGAGCAATGCCGATGTGGCAGACCAGTTTGTACGCACCGCCAATGCGGACTACGTTCAAACCGCCCCCGCCTTTGATCTGGACCTCTTCCAGCAGTTGCGGCCCGCCATCACCGAAGATGCGGTCAATGCAGCGCTTCGCTCCATGCTGGCAATGGACGATGTTTTCCTTGCTGTGGGCAGCGCCACGCCGCCCGATGCAGCCGCCATCCTCGCCGCATGGCAAGAGGGCCTTGCTGCGCAGCCAGCGCCCAGGGTGCAGACAAAATCCATTGCCTTCCCCTACCTTGAACTTCCGCCGGCAGCATCGGCAACTGCGGCCCCCACAGATGCGCCCATAGCCAGCCGCGATCTCTCCCAGCCAGGCAGCCCAGCCGTAACCCTCCTCCAGACCCGTCTGAGCGATGCCGTTGAATGCTACGTGCTTCCGCTTAATTTTGAGCCCAACAAGGCCTCGGTGCAGCTTCTCTTCGGCAAGGGATACGCCAACTTGCCCGACAACGTCATAGCCCTTGCCCAAACAGCCAGCGCAACCCTGGCAGAAAGCGGCCTCGGCGCGCTCTCGCGCCTTGAAACGCAAAAACTGTCGGAGCGCATGGGCGGCAGGGTCGGCGAGGTGCACGGCCCCAACAATGCCATCATCAGTGTTGAAGGCGACTCCCGCCAGCTTGAGCTACTGGTGCAGGCGGTGTGGACGCAATTCAGCGACCCGCAGCCAGAGGGTGCCGACCTCCAGCGCGCCCTGCGCAAACTTGAGGCTCAGAACCGCAAACAGACTGAAACAGTTGAAGAAGTTTCAAAAATAGCCGGGCAGACATTTTTTTACAGCAATGCCCGCAGATATCAGCCCCTCAGGCCCGAGGAGGCAGCCAGCCTTGGCATTGACGATGTGCGCAGCTTTATCGCCGCCAGCCGTAAAAAAGAGCCTGTGCGTGTGATCATCAGCGGAGATATTGACCCCAATGCGGCAATTTCACTGGCAAAACGCTACTTCGGTCACATCACAACCCAGACTGCGGCTGCGGAAGAAAAAACAGCCCCGCTGGAATTTCCTGCTGGCAAATCCGCAAGCATTCTGGTTCCGGATTCTGTAGATCAGGCCGTTATCCGCAAGGCATGGCGTCTTGACTTCGCGCCGCAGGGCAACAGGGAGGTTCTGGCTGCCCGGCAGCTTGCGGCAGCGCTGCTGCGCGACAAACTGCGCCGCGATCTGCGGGAGCGCATGGGCGCAAGCTACAGCCCCAGCGCATTTTATCGCACCATGTCCAATGAAGACGGGTATTCCCTGCTCCAGGTCGATGTGCACACCAAAAGGGAGCAGATGGGTCAGGTTACGGAATATCTGGGGACTCTCGCCCCCTGGAAGGTGAGCCAGCAGGAGCTGGACCGACTGCGCCTGCCCATGCTCACCCAGGTTCAGACCAGCCGCAGCAACACCCAGTACTGGCAGCGCATGCTGCTGACAGAACTGGCTACAGGCTACCCCTATCTTGAATGGAGCAAAACAACAGAGAGCAACCTGCAAAACTGCACAAAAGAAGCTGTAGCGGAAGCTCTGAAAGACCTTCTGGCAGCTCCCTCCGCCATATGGACAGTTGCGGCGCATTCCCAGCCCAGTGCCGACCAGGGCAATATCGCCAGGCCCAGCCCCAGCAAGGCCAATACAGCCAAGGAGGGCAAGTGATGGAAGAGCTTATTTCATGCAAGGCTCTTCGCCACAGCTACCACGGCACAGAGGTGCTGCACGGTGTTGATTTCAGCGTGTCGCGAGGCGAGATTGTGGGCTTGCTGGGTAAAAACGGCGCGGGGAAAAGCACCAGCATCAACATCCTGATGGGCTTCATGCAGCCGGATTCGGGCCGGTGCATGGTCATGGGGCATCCAAGCCACGCCATACCGCCGCAGGTGCGCGCACGTATCGGTCTGCTGCACGAGGGCTTCATCCAGTACAATTTCATGACCATCGGCGAGATTGAACGCTTCTATTCCAGCTTTTATCCACAGTGGGACAGGGGCATCTATTATGATGTGGTGGGCCGCATGGACATACCTTTCACCCGGCGCATCACCAGACTTTCCTGCGGGCAGCGCTCGCAGGTCACCTTGGGCCTCATCTTGGCGCAACGGGCCGAACTGATGATCCTTGACGATTATTCCCTAGGCCTTGATGTGGGCTACCGCCGGCTGTTTCTCGACTTTTTGCGGGATCACGTGCGCCGCTACGGCACCACGGTATTGCTGACCTCGCACGTGGTGCAGGAGCTGGAAAACCTGCTTGATTCACTGGTGGTTATCCACAAAGGAACAGTTTTGGCCAAAGAACGTCAGGCGGATTTCATGCGTTCATTTTTGCGCTATGATCTGCCGCTTTGCACTGCCGCAGACGAATTGCGCAACAACGATGGCCCCCTGCTGCGGGTCGAGCGCGGCGCAGACCGGATGATGCTGTTCAGCCGGGCCCAGCCGGATGAAATGCGAGCTTTTCTTGAAGCACGAGGGGTAGCTTGCCCGGATGGCGCGCCCCAACCCGTGCCCATGACCTTTGAGGACGCTTTTGTGGGTCTGACGGGCAGATACTAGGCATCTTCAGCGGCAATCTGCCCTGAACGGCGCAGCAACACGGCATAGAGCAAAGCAGGAAGGACATGATCAAGGCACTGTTTTTTAAGGAATGGATCAAACTGCGCTACTTCTGGTGCATCCCCTTTATTTTCGCTGGCGCGGCCCTTGCGGATTACCACCTGACGTTCAAGGGCGTGCTTTCCATGCACGGAGCCGTGGACACATGGAACGGGCTGATATTCAAGGAGAGCATCTATTTTGGCTCTCTCCAGTGGGCCTTTATTCTTGGCGGCATCTGGCTTGCCTCGGTGCAGATGGCCCCTGAATGCGTGGGCAAAAGACTGCGCCTGCTCTTCCACCTCCCGGTCAACGCCATTCCTGCTCTTGCTGTTCAGGCCGTCACCGGTCTGGGCCTGATGGCGCTTGTATTCTGCGCCGCATCCGCAGGCTTTGCCCTGATAAACAATCACCACGGCCTGCCGCCGGAGCTTTCCGTACCCATGTTCAAAACCCTTTTGCCCTGGGGAATGGCTGGCCTCACAAGCTGGTGCGCCACTGCCGCCGCCATTGCCGACCCTTCGTTCAAACGCAAGATATGCTTTGCCTTGGCGGGATTCGCCTATGTAACCATGCTGACTGGTGGGCGAGGCTTTGCGTCCATGAGCAACAGCATATGGCTTTACGCCGCCGCCTGTCTGCCCTGGATTCCGGCTGTGGCCGCTGCCGCCCTGCGGGTCAAGGAGGGAGAATAATGCGTATTTACTGGCTGCGCCTTGCCCCGGTGTTTCTGGGTATTTTTGTTCTGGCCTGGTTTGTTCCGCAACTGTACCTGCGGGCCACACGGGCGGATTATCTTCAGCTAAGCGCTGTGTACAGTTCAGTAAAAAATAACTTTATCATTTTTGAAACCGGGCCTTCGGTGTTCCAGTTCAGGGACGAGGAAGGCAACCGCATCAGCCAGCGCGATGGCCGCATGACCCTGCCCTACATGTTTTCGCGCGATGTGGAAAAATGGGGCGGGTTCCCCATGAGCATTAACGGGCGCTCCGTCACCTTCAGGGATGCGCAGGAAGGTGTCCGCCTGCGGGCAACCCCGCGCGAGGTCATGCTCCCGCAGTCCCGCGTTCTTGTTCTTATGGAATCCGCGCCTGAAACCGCGTCCTTTTCCCTGCCGCCAGACATCCTGCTGCTGGACGACACCCGCCTGCGCTTTGTGAATTGCGCCGACGGCAAGGAAAACACCGGCAAGGGAACCGCCTTTACCGCCGCAGTGCTCACCGCCGGGGCGCAGTTTCCCCTTCAGGCTGCGGGCAGCAATGCCGACCCCTTCAAAAGCATGGATGAAGGCCTCTTTTTCGTGGATGCAAAGGGTATGCTCTTCCAGTTGCTCATGGTGCGCGGCAAGCCCGAATGCCGCAACACCGGGCATCTCATCCCCGGCAAAACGCTGCGCGTGGATGTGCGCGAAAACAAATACAGCGACCTGCTGGGCACCATCGCCACAGAAACCGGTCTGTACATCAACAGGCGCAGTCAGGCCCCCATGCGCCTGCCTTTGCAGTATCTGCCTGATGTGCAGAATGTTTCGGTGTGGGCCACCCCGCTGGACGCGACCTTTAACGTGAGCACTCTTGGCTCGCGCCTGGCGCAGGATGTGCTTGTGATCGCCGCCGACGGCAACCTTAAAATCATCCGCAACCTGCTGCTCAGCCCCCCCGCAACGGTTGTTGAACGGCAAATGAACCAGCAGCGCTGCCTTTCATTCCTCTGCCCGCTGACTGTGGTGCAGTTTGAACCGCATATTGCCGGAACCAGCCTGAAAATCGCCCTGCCGGAATATCCCCTCTGGGCCGCAGGCGGAAATCTGCTGAGCCTGATCCTGCTTCTCGCTGTACGGAAGCGGCAGGACAACAGACGCATGGAATCCGGTACGCTGCTGCGCACCTGCGCACCCGAAATCCTGCTTGTACTTGTTTTTGGTCTGCCTGCCCTGCTGACGCTTCTGGTTGCAGGCCCTCTGGCACGAATGCTGCCCCAGGGCTGTAATTGCGGCAGCGCCGCTTAACATACACGGGTTGATGCTGCGCTCACGCGCGCGAAAGGCAGTGCGTCTGCAATATAGTGCACGGGCTTTCGGTTTGTCTGTCACAGGAAGAAAGGTAGCCTTAAAGATGAAAAGGAAATTGCATTCTTTTTTTAAGAAAAAAGCGCTCTGCGTGCAGCTTATTCTGCTGGCTGCGGCGCCGCTGGCGCAACTCCCCTCTGCGCGCATGGCGCTGGCTGTGGAATCGGAATCGCCTGATGACGCCGCCATTGAGGAGGCCCTGCGCCGCAATGGCGCACCCGCCCCAGCTCAGCAGGGCAAACCGGCGGAAGGCGCAGCTGCGGAGGAATCAGCCGGAAAAGTACACCGGCTGGAAGGGGTGCAGGTTCGCGGCCAGACAGAACAGCCCGGCGAAATTTTGATCGACCGCCGCACCATGGACATGACCCCCTCAGCCACCAACAGCATCAATGACCTGTTGCGCGGGCAGTCCAACGTGCAGTTTGACTCGTCCTCACGCAGCGGCATGCTCGGCGGCGAGATCACACCGCCCAAGATCTCCATCCGCGGCGCGAAACACTACGAAAACAACTTCATCATCAATGGTCTGGGCAACAACAACCTCATCAATCCCGGCGGGTATGAACACACTGCCAATAGCGGCATCCCCACCGGCGATTCGCAGTCCATCATGATCAGCACCGACATGCTGGACACCGTGAAGGTTTACACGGAAAACGTGCCCGCCAAGTACGGCGACTTTCTTGGCGGCGTGATTGACGCCAAGCTGCGCGACGCTGCCTCCGACAGGTGGCGCGGCATGGCGGCCCTTCGCTATACGGACAGCAACCTGACGCAATTTCACTACACCAGCAGCGACAGCAACGTTCAGCCCCTCGCGGGCAACAATTACCAGCCGGAATTTTACAAATATTATCCTTCACTGCGTCTGGAAGGCCCCCTGTGGCAGAACGGCCCCGGCGTCATGATGGCCTATGCCAACACCACATCCATCATACCGCTCAAGCTCAAGGCTGGCGATGGCTCCGTGACCGAACGCCGCCTGAATGAAAATTACCTCTTCAAGATCAACACGCCGGAGAGCAGCCCGCTGTATCTGAGCCTTACCACCATTTACGCGCCCTACAAAGCCACACTCTTCAACGCCAATTTCAAGGACGGCGGCGAATACAGCGTAAACGGCGGCGGCGTTGATATGATGCTCAACAGCCACTACGACTTTCCCATCGGGCGCTGGAGCAACGACATCACCTACAGCAAGAACAATCTTGACAGAAAAAATAGCAAAGATGTCAATTATGTATGGAAAATAAGTCCTTCCACCAAAAATTGGGCCTATAACAACAATCTGGCAACGGAAGGCGGCTACGGCAACTACACCCAGCAGCAAACTACCCTGAGCTGGGCCAGCAGCATGGACTTCAAGGCCTTTGGTCCCAAGTACTTCACCCATCAGCTGGAAACGGGTTTTGAACTCAAAAAGATCATGCTGGAGAGCGAACGCGGCGGGTACACGATTTTTACCAACGCCGCACTGGCCAGCGGGGCATCAGGATCGTACGGCAACGGCGTCATAACTGGCGAGCAGTATGCCAAGACAAAGCAGGTTTACAACGACCTTGAGCGCCGCGAGAGCGTGTTTGCCCCGGCATTTTATTTACAGGACACCATCAAGGTTGAACGGGTGACTCTCCGCCCCGGTGCGCGCGTTTCCTACGATTCGCTGACCGAAAACACCGATGTGGCTCCGCGCTTTTTTGTCAATATCGACCTGCTCAACGACAACCGCTTTAATGTTTTCGGCGGTTACAACCGCTATTACGGAACTCAGGTAATGGAACGGGCCTTGCGCGGCAGCTCATATTATCAAACCTTCACGCGTCCGAACTGGAACTCCCCCTGGGTTGCAGGCCCCAAAGCGCCCCCCGGAGCGTTCCGTCTTGGGTCCCTCAAAACGCCGTACAACGATGAATACACGTTTGGCGCCTCGGCTGACGTGTGGGATACGCTGTTCAAGGCCACCTACGTCAAACGCGACTACCGCAATCAGCTCAAGGGTGCAATGGTCAAGGAAAACGGCATCAGCTACTCCCAGTATTCCAACGACGGCAAAACCGACTACAAGGGCATCACGCTTTCTGCCGAGCGCACCTTTGATTTTGGCGACTGGGGCAAGCACACGGGCGAGCTTTCCGCCACATGGTCCAAAACCGAAGGCAACTATACGGACTGGACAAACGATTCCTACAATGAAACGGATTCCACCATCCGCGATCCAAACTTTGTGCTGCTCAACGGCGTGGTCACGCCAAAAGGCGACATGCCTGCCAGCAACTTCAACTCTCCCTGGGTTATCGCCTATACCCACAGCGCCCAGTTCTGGGAAGACCGCCTGCGCCTCATGGGCCAGTTGCGCTGGGAACAGGGCGGAAAACGCCTTTACAACGATTCCGGCTCCACCAGTGTGGTCGGGCCTTCCGGCCTTATCCTTTCGTCCTACAGAACGGCCTATCAGGAAGACAGCCTCAACGTGGACGCCAAGCTGAGCTTTGACGCCATCAAGTACAAAGATCAGACCCTTACGCTGGAAGTGGAAGCGCTCAACCTGCTGGACAGAAAAAACCTGTCCAACCTCAGCACCAGCGCCACATCGCAGGGCACTTACGCTCTGGGCCGCCAGTTTTACTTTGGCGTAAAATACACCTTTTAACGCATCTGGAGCCAACACGTCATGCATGCTGAAACGGCAGCGGCAGCCGCCACCCCACGTCATCCAGCAATGAATCGCGCGCCTTACGGGCCGCTGCGCGGTATTCTGGCTGCGCTCATGGCTGGCATGTGCGCGGCGCTGCTGGCCACCGTAACAGTTTCACCCGCCCTGGGCGCGCCCCATGAAGTTCTGGGCCTGTGGGAGGATGCGCTGCAAAGCGAATCACTCCCGCCATTTACCCACGTCAACCCGGACGCGCCCAAGGGCGGGAGGCTCCGCCTGAGCGCCATTGGCACATTCGACAGCTTCAATCCCTTCAGCCCCCGCGGCGTCAGCGCGGCGCAGCTTGGCCTGACCTGCGAAACGCTTGGCGTAAGCCAGCGCGGCACGCAGGAGTTCATCATGCGCGGGCTGCTGGCCGAAAGCTTTGATCTCTCTCCTGACCGCACAACCTTGCGTGTGCGCCTGCGCCCGCAGGCCAGGTTTTCTGACGGAACCCCTGTTACAGCGCAGGATGTGGCCTTTACGTTCACCGCACTCATCAAGCAGGCCTCGCCCGTCTACCGCTCCTATTACGAACAGGTACAAGGTGTAGAAATTGTTGGTGAACATGAGGTGATCTTCAAGCTTTCCTCCGGCACCAACCGCGAACTGCCGCTCATTGTCTGCCAGATGCCCGTGCTGCCCGCCCACTGGTGGCAGGGCCGCAATCTGGGCGACCCGCAGACGGACATCATGCCCGGCAGCGGCCCCTACCGTCTTGCGGGCAGCGTTATGGGCTCGCGCCTCATTTACGAGCGCCGCAAAGACTGGTGGGGGCAAAATCTGCCCGTCAATCAGGGTCGCTACAATTTTGAAACGGTTCAGGTGGATTATTACCGTGATGTTTCCGTTGCGCGCGAGGCCTTTTTTGCCGGAGAAGCGGATTTTTACAGCGAAAGCAATATCAAGGACTGGACCAATGCCTACAACGTGCCCGCCGTGCGCGATGGACGCATTACCCGGCAGCTCCATAAGTATACCAGTCCTGTGGGCATGGGCGGCATTTTCATGAACACCCGCCGCCCGGCACTGGCGGACAGGCGCGTGCGCCAAGCGCTGAACCTGCTGTTTGACTTTGACTGGATGAACAGCGCCTTCTTTTACAATGCCTACATGCGCTACAGCAGTTTTTTCACTGGCTCCCCCTTTGCGGCGCAGCCCCAGCCATCCGCCGGAGAGCTTGAACTCATGGAGCGCTGGCGCGACAGACTTGATCCCGCAGTTTTCGGCCCGCTGCCCGAGCAGGCCACCGGAGGGCGCGATACCGAACGCCAAAGAATGCGCGCCGCCCTGCACCTGCTGGACAAAGCCGGATGGCGCATACAAAACGGCGAGATGCTCAACGCTCAGGGCCAGCCCCTCAGCCTGACCATCCTGACCAGTTCGCCCTCCATGCAGCGCGTGTACACGCCCTTTCGCAATACGCTCAAAAGGCTGGGCATCACGCTCAACGTGCGGCTGGTGGACCAGACCCAGTACGTCAGCCGCGTACGGGCATTCGACTTTGACCTTATTCAGGCCACGGTGCGGCAGTCGTCCAATCCCGGCAACGAGCAGCGCAACTACTGGTCTTCCACTGCTGCGGGGGCGCGCGGTTCGCGCAATTATGCGGGCATACGCGATGCTGTGATCGATACGCTGGTGGACGAACTGGTGGCGGCCCCCACCCGCGAGGACCTGCACACCCGCGCCGCACTGCTGGACAGGCTGCTGCAACAAGGCTGCTACGTCATCCCCGCATGGTACAGCGGCAGCATGCGCATTGCATGGTGGAAAGACCGCATCACCCCGCCGGCAGAGCAAGACAATGAGGGTGTGGACATCATGGCATGGCATATTCCGGCAACCGGGGCTACGCCGCCCGCGCAGGCGGTTCCCGCCGCCGCTGTGCAAACTGACAGGGAGGCGCGCTGATGCTGCGTTACACTCTTCGCCGTCTGTTGCTGATATTCCCCACTCTGCTGGGCATCCTGACCATAAACTTTTTTATTGTGCAGACAGCGCCCGGCGGGCCCGTGGAGCAGTTCATCGCCATGCTGGAAGGCAGCGGCAGCGCCTATATGGAACGGGTGGGCAGCGCCGGAGCCGACCTGCCCTCAGCAGGCATGGCCGATGCAGCGGAAAGCGCCTATTCCGGCGCGCGCGGGCTTAACCCGCAGACGCTGGACGCCATCCGCAAACTCTATGGTTTCGACAAGCCCATCCTCACCCGCTATGTGGAAATGCTGCGCGACTTTGCCATGTTTGATTTCGGCAAAAGCCTCTTCAAGGCAGATAGCGTAGCCGGGCTGCTTGTGAACGCCCTGCCAGTTTCCATAAGCATCGGCGTGTGGAGCACCCTGCTCATTTACCTTGTGTCCATACCCGTAGGCATAGGCCGGGCCGTACGCCGGGGCAGCACCTTTGACTTCGCCACCGGGGCCGTCATGGTGGCGGCCAGCGCCATCCCCGGTTTTCTGTTTGCCGTGCTGCTGATCGTGCTGTTTGCGGGCGGTTCCTACTGGCAGATATTCCCGCTACGGGGCCTGCACTCCCTGGGTTACGAAAGCCTGCCCTTCTGGCGGCAGGCGCTGGACCATCTGCACCACATGGCCCTGCCCGTGCTTTCCATGACCGTCGGCGGTTTTGCCGGGCTCACCATGCTGACCCGCAATTCCTTTCTGGACGAGCTGAGCAAGCAGTATGTTGAAACAGCGCGCGCCAAGGGCCTGAGCGAAAGAACCGTGCTGTACGGGCATGTGTTCCGCAACGCCATGCTGATCATCATTGCCGGGCTGCCCGGCGCGTTTGTACGCATGTTTTTTGCCGGGTCGCTGCTTATAGAGACCATATTCTCGCTCAACGGGCTGGGGCTACTGGGGTTTGAGGCCGCCATGCAGCGGGATTATCCCGTCATGTTCGCCACTCTCTATATCTTCACGCTCATCGGCCTTGTGACGTCCATCATTGGGGATCTGACCATGACAAAGGTTGATCCCCGCATCGACTTCGGCGGGAGGAGCAAGGCATGAACCCCATCACACGCCGCAGATGGCAGACATTCCGCAGCAACCGCCGGGCATTCGCCAGCCTGTGCCTGTTCTGCCTGTGCTTTGCCGCCAGCCTGTGCTCCGAGTTTCTGGCCAATGACCGCCCCCTGGTGGTGAGCTATGAACACCGGCTCTACTTTCCCATGTTTCACACTCTGGACGAGCGCGTTTTCGGGGGCGACCTGCCCATTGCCGCCGACTTTGCAGACCCATTCATCCAGACCGCCATTGCGGAGCGCGGCTGGGCCTTGTGGCCCCCGGTGCGCTATTCTTTCAACACCATTTCGCGGCAGGAAGGCACGACCTTTCCCGCGCCGCCAGGGCACGGCAACTGGCTGGGCACGGACGATCAGGGGCGGGACATTCTGGCGCGTCTGCTCTATGGATTCCGCATATCCGTGCTGTTCGGCTTGTGCCTTTCGTTTTTCGGCTGCGCCGTGGGCATGGCTGCGGGCGTTGCGCAGGGCTATTACGGCGGGCTGCCAGACCTGCTGTTTCAGCGCTTTATGGAGGTGTGGGGCGGGATTCCCGTTCTGTACCTCATCATCATTATTTCCAGCGTCATGACCATGGGATTCTGGGCGCTGCTTGCCCTCATGCTGGCCTTTAGCTGGATGCGCGTGGTGGGCGTGGTGCGGGCCGAGAGCCTGCGGGCGCGCAACATGGAATACGTGCGGGCGGCCCGTGCGCTGGGCGTGCCGGATAAAAGCATCATGCTGCGCCATGTGCTGCCCAACGCCGTTGTGGCCCTGATTTCCATTCTGCCCTTCCTGGTCAATGCCTCCATCGTCACCCTCACGTCACTGGACTTTCTGGGTTTCGGGCTGCCGCCGGAATACCCCTCGCTGGGTGAACTGGTGGTGCAGGGCAAAAACAACCTTTTTGCCCCGTGGATAGGCCTTGCCGCCTTTTTTACCCTTGCGGGCATGCTGATCTGCCTCGTTTTTATTGGCGAGGGCCTGCGCGATGCCTTTGACCCCGGCGTATTCTTGAGCGGCAGTGCGGCAGACGCGGAAACCCCGCAAAACACATGGAGGGAGCAGGCATGAGCCTTCTTGACGTTCAACACCTGCATGTGGCCTTTGCCAGAGCTGATGCCAAAACCGGAAGAGGCATATCCGCCCCAGCAGACCTTAGCACGACTACGCGCACGGTAGTGCGCGATGTTTCGTTCAGTGTGGAAAAGGGCCAGTGCGTTGCCCTTGTGGGCGAGAGCGGCGCGGGCAAAACCCTCACCTCCCGTTCCATCGTGCGTCTGCTCCCCGGCGGGGCGCGCGTAACGCAGGGGCGCATTCTGTTTAAAGGCGAGGATGTGCTCAACCTGCCGGAAAAGTCCGTCATGGCCCTGCGCGGACGCAAAATCGGCATGGTTTTTCAGGATCCGCTGGCAGCGCTCAATCCCCTGCACCGCGTGGGCGATCAGGTGGCCGAATGCCTGCGCGCGCACGAAAGCCTGAGTGAGGAGCAGGTGCGCTCGCGTGTGCTGGATCTCTTTGACCTCGTGCGGCTCGACCATGCTGCGGAACGCTACAGGGCTTACCCGCACCAGCTTTCCGGCGGACAAAGGCAGCGCATCATGCTTGCGCTGGCCGTGGCCAACAAGCCCGACCTGCTCATTGCTGACGAACCCACAACAGCTCTGGACGCCACCGTGCAGCAGGCCATTCTGGAGCTTTTGCGCGACATGCGTGCGGAACTGGGCATGGGCCTGCTGCTGGTGAGCCATGATCTGGGCATGGTACGGCGCTTTGCGAATACCGTTCACGTGATGCGCCACGGCGAAATTGTGGAGTCGTCCTCTTCGCTTTTTGCTGACCCGCAGCACGAATACACCCGTGCCCTGCTCCACACAGGCAGCCGCCAGTGGGCCGAGGATGTTCCCCGGCATGGCGGCAGCCCCATTCTGAAGGCGCAAGGTCTGAGCGTGGATTTTTGCCGCCCGAAAACGCGGCTTTTCCAGCGGGCGCAGCCCCCCTTTACCGCGCTGGACAACGTGAGCTTTGCCCTGCACCAGGGCGAATGCCTGGGTATTGTGGGCGAGAGCGGATCTGGCAAATCAAGCCTGGCCCTGGCAGTGCTGCGGCTTGTGGCCAGCCGTGGCGGAATCCGCTTTATGGGCAAAGAAATCCAGAGCCTGACCCATGCGCAAATGGCGCCCCTGCGCGCCAGCATTCAGGTGGTCTTTCAAAACCCCTATCTTTCGCTCAATCCGCGCATGTGCGTGCATGATCTCATTGATGAGGGCCTGCGCGTGCACGCCCCACGAGCGCAAGACAGGCCGCAGCGCGTTCTTGAGGCACTGCGGGATGTGGGACTTTCCCCGGCATATGCCAGCCGTTTCCCGCACGAACTTTCCGGCGGCGAACGCCAGCGCGTAGCCATTGCGCGCGCCCTTGTGCTGCGGCCCCGCGTACTGCTGCTTGACGAACCCACTTCATCACTGGACAGGGCGCTGCAATTCCAGATTATTGAGTTGCTGCGCGGCTTGCAGCAGCGCTTTGGCATGTCGCTGATCTTTATCAGCCACGATCTCACCCTGGTAAAAGGCTTTTGCCAGCGTGTGCTCGTGCTGGACAATGGCAAATGCGTGGAACAGGGGCCAGTGCGAAAGGCCTTTTGCCAGCCGCAGTCAGCCAAATTGCGCGAGCTGCTCAAGGCTTCCGCCCAGAGCGAAGGCCAGCATCTGCCCGCCGCTGGCCCTGTAGCGGCGCGCCCCACCCTGCGGCGCATCAATCCGCAGAAACTGGGCGCTGCTTCCGCCACATCCCGCAAAACGCACAAAAGAGGCCTGCTGTTCTCGCTGGGCGTACACGCCGGGCTGCTCGTATGCCTGTGGGGCATTCCCTTGCAGGCCTCTGGCGGCGGCGAATCGTCCATGCGGGTCTCACTCGTGGGCATGGGCATGGGCACCGCCACGCAAGGCGCAAGCCATGCCTCGGCCACCAACGGCACTGATCCCAACGCCACAGCCAGGGAGGAGCGCAACGCTCCGGTTGAGGAAAAAGAACAGCCCAAGGACAAAAAAACGCCACAGGCCGAGCCGCCGGTTGAACAGCCGGATCTGATACTCAAAAAGAAGTGCGAACCAAAGCGCCCGCCCAAAAAGGAACATCAGCAAAAAAGGCCCACGGCCAAAACAGAAGACCGCCCCCCCATGGAAACACCGCCGCCCTCGCTGGGCAGTGATACCCGGCAGGGGCCGGATGCCGAATCCGCTGGCAGCGCCGCCGAAGCTCAGGGCAGCGGCAGAAACGATGGCGGACAGGGCGGCGGCAGCGGCGGCGGGCTTGGCATGCATCAGGGGCGTGGGCAGGGAGCTGGCTCGGTATACGGCTTCAACCAGTGGGATCAGTCGCCAGTGGCAATCCACCGGGTCAAGCCCAACTACCCGCCTGCGGCAAAACGCACGGGCAAGGAAACCACCGTTATTGTAAGGGCCGTCATTGACGCCCAGGGCAAGGTGGTGCGCGCCGTGGTTCTGCCAGGCAAGGAAACGCAGCACTTCATGGAAGAAACCCTTGAAGCCGTGCAGCGCTGGCGCTTTGCCCCCGGCAAGGTGGGCGGCAAACCTGTGATGTGCGTAGTGGAATTTCCTGTCGACTTCAGCATCAACAGGTAACATGCTCAACATTATACGGTTTTACTTGAATTTATCGCTGTCTGGTTGACAAAGCTTGCGGAGCGTACTACCACACAATAGCTTTGAATTTCAATTTCATATTCTTTGGGGGATATAATGGATTCCATGATTCAGGCGGTGTTGCAGGCAACATTTGTTTCCAAGTGCGTGCTGGCGCTGCTCTTGTGCATGTCTGTGGCAAGCTGGGCCTATATGTGCAGCAAATGGCTGTTGCTGCGCACAGCCCAGCAGCGCACGCAGGCGGGGCTGGCGGCGTTTGACGAGGCCGGGGAGCTGAGCCGGGCGCTGCCTGTGCTGGCAAATGACAAGCACTCCCCCCTTTTTGGCATTGCGCGCCGCGCCATCCGCGAATTCAACCGTATTTCCCGCACGGGTGATGTTGACCGCCTGTTGAACGACAATGTACGCAGGGCCCTGCACTTTGCCGTTGCGGAAGAACTCGCCGTTCTCAAATCATCCCTGGCCCTGCTTGCCACCGCAGCCAACACGGCCCCCTTTATTGGCCTGTTCGGCACGGTGTGGGGCATCATGCATTCCTTCACCGCCATTGCCCAGATGAAGAGCGTTTCGCTGGCAACCGTCGCGCCCGGCATTGCCGAGGCGCTCATCGCCACCGCTGTCGGCCTGTTTGTGGCCATACCTGCTGTGTGTGGTTACAACGTGTTCCGCGCCAAACTGGCCCATATTGAGGGCGTATGCATCAACTTTGCAGGGCAGATGCTCAACCGCCTGCAACACGAAGCACCGCAACACGCTGACGGCATAGCCTTTTCAGAGGAGCGCTAGTCATGGCCGCATCTTCCGCCGACGACGATTTTGTTGCCGATATCAACGTCACGCCCTTTGTGGATGTGATGCTGGTCTTGCTGATCATCTTTATGGTCACAGCCCCCATGATGACCGAAGGGCTTGATGTAGCCCTGCCCAAGGTGGAAACCTCCGAAGTGCTGCCCACGGATGACGACCACGTTATCCTGACGGTCAAAACAGGCGGAGCGCTGTTTCTCAACGAGCAGGAAACAGACATGGACAATCTTCCGGATGCCCTGGGCGCGCTGGTAAAGGACAGCGGGCGGCAGCTCTTTGTTCGGGCCGACAAGGATGTTCCCTACGGCCTTGTCATGAGCGTGATGGACAGGGTGCGCGGCGCTGGCATCAAGGACGTGGGCCTTGTGACCACCTCTGTGCCGGATGATGGAGCTGAAGATAAAGGCAAATAATCAGCGGTCAGACCAATTGCTGATTGCAGGCCGGATACCCGCGATATTCCCGCACAGACTACCCCCGCAGCAATCCTCCACGAGCTTTACGGGGGGCAAGGTCTCCCCCGCCCTGCCCCCGCGCACGGCCTTTCACTTTCATCCGCTGTCATTTCCTTTCATCCCCTGCCCTGCCATAAAAAAAGGGGCCTGTTCTTGCCCGGCAATAGGCAAAGAACAGGCCCTGTACTGCCGGATTTACATCCGGCGCGTGTCCGTGGGGGAGGAGCTACTTCCAGCTGGCAATGGGCAGCTGAACCTGCTTCAGGAACTTGTCGGTATTGATCTGGGCGTCCTTGAACTTCTTGATTTCAGCAGGCGAGAAGCGCTTGATGCTGCCAAAGAAGTCGGCCACAGAATTCTGCCACTTGTCGGCCTGCGATTCGCCCTTGGACCTGTCGAGCAGAGCCATGGTTTCTTCGTAAGACCAGCGGGGGTGGATCTGGATGTCGAGCTTGGCTTCTTCGTCAGTCATGCGGATGCCGGCGAATTCGTTCATGTACTGACGGTATTCCTTGATGATGCGGGGGCTGGGGCCTTCTTCGCGCAGCATGTTGGAACCGCGCAGGTACACGCGCAGGAACTTGGCAACCAGTTCGGGATTTTCATCGCACCATTTTTTGTCGCCCACGAGCGAAGACACGGTGATGCAGTCCATGTCGGTCATGGAGCCTGCGCGCTGCCACTTGCGGGAATCAGCCACAAAGGTAAAGGGCGCCCACAGGCACACTGCGTCGCCAATGCCCTTTTCAAAAGCAGGCACGGCAGAGGGCTGTTCCATGTTCACCAGGGTCACGTCGGCTTCGGTAAGGCCAAGGATGCTCAGCCACTTGCCGATCATGTAGTGAACGGTGGTCTGGGAGGTGTACAGGATCTTCATGCCCTTGACGGTTTCAGGGCTGCCGTACACGTTGGGATACTTGGGGTTGTAGCCCTTGACCTTGGCGGCGGGGCTGTCGGGGCGCAGGTAAAGCACGTGCACTTCGCCTTCGCTGATGATGGGGGCCACGGAGTAAATATTGTAACGGATGCCGCCGATCAGCTGACCGCCAACGCCCGTGGAACCGAGCACCCATTCCTTGGCGGGCAGGGCTTCCATCTGGGCAGGGCCGCTGTTGAACAGCAACATCTTGATGTCCAGGCCTTCTTCCTTGTCCCAACCCATTTTCTTGGCGTACCAGATGTTGAAGCCCGGGGATTCGTCCATCCAGCAGGTGGAAATTTCAACGGGCTTGTCGGCTGCCAGAGTGGCGACGGGACCGCCGCAGATGACAGCGCCCATGCACAGCAGAAGCGCGACCAGAAGCAGTTTTCTCATGCATGACTCCTAATTGGTTAGTGGACAGATCCGCTTTTGACGAAAAACCTTTCAACTGCTTGAACCTTCAAACAAACCACTTGAGCAACCTCGGCAAGTGCATACAGGTTTGCCGAGAAATTTAAGCTGCCGCATGCGCGGCAAGGGCCGTACCGTTGGCAGGCGCACCCAGTGCGGCGCGGCCCTTGCTAATGTGCGCAATGCTAGAGCGTAAGCTTCTGTTCTTCCGTAATTCTGGCCCGCAGTTCGAGGAACGCGGGATCCATGGTGTCGCGCGGGCGCGGCAGCGGCACGTCATACGAGGTGTGTACATGCCCCGGCAGCTTGTCTTCCATGGTGACGATGCGGTCGGCGAGGAACAGGGCTTCATCGATGTTGTTGGTCACAAAAATCATGGTGCGCTTGTCCATGTGCCAGATACGCTCGGTTTCCTGCTCCATGAAAAAGCGGGTCTGGGCGTCAAGCTGGCCAAAGGGTTCATCAAGCAGCAGCACCTCGGGGTTGAGAGCATAGGCGCGGGCAATGCCCACACGCTGCTTCATGCCGCCCGAAAGCTGGTGAGGATAGTAATCCTCAAAGCCTTGCAGACCCACCATGCCAAGATAGTGATTGGAAATCTCACGGATCTTCGCAGGCTCAAGCCCACGCACCTCAAGGCCGATTTCCACGTTCTGGCGCACGGTCTTCCACGGAAAGAGCTTGTAGCTCTGAAACACCAGACCGATCTGCGGGCCGGGGGCCACAATCTGCTTGCCGTCCAGATAAGCCGCGCCGGACGAAGGCGCTTCAAGCCCGGCGAGAATGCGCAGCAAGGTTGTCTTGCCGCACTGCCCCGGCCCGAGGATGACCAGAAACTCCTGATCGCGCACCTCAAGGGAGATGTTCTCCAGAACCGGAACCACCTGGGTTCCCTTCTGGATGAAGGTTTTGCATATATTGTCACAGACAATTTTTGGCTGCGTGTCTTTCACGTTCAGCTCCTTGGCTCTCTAAAGATTCTCGATTTCACGCTGCCAGGGGCACAGCTTGCGGGTCAGCAGATCCATCCCCAGGGTGAACACCAGCGAAACGGCGGTAATAATGAGCATGCCGCCGATAATCATGCCGGGGTCGGACAGTTTCATACCCTGCACAATGATGTAGCCAAGGCCGGAACGGGAATTCACAAGCTCCGCAGCCACAACGCACGTCCAGGCGCTGGACATGGCGATCTGCAAACCTGCCGTAATGGCGGGCAGCGCGCCGGGAATGCACACAAGGCGGATTTCGTCCCAGCGTTTGCCGCCGATGATGCGCACCACATCGAAAAATTCGGGTTCGATGAGTTGCAGGCAGCTGTAAGAGTTGAGCACCACCGGCACAAAGGAGCCAATGACGATGATGAAAATCTTGGGCGCTTCGCCAATGCCGAACCACAGGATGGCCACAGAAATCCAGGCCAGGGGCGGCATTGGCTTGAACATATCGAAAATGGGTTTCACAACGGCGCGGAACGTTTCGTTGAAAGCCATGAACAGACCCAGCGGGATGCCAAAGCCAGCGGCAATCAAAAAGCCGATGATAACGCGGCGCGTGCTGATCCACAGATGTTCGAGCAGGCCAAGGCCGGAAAGCTTGTTGACGCTCAGGTCGTGCAGGCTTTCAACCACCTGAAAGGGCGTGGCCAGGGCGCTGCTGTACCCGAACACGTTGGACGTGGCAGCCCACTGCCACAGGCCGAAAAAGCTCACCAGTGAAACGATGTACAAGAAGTATTCGCTCTTGAGGGCACGTATCAGCGAAAACTCGTATTTTTTCGTGTTCTTGATGGTTTCATTGCAGACGCTCTGGGTCTGCCCGTTGGACGCCGAGGAAGACTGCATGGCGCTATCTCCTGATGCCGGCCAGCAGCCGGGATTCGATCTTGTCAATGATGAAACCGATGATTGCGCCGGCTATACCCACGCTCACCATGCCCACCATCACAAGGTCGGTACGGCCAAGCATGCGGCCGATGGTGATGAGGTAGCCAAGGCCCTTGTCTGCGGCCAGCAGTTCGGCGGCAACCAGTGTCACCCAGCAGTAGGCCAGGGCGATCTGCAATGCGCCAAACACCATGGGCAGCGCGGAAGGAACGCAGATGGAGGTAAATATCTGCCAGTCGGAAGCGCCATAGGTTCTGGCCATCTG
This sequence comes from Desulfovibrio desulfuricans DSM 642, assembly GCF_000420465.1. Classification (NCBI taxonomy): domain Bacteria; kingdom Pseudomonadati; phylum Thermodesulfobacteriota; class Desulfovibrionia; order Desulfovibrionales; family Desulfovibrionaceae; genus Desulfovibrio; species Desulfovibrio desulfuricans. The sequence goes on along the minus strand of NZ_ATUZ01000013.1, from coordinate 258,476 downwards.
AATATGTACGGGGTTGGTCATGCGCACGCCGGTATATGTATTGATGACGCACGGCACGATGCCCGAAAGCCAGATGATAAATACCTTGCCGGGCAGACCGATGCCAAACCAGAAAATGGTCAGCGGGATCCAGGCAACCGGCGGAATGGGCCGGATGATTTCAAATATGGGGCGCACAAGGCCGCGCACCGTGGTGAACCAGCCCATTGCAAGGCCCAGGGGCAGGCCCACAATCAGGGCCAGCACGTAGCCCAAAAAGGCTTCCTGCATACTTGTCCAGGCGTGGTCCAGCAGCACTGCGCCGTCAGGCGCGGGATTGGTGAGCTTGTCGAACATGAGGCTCAGAATGTCGTAGGGCGAGCTGAGCAGCGTGCCGGGAATGCGCCAGTCGTTGCTGTCAGCCGGGCCAACGCACATCTGCCACACGCCAAGGAAAATACAAACGCTCAGAACCGGCAGGATGCGAAGCCGCATGGGCTTGCGGTAGGTTACTTTTTCATTGCATTGCATAAGCTGTCCCTTTTTCCTACCACCAGCGGATGAGGTCTGTGACCTGGCGGCGAAGTTCGACAAAACGCGGATCCCTGAAATCCCTCGGGCGCGGCAGGTCAACAACCACTTCCGCCCTCACCTTGGTGGGCTTGGGGCTCAGCACCAGGATGCGGTCAGCCACATACACGGCTTCTTCTATATTGTGCGTAACAAAAAGCACGGTGCTCTTGAGGGTCTGCCACAGCTTCACAAGCTCGTCTTCAAGGTAGAAGCGCAGCTTCACGTCAAGCTGGCCGTAGGGCTCATCCATGAGCAGCAGATCAGGGTTCACGGCAAAGGCGCGCGCCACGGCGATACGCTGCATCATGCTGGCCGAAACCTGGTTGGGATACAGCTTGGCCGTATCTTCCAGACCCACCATCTCCAGGATCATATCAAGGCGTTCCCTGAGCTGCTTGGGCGGAACCTTTTTTATGCGCATGCCATAGGCCACGTTTTCTTCCACGGTAAGCCACGGCAAGGCCGTTGGTTCCTGAAACACAAAGGCCAGGTTATGCTTGCGCGGATTTGCCACTTCACCATCAATGTAGATGTTGCCGGAGGTGGTTTCCGTAAGTTTGGACATGCAGTTGAGAAAGGTTGTCTTGCCGCATCCCGTAGGCCCGACTATGCAAACCAGCTCTCCGCGCTTGATGGTAAAGTTGACCTTATCCAGAACGGTAAGATCCCCATACATTTTCGTTAGATCCCTGACTGCTATTTTAGCGTCGGAACAGGCACAGTCATCGGTTTGCTGCACGGCTGCACTCCTTGGTGAGAGTTGTTAAATGTCCCGGTCTGCCGTCCGGGTGCGCAAAAGAAGCCAAACGCCCCTGAAAGCTGCCAATGGGCTGCCGGGATAGTTGCGCGTGCTTCGAAATTCTTTGTGAGTCATTTTGCATAATATATACCATTTTTCACAACTCCTGCAAAAAACCGCTTATCATCAGCTATTACAGGATATTTTTTACTCAACATGCTCTTGTTGCGGCACTGGTTGCGACACGAACGCGCATTTTGCGACACATGTGACGCACCCGCTATTGACGCGCATATTTGGGGCTTGCGCGGGCCGCTGTACCCGATTTTTCCAGGCCACGCTAGGGAATAAAAGAACAACCCCTGCCGGGATGCCCTCGTCCCCCCCATCTCTCCGCACAAGGGAGGCGACAATTACGTCGCACTTTCCTCCGCAGGGGATGGTTTGATCTTTCCGGTTTTGATCGGGCTTGCCGTTTTGCGCGGCCTGCCCTGCGCTAGATATTGCGCAAAACACGCTGCCTGCCATCAGGGGTGATTCCGTACGCAACGCCCTGATCGGATTCATTGCAAACGATCACAATACCCACACCCTTGAGGGCTTGCAGCTGGGCTTCAATGTTCGCCGCATTGATCTGCCTTTCGCCCGCGTATTCTGGTTCCAGGGCCACGCACACCTCACTGGCCATGCGGGGGATGCCGTCCAGCAGCAATCTGCCCACAGCCAACCGCAAAGGCAGCCGGATACGCATCACCGCCGCTCCCGAGCAAGGCGCAAGGCGGTTCCGCTCTTGCCCTGCATGACAACCAGCACAATGCCCGCCACTATCACCACCGCGCCCGCCACAAGATTACGGGTAACGGTAACGTTGGTAAAAAGGGCGCTGAATAGTATGCCCCAGAGGGCATAGGTCACGTTCAGGGCCATGGCCCGGCATACGCCGGTCATGTTCATGGCCGTGTACCAGCAGCGGTACGAAACGCAGCCCACCAGGCCAGCGGCTATGCAAAAGGGCAAACCGGGGCTGGCAAGGGCCTGCAGCAGCAGGTCAGCCGCGTTCAGACCGGGCCGGGTGCGCTCCAGCAGCACAAAGGCCGCAGGCACGATCACCAGCACATACAGCAGGCTGGAAACGATCTGATAGACGTTCAGAGCCACGACGGGCTCGATAAAATCCATGCCCGCCGTTACGCACACGCCTTCCGATGCCCAGCCAAAGGCGGCCAGAAAGGCGAACCCCAGCCCCAGATAAAAGGCCTGACCGCCCACCCCGCCCTGCGGTGCAGACCAGCCCACGGTAAACGCGCCCGCCACGCAAAGCGCAAGGCCGCACATGGCCCTTGCGGAAATGCGCTCTTTCAGAAAAAAGCGCGCCAGAACCGCCGCAATTGCCGGATACAGGGTGGAAATGGGCAAGGCATAGGCTGGCCCTGCCAGCGAAATGCCCATCAGGTACCCCCCCATGCCGAGGGGAGCGCCCATAAAAGCGCCCATTATACAAAACTTGCCGGGCTTGCTGCAAAAGGTGCGGAACACCTCCCGCCCTTTGCCCTGGGCCACATTGAGAACAAGAGAAAGACAGGCCGCGCTAATGTCGTGACAGCCTGCGGCAAACAGGGGGGCCAACAGCCAGAATTCAGGTATGCTGAACGGCTCTTTCACCAGCCCCTGCTTCAGAATAGGGCCATCAAGACTGAAAATTACCCCGGTCAGCGCAGCGAGAAAAAGCCCCTTGCGTACATATGCCGCATCCCGCGCAGAGGTGCTACACGCGCCCCTGTCGCTTTTCGGGCCGTTGCCGGAAGGGCCTTTCACCGCTTTGCCTCTTAGCCCTTGCGCAAAAGGTTGAGGTAGGCGGCGCTGTCGGCCAGAGTTGCAGCCTCGGCAGGGTCGTCCATACGGATGCGCAGCATCCAGCCTTCGTTGTAGGGCTTGGCATTGACGAGGGTGGGCGTGCTTTCCAGCGTTTCATTCACTTCAAGCACTGACCCGGCAACAGGCATGAACAGGGCGTTGACGGACTTCAGCGATTCAACGGTGCCGAATTCCTGACCGTTTTTGTATGTTGTACCCACGGCGGGCAGATCAACAAAAGCGATCTCGCCAAGCTGATCCTGGGCAAAGTCGCTGATGCCTACGGTGGCGGTTTCGCCTTCCACGCACAGCCACACGTGTTCGTCGGTATAGCGCAGGTTTTCGGGCAAAGCCAATTGGTCAAGATCTTTCATGATACTACTCCTCTTCCATACGCAGGGCAGCGTCGCCAATGGCTTCGGCCAGCGTGGGGTGGGCGTGAATGGTGGTGGCTATGTCGTTGATGGAAGCGCCCATGCGCAAAGCCAGAGTTGTTTCGGCAATAAGGTCGGTGGCGTGCGCGCCAGCCATGTGCGCGCCCAGCAGGGTGCCGTCGCTGGCATCCGCCACCAGCTTGCAGAAGCCGGGCAGCGCGCCCATTGCCTGAGCCTTGCCAAGTTCGCGCACCTGCACAACTGAGGTTTTAACCTCATAGCCCGCATCGCGCGCCTGCTGCTCGCTCATACCCACGCAGCCGATTTCCGGCGAGGTGAAGATGGCCGAAGGTACAAAACGGTAATCCATGGGAGCGCCCTTGCCGCCGGTCAGGCAGTCGTTAACGGCGCAAAGAGCCTCGGCGGCCGCCACATGGGCCAGCATGACGCGCGCAGGGCCAAGGGCATCGCCAATGGCATACACGCCGGGCAGGGATGTGCGCATGTATTCATCAGCGCGTATCCAGCCGCGTTCGTCCGTGGCAACACCGGCTTCCTTGAGGCCAAGCCCGGCGGTCATGGAGGCGCGGCCCACAGAAACAAGCACCATCTCGGCGCTGATGGGGCGTTCGGGCCTCGCGGGCGCGCCGCTCACAAAGGGCGATGGCGCAAGCACGCCGCTGACGCCGTTTTCATCCACGCGCACATGGGTGAGCGTTTGCCCGAGTTCGCAGGCAATGCGGCGCTTTTTCATCTCGCGCTGGAGCAAGGTGCTGATGTCGGCATCCACCGAAGGCAGGGGCAATATCCTGTCCTGCCCTTCAATCACTGTGACAGCGGAGCCAAAAGCCCGATAGATGCAGGCCAGCTCGCAGCCAATGACGCCGCCACCCACAATGATGATGGAGGCAGGCACATGCGTGAGCTTGAGAGCATCGTCGCTGGTGAGAATGCGCTTGTGGTCGGCTGTCAGGCCCGGCAGGTTCACAGGATGCGAACCCGTTGCCAATATGACGTAATCCGCTGAAAGACTGGAGCTTGCGCCGTTGCCGGTCACCTCCACCGCGCCGCCGCAAAGCAGACGCCCCTTGCCGCGCACCAGGGTTACGCCCAGGGCGGCGCAGGTCTTTTCAAGGCCCGAACGCAGGGTGGCGCAAACGCGCTCCTTGCGCTCGTAGACGGCCTGCGGGTCAATGCTGACGCCGCCTTCAATCTTGACGCCGAACTGCACCGCCTGCTGGGCAATCTCCAGCGCTTCCGCAGACGACTTGATAGTCTTGGTGGGTATGCAACCATTGTTGAGGCAGGTGCCGCCAAGTTCGGCGCACTCCACGAGGGTTACGGCCATTCCGGCCTTGGCGGCCGCAAAAGCCGCCGTGTAACCGCCAGGGCCGCCGCCCACAACGATCATGCTTTTTTTCTGGTCGGACATGCGGGCTCCTAATCTTCGTCGTCGGCGAGCCTGAGGTTGTACTTCACGGGGAAGGCGGCCTCCAGCGAGCCCGTGACCAGGCAGCCTTGACGCATGATCTTTTCCACCCGGTCAAAAATAAATTCGTACTCTTCATCCAGATGCACGGTAACATCGATATCAATGCCCGTTACCCTGCCCCGGCCCAGATCATCGGTGCCGGTGTGCAGCGTGGCCCTGGCCTCGATTTTGTCGTACTTGGCATTGCGCGTATCCAGGGCCTTGTCCAAAGCGGCGCAATAGCAGTACAGGGCTGAGGCGGCCAGGAGCTTTTTGGCCGTGCCGGAACGTTCTTCGGGCGGAATCTTTTCGCCGTCTATGGTGAGCACGCCAAACGCGCCGCTCTCCATATCCAGATCCACCTTGCCGCCGCGGCGGCAGAGAGAAACACTGAGTTCATGTGACATTTCAAAGCCTCCAGGCTGAAAAAACGCAAGGGCACCCTGCTCTCGCGCGATTTGGCCTGTCTATTGCACTAATAGTGCCATCAGATTGCCCTTGGCTTCATAACTCCATCCGCGCTTGTGTTTTATGGCACATGCCGCTAGTATCCCGGCCCGGAAGCGACATTTGTGTCGCGACAAACGACATTTTTTGCAAGGTTGCCGCCACATGCTTTCATCGCCCCCAGTTCCCCCCATTAACGTGGAAAAAAGCTATCGCCGCTTGCTCAATCACCTGCCCGGCATGGCCTATCGCTGCCGCGTTCTCAATATCGACGCGCCGGAAAGTGATTATCTCCAGTATGAACTGGAGTTTGTAAGCCGTGGCAGCTACGAGTTGCTGGGGGTGCCAGCCGAAGACATGGTGCTTGACCACCACAACACCATTGAACTGATGACCCACCCCGATGACCTCGGCCCCAGCCGCAAAGCCATCCGCGACAGTATTGTCGCCCACGAGCCGTATCAGGTCATGTACCGGCTTTTGCTGCCCTCAGGGCGCGTCAAGTGGCTGTGGGATCAAGGGGAAGGCGTGTACGATGATTCGGGCGTTCTGCGATATCTTGAAGGCCTGATCATGGACGTGAGTGAGCAGAAATTTCAGGAAATGGCCCTGCGCGAAGAAAATCGAGAGCTGCGTACCTCTGTTATCAATCTTTACGGCCTGGGCAACATTGTGGGCAAAAGCGAGCCCATGCGCCGCGTATACAGCCAGATTCTCAAGGCGGCAGAAACAGATTCAAACGTCATCATTTACGGTGAAACCGGCTGCGGCAAAGACCTTGCCGCCAAGAGTATTCATGAATACAGCGGGCGCAAGGGCCGCTATGTGCCGGTAAACTGCGGCGCAATCCCCGAGCAACTGCTGGAGAGCGAATTTTTCGGGCATGTGAAGGGGGCGTTCTCCGGCGCGCATGCCAATAAAGAGGGCTACATAGGCGCGGCCAACGGCGGTACGCTGTTTCTGGACGAAATAGGCGAACTGCCGCTGCACCTTCAGGTCAAGCTGCTCAGGGCCATTGAAAACAAAATGTACACCCCCGTGGGCGGCAATACGCCCAAGGAATCCTCCTTCCGCCTCATTGCCGCAACCAATCAGGATCTCTCAAAAATGGTGCGCGAAAAAACCATGCGCTCCGATTTTTATTACCGCGTCAACGTGCTTTCCATCACCCTGCCGCCCCTGCGCGAACGCCACGGCGACATTGCCCTGCTGGTGGAGGCGTGGCTTGAAAAGCGCGCCCTGAACCTTATTCTGCCGCCCCATGTGCGGCTGGCTGTGGAGCAGTACGACTGGCCCGGCAACGTGCGTGAGCTGCACAACTTTCTTGACCGGTACCTTGCCTTTGGCGACGAGGCGCTTCTTTCGCTGGGGGATGCCGGGCGGGCCGACCTGCTGCTCAACACGCCCCAGGGCATCAGCCTTGATCAGGCCGTACTGCAACTTGAAGAACGCATGATCCGGCAGGCGCTTGAAAAGTGCCGCTGGCACAGGGGCAAAGCCGCGGAAGAACTGGGGCTGAACCTGCGCACCCTGCAACGCAAAATGCGCAGAATGTCCGGGGGGAGTGAAAAACTGCAAGGCTAGAAGACAATTATCTGCAATACTGGATAGCTTTTTATCTTATCCCGCATGCCTGTCACGAACGGCGTGCGGGATTTTTTTTATGCGCATTGACAGGATCAAGACCAAAGCAGCGGCATAATTCATCAGAAACCATGCGGTTTTTATCAAGCAGCATGCAATAGTCATTGTCCACCCAGGCCTCAATGGCCGCTATGCCCTCGCGGTCAATAACGCGCCAGCCAGTACCTCCTTCATTGGGGTCATCCCATACGCGCACAAATTTTAAAAACAGGGTCAGTATCTTTAATTGCGGGCTGAAATGGACTTTGACGCAAGAGCATACTGTCCATAGTGACAGTTCTTTGCGTAACGTCTTGTACAACACAATATTCAGTATGATAGGCTTGTTCAATTCCCTTCGTGGATTTTCAAAACCCTTAAAGCTATCAAGTTGCACTCTTAATCCGCCTGACGACATATTCACCACCCGTATCGAAGAACATATACTTTCATCAACATAGCTAACTGTCGCCTTATCCATATCATTCACAGATTTTGGCAACCGATTGTTGCAAATCCACAGAGAAATTTTTTTGAGCATCAGCGGCGTGAGTCCAACGCGCTCATGCCGCTGCAGATCACGCTGCACATATTGTTGTGGCATGGCAATCTCAACAATGCATTGCTTTGACTCAGTATCTATATGATTTGCGATAATCCGTGTTTTAAAAATAAAACCATGCCTGATAGCAGGATATGAAATTCCAAGATATTTTTCTGCAATTGCATGAGGTACTTTTACATACAGGCTACAACGCTCGCCTTTAAGAATATCAGGCAAAAAACGTTTGTTTGATTTAAGCAATATTTTTTGTGGAGAAATATACAGAACATCACAGGCAACGTTTTCAAGCTGGCGTTGTCTGTCTACAAAAAAGAGCCGCAACAACAGATAGTGCCTTTGTGCGGCCACAAAGATTTTACCGGGCTGAACGGATCGAAACCGGAGCGATGCCCTCCAGAAAAAGTCAACAATTGTTCTGAGAAACTTCATGTATCCCCCCAATTGTCAAACTTAAATGTACAATCGCACACTACCTTGCATTCAAACTTGGCAAACATTCGCAGTATACTCAGCCTAACGTGTTTTGCACGCCACCATCAATAATACTAATACTTCTCCATTTATTATTTACATATTCAGTTTTAATGACAAATGCTGACTATTATCAAAACAAAATAGGCATACTGCCAAAAGCACTATTGATTACTTAATTTTAACAATTCCAAATTTATCAGAGAATAACAAGTGCAGAGACAACATTTCAGCACTTAATACAAATAGTTATGCCGCAACAAACAGTTATAAAAATATAAGAATGCTAACTATTGCCATATACATCATAACCATATTTAATAAATACAGAAAAAACCTCAATCAGCAGTTATCGCAGGCTTTTTCATCAGCCAAACCGTGTTAAACAGGATTAAACTGCTTGCATACAGATAAAATAACAGCCTGCGGAGACTGAACATGAAGTTCAATCCCCGCAGGCGATTGGAGGAAGGTATGGGTCGGAACCGCAGCACGGCTGCGGTTCCAGATAACCGCGCAAGCCATGCCCCCACACGGCAGGCGCGGTCACAGCGGCAAGAAAATTAGGCGCAGTCGTGCTTGTCCCATGGCTCGCGGTTATCGCGCTGGATAACCGATTCCATGCGCACCAGGGCTTCCTTGAGCTTTCTGATTTCATCAAGCTTGAGGTTGGGATTTTTCATTGCCTGATAAATGATGCCGCCGGTGCACTGGGCGCTGACGGGCAGATCCGCAATGGTGGCAATGGTAACGGCTATGTCCTGCGCGTTAACGGCGCGGGCAACGGCACCGGCCTTGCTGTCCACAGCCAGACCATAGAAGGCCACACCGTCAGCGGCGGCAACCACCACCAGGGTGCGGCGGTCGGCGGCTTCCAGAGCAGCAGCCAGAGCGGCCTCGTCACCCTGCACCACCAGCAGCGCGTCTTCCGCGCCTTTAAGGGCGGCAGCTTCAACTTTTTTGCCGCCAAGTTCCAGGCCCAGAGCTTCCAGACCAGCGCTGTCGGCATTGGCCAGCAGGACGGCCTTTTTCTTCAGCTTGTCCAGCGCTTCGGATGCGCCGCTGAGCGCAACGGAAGGCAGCATCAGGAGAATCGCTTTCTTTTCAGCCATGATCTTATCCTTGTCGTCCACCCCGCTGACGCGGGGCTTTGTGTTTTATCGTGCCGGGGCAAAAGCCGTGCCCTTGCCCCGGTATGGTGAATTAATCAACCAGATTGGGGTTTTCCATGATCTGGTAAATGGGCGCGCCTTCGGCATCGGCGGGCACAGGATTGCCCGTGATGTAGCAGAAGGTGGGCACAATGTCGGCCAGCCAGCGCGGGCGGGTATAACGATAGCCCTTGCGGATGTTGGGGCCGCGGAACATGAGCAGGTTCTTGAGGCTGCCGCAGCCGGATTCGCCGGTGGGAAGACCGTAACCGTGTTCGGCCATGTATTCGGGTTTGAGCACGTACACCACATCGCCAGCCTGCGCGCCGCCCATGCCAAACACGTGAGCGTCTTCCTTGCGCACTGCCAGCAGCACGGGGCGGTCGCCCGTGTCGGGATGCTTGTAGTCCAGCAGGGCGTTGATGATGCGATCGCGCACGTTTTCGTAGTCTTCCTGCTCAACAATGCCGCCGGGGTAACGGCCCTTCAGGTTCACGTACACGAACATGTAGCGCTGCGGCACGGCAAGCGACTTGCTCACATCAAGCACGTAGTTGAAGCCTTCGGTTTCCTCGTAGATATCCCAGTAGTTCTCGGACTTCTTGGGTTCGTAAGAGCACAGACCCGCTTCCTTGAGGGCGTGGGCCGTGTTGAGGATGGGGCCAAGGGGTGTTGCACCGTGGTCGGAGCATACGCACATGACGGTTTCATCGCCCATGATGTCCATGAGACGTCCAAGCAGACGGTCTTCCACTTCGTAGATGTAGCGTTCCATCTTTTCGGCCTTGGTACGAACCGCATCGTCCGTGCTGTCCAGCTCGCTGAGCCAGCCGTGATAGAACCAGTCAATGGGGTGGGAATGCATGTAGAACAGATCCCAGTCCGCATTGGCCTTGATAAGCGACTCAATGGTGTTCCAGAGCCATGCGCTGTGAAAGTCCACCAGTTCGCACACGGTGTCGGTATCAATAATGCCGTGCAGATAGGCGACCAGACCAATATCGTTGGCCGTGATGTGCTTGGTGAAGTCAATCTGCGCGGCGGCTTCAGCCGGGGCGATAAAACCGCAACGGCCAGCAATGCCCGAGATGTAAAGCTTGAATTCTTCCGCATCGTCAGAAAGCTGCATGAGCTTGGCGCGGAGCACGCCCTTTTCGGTGCGGCCATCGGCCTTCACGACAAAGTCGTGCTGGGCAGGTTCGCTCCACTGGCCAAGCTGGATGGTAAAGAAGGCCTTGGCGTAGTCCTTTTCAGGGCAAAGGGCCATGCGGTCATAGCCTTCATCGCCACTCTGCCACACAAGGCAGTGCCAGGTCTGGTCTTCCAGGGGTTCGATGGCTTCCTTGAAGTGCATACGCACGTTCATTTCAAGGGGTTCTTCGCCTTCCGGCAGGTTGGCCCAGCCTTCGGCATCATCAAAGGTGCCCTGGGAACCCATGGGATAAAAATCTGTGGAGATAACGCTTTCAGAGCACAAATATTCCTTGTGCTCATTGCCATGCAGGGGCCAGCGCGTTTCGGCGGGGCTGAGGCCCTCGCCCATGATCATGACGCCGTGCTGCATTTTGGACGGCCAGGACATGGGGTAGTTGACCACGAGGCACTTCTTTCCAGCTTTGTCCCACGCGTCCCAGATGGTCTCTGCGGTGAGGATGCTGGAACCGAAAGCCTGCGAGGTTTCCTTGTAATCAAGGCTGCGGCCTTCATGATAGTAATAGTAGTCTTCCACGCCGTGGGTGCGGGGCCATGCGCCCGTGCAGATAGTGGCCCAGGACGGCGGAGTGACCGTAGGCAGATTGAAACCTTCGGGAATGTAGCTGCCCTCCTGCATGAACTTTCTGAAGTTATCGAGCCCCCCCTGAGCGAGCATTACTTCAAGCCTTTTAGGAATAAGGCAGTCGTAACCTATAAGGGCGGCGCGCTTTGCTTTTGCAGCCATGATTAAAACTCCTTCGTAGTACCGACGGGCACTGTTGTGATATTAACGCGCCCCTCCCTTCAATTTGCATGCCAAATGATTCACAACGTCCCCTGCCCTTTCGCCATGCCCGCCAGACCTCACTTTTTCCCAATCCGTTCTTTGCGGAACATGCAGCAACGCCCAAATTGACGACAAATGTGTCGTGTTTTTCAATCAAAATTGTTATAATACTTAATTTATTGAATTTTTATGAAAAATTTTTTTGTCGCAACATACGACAACTCTGCCGCGTATTTACCCCATTCATAAGCAATACAGTAAAAAAGTAAATTAATTCAGCATGGTGAAATTTGGCACACAGGATGCAAACATGCAACAAACCTGTTCTGACCAAACACACCGTGAGGCGTCCTTGGCTGCACCCATGCCTGTTGCTGCTTTCCACAGCTCCCTCTTTGCGCAAAAGCACCTGCACGGCAGTGCGCCCTGCGGCGACCTTTTTGCGCAAAGCGCCGCACCGTCCCCTTGCATTCTTTACATCCCCTGCACCAGACCAGCCGGGCCAGGCCTCGCCCGGCAGGATCGGATACGCTTCCCTTGAGCGCGGACAATTTCGCCCCCGCTCTCTTATGGATCAGGCTGTAGCAAATGGATAACGTTTAACTTGGGAGGTACTATGTCTTTGAAACGGAAAACCATTCTTTCCGCAGCAGCTCTTGCGCTTACATTGGGGTTGGCGTTTGGGCAGTCTGCCGAAGCGGTGGATTTCAAGGCACGGGGCATCTGGTCGATGGGCTTTGGCGTGGGCGATTCCAGCCTGACCAAGGACGTGACGACCAATGGGGCAAAACAGAAAGCCAACAACTCTGACCAGTTTGTTTCGCGTCAGCGCGTCCTGCTTTTCCTTGACGCCATTGCTTCTGAAAACCTGATGGGCAGCGTGCAGTTCAAGCTTGGCCCGCAGGATTGGGGCAGATCCGGTCAGGGTTCCGCCCTTGGTGCGGACGGCACCCTGGTGCGCGTGACCCAGGCCAACATGCAGTGGTCGGTTCCGCAGACCGATCTGAAGTTCAAGATGGGCTTGCAGTATCTGGCCCTGCCCAACGCCGCTGGCGGCTCTGCGGTGTTTGACACCCAGGCTGCCGCTGTGGTTGGCAACTATGCCTTCAACAAAAACGTGGGCCTCACCGCCCTGTGGATGCGCCCCTTCAACGACAACTATCAGGGCGGCACCTACAACAACGTGATCAGCAACGACAAGGCCAGTTATCTTGATAACATGGACCTGTTTGCCCTGAGCATGCCCCTGACCTTTGACGGCATCAGCATCACCCCCTGGGTCATGCCCGGCATGATGGGCCGCAACACTGGCAAGTTTGGCGCGTTCACCAACTATGGGCTCAATGATGGCTCCCCCGCCACCTCCCTGTACCCCTACCTGAACAAGATCGGCGCGGGCCACGGCCTTAACGTGACCGGCGTGACCAATGCCTCCAAGGAATACGGCACCGTGTTCTGGGCTGGCCTGCCTGTTAAGGTTACGGCTCTGGAACCCTGGAACATTGAATTCGACACCAACTACGGCTTTGTAGAACAGATGGGCAGCTTCAACGTGATGCGCCGCAACAACGCCAACGATGTGGTTCACGGCAGCACCCAGCGCCAGGGCTGGCTGGCCAAGGCCCTTGTGGAATACAAGCTCGACTGGGGCGTGCCCGGCGTGTTCGGCTGGTACGCTTCCGGCGATGACGGCAACGTCAAGAACGGTTCCGAGCGCCTGCCTTCCGTATGTGCTTACGGCAACTTCACGTCCTTCATGGGCGATGGCAACCTCGGCTGGAGCCCCAACGTCAACTTCATGGACAAGTCCCTGTCCTACGCTGGCACCTGGGGCTTTGGCGCGCAGATCCGCGACGTCAGCTTCCTCGACAGGCTCACCCACACCTTCCGCGTGGCCTACTGGGGCGGCACCAACAGCCCCTCCATGGTCAAGTACATGGACCATGCCAATGCGTGGGATTCCACGTCCAACATGTTTGACGGCCCTTACATGACCACCAATGATGGCCTGCTGGAATTCAACGTGATTTCTTCCTACAAGATTTACGACAATCTTGAGATGAACGTTGAACTGGGCTACGTGGCCAACTACATGGACAGCAGCACCTGGAACAAGAGCTACCAGAACTTCGGCTCCTACTCCAAGCAGGACGCCTGGAAGGGTCAGGTGGTCTTCCAGTACAAGTTCTAAAGATCCGGCGGTTCCTTCCTCCGGTACAGGCCTGCTGCCAACCACGCATACTGGTCGGCGGCAGGCCCATTTTTATGCACTGCGATTGTAAATATTACGCAAAAAAGGCCGTTACCCGGACTCTCCGGGCAACGGCCTTCACTTTTGCCGGGCTGTGCCAAACACCGCCCGGCGGCATGCTTCCGCCTAAACGAATGTGTCGTTGGGGCGGCGCACCCGCACTAGGACTTCGGTCACAAAAAGCGCTTCATTGTTGGTTGTCCAGTAATCGGTGACATACCGTTCAAACGCATCCGATGCATGCACATAGCTGTTGGATGCACACCAGCGTTGCAGCTTGCGGTAGGTGTCGCTGATGGTTTCGTAAGGGCCTATGTGGTAGCAGCTTGCCATGAGCACGCCCCCAAGCGTCTGCATCAGCTCCGGCTTGCAGGGGCGCATGGGGCGCTGCAAAACCTGTATGGGCTGCTCCACCTTTTTCAGCCTGTCGTCTACCGAAGAAAAATGGACAATGACCGGCCCGGCAATATTATTGTCCAGCGATTCAACATAATTGGTGAAACCCATATTGATGATGGTGGACTTGATGTCCAGAGAGAACACCTCGTCATGAAACAGCAGGTTCTGCGGCGGAACATATTTGACCGAGACCTGCCGCAGGTCGTTATCCAGTACCATTTCCGCCTCGTGCAGCAGCTCAAGCCAGTCATGGATGGAGGCCGAGCGCAAACGCAGCACGTCTTCTTCCTGCCGCAGGTCTTCCATCTTGGTAGTAAACATCTCGCGCAGTGCCCGCAGCGAGGCGTTGCTGTCCGCATCAAAGGCCGCGCGGATTTCTTCAAGCCGGAATCCCATCTGCTTGTAATATTTGAGAGGCGGCACGGAGAGCACATCTTCATGCGTGTAATAGCGGTAGTTGTTGGCTCCGCGCAGGCGAGGCGTGATGAGGCCCAGCTTGTCGTAAAAACGCAGGGCCTTTTTTGAAATATTCGAAGTCTCACTCATTTCGCTTATGGTGTAGCGCTGAGAATTCATGAAGCTCTCCTGAATGTGCGGTGTCCGGCTTGGGGCGTACCCTCCTTGATAGTGCAAAAGTCGTTCCGGCCTCTTCCTCTCATTGCCCCCACCCTCAAGGCGCTCATGCCGTCTGAACCATCTGTCTGCGCCTGCTTCCCCAAATCTGGCCCAAGGTTCCAGTTTTAGGGAAGGTCGGCGCCCATTGCCGCAAAAAACAGACATTTATGCGACAGGCCCGTAATTAAACGCAAAAATGCCGCTGATTCCTCTGCGCGCTCCGCAGCCGCCATGCGCTCGCATTGCCGCGCAGCAGGCGGAAAAATCAAAAAAAATCCATGCAAGGGGCCAAAACCCGCCTACCGCAAGGGCTGCAACAAATTTCACACACAAGACGAAAAAAATCGGGATATGGCTTGACTTTTCCCTATAGGGGAACGGCTAGAAAGGAACTAGGAGATTTGCTCCGCCCGGCTATGCCCGGACACGAACACGGGTCCCCACGAGGTGAGTTGTATGCAGTATACAGGTGAAGAAGCCCTTGGCCTGATTGAAACTCTTGGCATGGTTCCGTCCATTTACGGCGCTGACAGCATGCTCAAAGCCGCAGATGTTGATCTTGT
Organism: Desulfovibrio desulfuricans DSM 642; assembly: GCF_000420465.1. Lineage (NCBI taxonomy): Bacteria > Pseudomonadati > Thermodesulfobacteriota > Desulfovibrionia > Desulfovibrionales > Desulfovibrionaceae > Desulfovibrio > Desulfovibrio desulfuricans. The sequence goes on along the minus strand of NZ_ATUZ01000013.1, from coordinate 243,420 downwards.
CGGCTACGAAAACGTTGGCTCCACGCTCGTTACCATCATGGTTCGGGGCGATGTGGCCGCAGTAAAGGCCTCTGTTGACGCTGGCGCCGCTGCTGCCGCCTCTGTGGGCAAGCTTACGGCCACCAACGTCATGCCCCGCCCCGCGCGCGGTATGAGCGGCATTGTCCGTGCGCATACGCTGGACGAAATACAGGAAGACGACCCCGGTCTGCGCGCCCTGGGCATGATTGAAACCTTCGGCATTGTCTTTCTTATGGAAGGCGCGGACGCCATGATCAAGGCCGCCGACGTGGAACTGATCGGCTACGAAAACGTGGCCTCCGGTTACTGCTCCGCCCTGGTGCAGGGCGATGTGGCCGCTGTGCAGGCCGCCGTGGCCGCTGGCATCAAGGCCGTGAACAATATGGGCGCTACCGTTTACAGCTCCGCTGTGATCCCCACGCCCCACCGTCGTCTTGTCAGGCTTGTAAGGCGCTACGCCCTGAGCTGACCGGGTTCATCGGAGGAAACATGATCGGCGACAAGGATCTTATTTCCATCCAGCAGGCTCGCATCCTTGCTGAAAACGCGGCTGACGCTCAGACGCGGCTTTCCGCCATGCCTCAGGAATCACTGGACACGGTGGTGGAAGCCATGGCTGAAGCCGCTGCCGCTGAGGCCCAGTCGCTTGCCGTCATGAGCCACGAAGAAACCGGATGCGGCGTGTGGCAGGACAAAATGGCCAAAAACCTTTTTGCCTGCCGCCGCGTCATACAGAGCGTACGGGGCATGCGCTGCGTGGGCAGGCTGCCCCAGAGCGCCGATGCCGCGCAACACGTGTTTGAAGTGGGTGTGCCCGTGGGCGTTATAGCCGCCCTCAGCCCCTGCACCAACCCGGTTTCCACCACCATCTGCAATGTGCTTGCGGCGGTTAAGGCGGGCAATTCCATTGTGGTTTGCCCCCACCAGCACGCCGTGGAATGCACCAGCCGCGTGGTGGCGGCCATGTCTGCCGCTGGTCAGGCCCACGGCCTGCCCGAGGGTTCCGTGACCTGCCTGACCATGGTCGCCGACAGCGGCATTGAAGAACTCATGCGCCACCGTCTTGTGGCTCTGGTTCTGGTAACCGGCAGGGACAGCATGCTTGAGGCGGCGCGCCACAGCGGCAAGCCCTTCATCTACGGCGGCATGGGCAACGGCCCGGCCTTTATTGAAGCCACTGCCGACATTTGCAAGGCCGTGGACGACATCCTTGCCAGCAAGAGCTTTGACAACGGGCTGGCCCCATCTGCCGAACAGTGCGTCATTGTGGACGGCAAGGTCGAGCCGCAGGCGCGCCGGGCATTTGAGGCGAACGGAGCCTGTTTTATCAACGAGGCGCAGGCCCAGGCCCTGAGCGAAACCATGTTTCACCCCAATGGCCGCCGCAACCGCGCCATGTTGGGGCAATCGGCAACAGTGCTGGCCGAAAAAGCGGGCATTGCCGTGCCGCAGGGCACGCGTGTGCTGCTGGTTGAACGCCGCTACGTAGACCCCGCCGACCCCTTTATCAGGGAACTGCTGGCCCCTGTGCTTGCCTATTATGTTGAACCGGACTGGCGGCATGCCTGCGAAAAATGCCTCGAACTTCTGCTGCGCGAGGGTCACGCCCAAACCATGACCATACACAGCCAGGATGATGAGATCATCCAGCAGTTCGCGCTCAAAAAGCCCGTGGCCCGCATGCTGGTCAACACGCCTGCCGCTTTTGGCGGCATGGGCCTCACCACCGACCTTTTTCCTTCCATGACGCAGGGCAGCGGTCTGGCCGGGCACGGATTCAGCTCCGACAACATTTCACCAATGAATCTCATTTATCGGCGCAAGGTGGGTTACGGCGTTCGCGGCTTCTCGTTCAGGGAACAGCAGAGCGACCAGACCGACCCCGTTTCAGACGCACTGCGGCGCGTTTTGCGCAAGGCTCTCAATGAATTGAACAGGTGATGCGGAACAAGCCCCGGCAACAGCCGGAGCCGCCATCGCAAACCATGGAGGAATCAACGTGGATCTTCATGATTTTACTCAAAAGATAGCAGAAGTCACCAAAAGCCTGACGCCCGAAGAGCGCGAAACGCTGCGCAAGATATTTGCCACGTCTTCCGGCTCGGCTGTTACCCTCACGCCCACTGCCCCTGCGCAGCATTCCGGCCCCAAGGCTGGCGTGTCTGACGGCGTCAACGTGCCTGACGGCCCTACCGAGCGCCACCTCAAGCTCAAGACCAACTATCTTTTGCAGATGCCGCGCATCACCATTCACCGTGCGCGCGCCATTACCAAGATTGACAGCGAAAACCCCGGCATGCCGCGCATTCTGCTGCGCGCCAAGGCTTTCCGCTACTGCTGCGAAACAGCGCCCCTGGTCATTCAGGATAACGAACTCATCGTGGGCGCACCCAACGGCGCGCCGCGCGCTGGCGCGTTTTCGCCCGATATTTCCTGGCGCTGGCTGCGCGACGAGCTGGACACCATCGGCTCCCGCCCGCAGGACCCCTTCTATCTTGCTGAAGAAGACAAGAAAGTTCTGCGCGAAGAAATCTTCCCCTACTGGGAAGGCAAGTCCGTTGACGAATATTGCGAGGCCCAGTACCGCGAAGCCGGTCTGTGGGAACTTTCGGGCGAATCCTACGTGTCCGACTGCTCGTACCACGCCCTCAACGGCGGCGGCGACTCCAACCCCGGCTATGACGTCATCCTGATGAAAAAGGGCATGCTGGACATTCAGCATGAAGCGCAGGAACACCTGACGCACCTGGATTACGCCAATCCCGAAGATATCGACAAAATCTACTTCTACAAGTCGGTGATCGAAACCACCGAAGGCGTCATGTGCTATGCAAAGCGCATGTCGGAATACGCCGCCCATCTTGCGGAAAAAGAACACGATCCCAAGCGCAAGGCCGAACTGCTCAAGATTTCCGAGGTCAACGCCCGCGTTCCCGCCCATGCTCCCACCACCTTCTGGGAAGCCATTCAGGCTGTATGGACCGTGGAATCCCTGCTGGTGGTTGAAGAAAACCAGACAGGCATGTCCATTGGCCGCGTTGACCAGTACATGTACCCCCTCTACAAGGCCGATATCGAAGCTGGCCGCATGACCCCCTGCGAAGCCTTTGACCTCGCTGGCTGCATGCTCATCAAGATGTCTGAAATGATGTGGCTCACCAGCGAAGGCAGCTCCAAGTTCTTTGCCGGATACCAGCCCTTCGTGAACATGTGCGTGGGCGGCGTTACCCGTGAAGGACGCGACGCCACCAACGAGCTGACCTACCTGCTCATGGACGCAGTGCGCCACGTGCGTATTTACCAGCCCTCGCTGGCAACCCGCGTGCACAATTCCTCGCCGCAGGAATACCTCAAGAAAATCGTGGCCGTCATCCGTTCCGGCATGGGCTTCCCCGCCGTGCACTTTGACGACACCCACATCAAGATGATGCTGGCCAAGGGCGTGAGCATTGAAGACGCCCGCGACTACTGCCTCATGGGTTGCGTGGAACCGCAGAAAGCGGGCCGCCTCTACCAGTGGACCTCCACTGCCTACACCCAGTGGCCCATCTGCATCGAACTGGTGCTCAACCACGGCGTGCCGCTGTGGTACGGCAAGCAGGTCTGCCCCGACTCCGGCGACCTGAGCCAGTTTGACACCTACGAAAAGTTCGAGGCCGCGGTGAAGGAGCAGATCTGCTACATCACCAAGTGGTCCAGCGTTGCCACGGTCATTTCCCAGCGCGTGCACCGCGACTTTGCGCCCAAGCCGCTCATGTCCATCATGTACGAAGGCTGCATGGAACACGGCTGCGACGTGGCCGCTGGCGGCGCCATGTACAACTTCGGCCCCGGCGTGGTCTGGAGCGGTCTTGCCACCTATGTGGACTCCATGGCCGCCATCAAGAAGCTTGTGTACGAAGACAAGAAGTACACGCTTGAATACATGAACGAAGCCCTCAAGGCCGACTTCAAGGGCTACGATGCCGTGCTGGCAGACTGCCTTGCCGCGCCCAAGTATGGCAACGACGACGACTACGCCGACGACATCGCCGCCGACCTCGTGTCGTTCACCGAGCAGGAGCACCGCAAGTACCGCACGCTCTACTCCATTCTGAGCCACGGCACCCTGTCCATCTCCAACAACACGCCCTTCGGCCAGCTGCTTGGCGCATCCGCCAACGGCCGCAGCGCATGGCAGCCCCTTTCCGACGGCATCAGCCCCACCCAGGGCGCGGACGTCAAAGGCCCCACCGCCATCATCAAGAGCGTGTCCAAGATGTCCAACGACAACATGAACATCGGCATGGTGCACAACTTCAAGCTCATGTCCGGCCTGCTGGATACCCCCGAAGGCGAACAGGGCGTCATCACCCTCATCCGCACGGCCAGCATCCTTGGCAACGGCGAAATGCAGTTCAACTATCTGGATAACCAGACCCTGCTTGATGCGCAGAAGAACCCCAAGGACTTCCGCGATCTGGTTGTGCGCGTGGCTGGCTACAGCGCCTTCTTCATCGAGCTGTGCAAGGACGTTCAGGACGAAATCATCAGCAGAACCGTGCTGCGCCACTTCTAGGCCGCCCGGTACTTACGGCAACACAAGCGTAACGGCATACGGCAGGGGAAAAGCACCGTGATCGAAAGAAAAGCCATAGTTTTCAACATACAGAAATACAATATGTATGACGGTCCGGGCATACGCACCATCGTTTTCTTCAAGGGCTGCGCCCTTCGCTGCAAATGGTGCTCAAACCCCGAAAGCCAGCGTCGGCGCTGTGATGTGCTGTACAAAAAAGACCTTTGCATCTCCTGCGGCGCGTGCGTGCCCGTCTGCCCCTCAGGCATTCACGCGCTCGCAGGGACGCAAGGCCAGCATACCGTAAACAGGGAGCTTGACTGCATCGCCTGCGGGCGCTGCGTCAAGGCCTGCCCTCAGGGGGCGCTGGCCATCGCGGGCGAATGCAAGGGCATTTCTGAGCTGCTGGAAGTGGTGGAACAGGACTGGCCTTTTTACCAGAGCTCCGGCGGGGGCGTTACCGTTGGCGGCGGCGAGCCCATGCTCCAGCCGGAAGCCGTGGCAAACCTGCTCCTGGCCTGTAGGCACAAGGGCATCAACACCGCCATGGAAACATGCGGCTATGCCCGCCCCGAAGTGGTGCGCCAGCTTGCCGAAGTGGTTGATCTTTTCCTCTTCGACATCAAGCACATGAACCCGGAAAAGCACTACGTCCTCACAGGCGTGCGCAACGAGACCATACTGGCGAACCTGAGCTGGCTGCTTGAAAACGGCAGCAACGTGCGTATCCGCATGCCCCTGCTGAAGGGATACAACGACGATGCGGAAGAACTGCACGCCGTAGGAAAATTTCTGTATAATTACAAAGGTATGAAAAACCTGAAGGGTGTTGATCTGCTCCCCTACCACAAAATGGGCGTCGGCAAGTACGCCCAGCTCGACATGGAATACCCTATCAAGGACAACCCTGTGCTTGATGACCGGGATATGGCGACCATGGAAAGCATTTTGCGTGGCTATGACCTCGATGTGAAAACCATCAGGCATTAGAGCAATTTCAGCGTGAAATTGCTCTGCGGCTGCGAAAGCAGACGCCCGCAGTGGAGGCATAAGCGCAATTTATTTGCGCTGTTAAGTGCCGAAACTGGCGTGTCTTAAACTTTGAAAATGTACATTTTCAAAGTGAATGTGTTCCAGAGAAGACCATTTTAGACAAACCCGCGCCGCGCCCTTGCGCAGTGAAGGAGAAAAAGCATGCTGGCATTAGGACTTGTGGAAACGAGGGGCTTGATAGGGGCCATTGAGGCTGCCGACGCCATGCTCAAGGCGGCAGACGTGCGCCTGCTCGAAAAGTCCCTTGCTTCCGGCGGGCTTGTGACCATCACCATTGCGGGCGAAGTGGCTGCCGTGCAGTCCTCCGTGGACGCAGCAGCGGCCTCCATTGCGCGCATTGAAGGCGCGGAGTGCGTTTCGCGGCATGTCATCCCCCGCCCCGATGCGGAGCTTGAACATATTTTGCTGTTGCAACCGCGCAGCATTGAGATTGAGGCGGCGGCCCCGGCAGAGGCCGCACAGGAAGGCCAGACAAGCATGACTGACCCCGCCGACACGGCGAAGCCCGCCACGCAGGCCGCGCCCCCGAGCAAGGAAAAGCTCTCGGGCATGAGCATAAACAAACTTCGGCAGTTGGCCAGAGACCTTCAGGTTCCGCTCACGCGCGGGCAGATTGTCTCCTCCGACAAGAAAACGCTGATAGACGCCATTTGCCGGGCGGCTCTGAAGGAAAAGGAGTAAGAAATGGTCGATAAGGATTTGCTCTCCATTCAGGAGGTGCGCGCACTGGTTCGCGCTGCGCGCAAGGCGCAGCCGGAATTCGCACAGATGAGCCAGGAGCGTGTGGACGCCGTGATCAAGGCCGTTTCCGAAGCTACCGCTGCCCAGGCTGAAACGCTGGGCGCAATGGCTGCGGAAGAAACCGGCTTTGGCAAGCCGCAGGACAAAAAGACCAAGAACCTGCTTGCCAGCGAAAAGGTCTATGCCTGCATTCGCGACATGAAGACCGTGGGCATTCTTTCCACCAACAACCAGACCAAGGTTGTGGAAGTGGCCGTGCCCGTGGGTGTGATTGCGGGTATTGTGCCCTCCACCAACCCCACGTCCACCACCATCTACAAGTCGCTCATCTCGCTCAAGTCGGGCAACGCCATTGTGTTTACGCCGCACCCCAGCGCCCGCAAGTGCATTGCCAAGACGGTGGAAATCATTCAGGGAGCGTTGCGCAGCTGCAACGTGTCGCCTGATCTGGTGAGCTGCATCACCATTCCCACCATCGAAGGCACCAACGAACTGATGAAGATCTGCGATCTCATCCTTGCCACGGGCGGCCCCGGCATGGTCAAGGCCGCGTACAGCTCCGGCACGCCCGCACTGGGCGTGGGCGCTGGCAATACGCCCGCCTTCATCGAACGCACCGCTGATATCGAAAGCGCCGTGACCAAGATCATGAGCAGCAAAACTTTCGACAACGGCACCATCTGCGCCTCCGAGCAGTCCATCGTCACCGAATCCTGCATCGCCGCCAAGGTGCGCGCCACGCTGGAAGCCCAGGGAGCCTACTTCCTCCAGGGCGAAAAGCTGGAAAAGGTCAAGAACGTCATGGAACGCGGCAATGGCAGCATGAACCCCGCCATTGTGGGCCGCGACGCCCAGACCATTGCACGCATCGCCGGCATCGACGTACCCCAGGGCACGCGCCTGCTCGTTTCGGACGAAAAGGGCGTTGGCCCCAAGTATCCTTTCTCCAAGGAAAAGCTCACGGCCCTGCTCGGCTTTTACGTGGTGGAAGACTGGCATGAAGCCTGCGAACTGTGCACCGCTCTGCTGCACAACTGCGGCGCTGGCCACACCCTTGCCATCCACTCCAACAACGAAGAAATCATCCGCGAATTCGGCCTCAAAAAGCCTGTTTCGCGCATCATGGTCAACACGCCCGCCACACAAGGCGCGGTGGGCCTCAGCACCGGGCTGTTCCCCTCGTTCACCCTGGGCTGCGGCGCCGTTGGCGGCAGCGCCACTTCCGACAATGTCACGCCCATGAACCTGATCAACATTCGCCGTGTGGCCTATGACCTCAACTCCCAGTGCTGCTGCTCCGGCAACGGGCACGGCGCGGCCAGCCATTCTGCCCCTGCCGCCTCCTGCTGCTCCAGCAGCGGTCATGGCACGTCTGCTCCGGCTGCGGGCGCTGGCAACATTGATATCAACGCCGTCACCGAACTGATTGTGGCCGAGCTGAAGAAGGTTCTTTAGCAGCAGCTACACCGGGCTGGCCTGCGCCAGCCCAATGTAACCGTAACAGCCCGTTATTGCGGAATGCCCCCAACGGCATGACCCGCTCAGGGGCACAACAACATACGCAAATAACGCAAGGAGAATAGCTATGACCGCTTCCGCCAACGCTCTGGGCATGATCGAAACCCGTGGTCTTGTGGGCGCCATTGAAGCCGCCGATGCCATGGTGAAAGCCGCCAACGTAACCCTTATTGGCCGCAGCCAGGTGGGTTCCGGCCTTGTCACCGTGATGGTGCGCGGCGATGTGGGCGCTGTTAAGGCCGCCACTGACGCCGGTGCCGCCGCTGCCAAAAAGGTGGGCGAACTCGTGAGCGTTCACGTGATCCCCCGCCCCCACAGCGAAGTGGAAATGATTCTGCCCAAGCGCGAAGCCTAGTCTTTGCCGTATTTGGCCCCCCGGCGCACACTGGCGGGCAGCGCGCTGCACGTGAGCAGTGCCGGGGGAGCCACAGGCAGAACGCCTCTACGGAAACGGCGCGGCGTTGCCCATGAAAAGACGCCCGCCAAAGGAATTTGAGCCTGCGGCCCAATTCCCGCGTATTTACAAGGCGGTTGCCCAATGCGCAGCCGTTGCATGCTGGAGCCAAGATGAACGAACAAGCGATCAAGGACATTGTGACAGACGTTGTGCGCAAGGTGCTGACAGAGCAGTGCGCCAGCAGCGGCAGGGAAGAAACCATGAACGCCGGGCCTATCCCGGTGGAGATTTCCGCCCGTCACGTCCATCTGAGCGTCGAAGATGCGCTGTCGCTGTACGGTGAGGCCCTGCGACCCGAAAGGCCGCTCTCGCAGCCGGGACAATTTTTGTGTGTTGAACGTGTGCGGCTGATCGGCCCCAAGGGCGTCATGGACAAGGTGGCAGTTCTTGGCCCAGCCCGCAGCGTTTCGCAGATCGAGCTTTCCAAGACCGATGCCCGCATTCTGGGCATCAATCCTCCGGTGCGCCAGAGCGGCGACACCAAGGACACCCCTGGCATTGTGCTTGCATCTACCACGGGCATTGTGGGCCTGGAATCGGGCGTGATTGTTGCCGCCCGCCACATCCACATGCACACCGATGATGCCGAACGCTTCGGCCTCAAGGACAAGGACAAGGTCGCCGTGCGTCTTGATACGGAACGGCCCATGATTCTTGAAGACGTGCTGGTGCGCGTGAGCGACTCCTTCAAACTTGCCATGCACATTGATGCGGACGAAGGCAACAGCGCAGGCTGGAAGCCCGGCGTCACCGGCGTCATCGTGCGGCGCTCAAGGGGCTGATATGGACTTTGCCGCAGCGGACAAACTGATCGCCACGCTTGACCAGTGCCGGGAAAATCCCCGCAAGGTCAGCCCCACGGAGCCTCTCTATGTGGGTGTAGACCTTGGCACCGCGTACATTGTGGTGGTTGTGGTCAATGCCAAACGCGAGCCCGTGGCCTGTGCCATGCGCTTTGCCCAGGTGGTGCGTGACGGTCTGGTGGTGGACTACGCGGGCGGCGCGCGCATTGTGCGCGAGCTGACCGAAGAGCTGGAAGAACGCCTTGGCCGCAAGCTTGAAAATGCCGCCATTGCTGTTCCGCCCGGCACCAGCGAGCGCGACTGCGCAACCCACCGCCATGTGGCGGAGGCCGCTGGCTACCGCGTTACCGCCCTGCTTGACGAACCCACTGCGGCCAACAGCGTTTTGCAGGTGCGCGATGGCGCCATCGTGGATATCGGCGGCGGCACCACCGGCATTGCCCTGTTGCAGGACGGCAAGGTTGTGTACGTGGCGGACGAACCCACGGGCGGGACGCACGTTTCGCTTGTGCTGTCGGGCAATTACGACATCCCCTTTGACGAAGCTGAAGACCTGAAAAAGGACGCGAGCCGCCACAAGGAACTTTTGCCCGTGGTGCGCCCCGTGATTGAAAAGATGGCGGCCATCATCAGGAAGCACATTCAGGGGCGCAAGGTTTCGGCCCTGTACCTCGTGGGCGGCACCTGCTGCCTCGCTGATATGGAATCCATCATCCAGAAAGACACAGGCGTGCCCACATTCAAGCCCGCCAATCCTTTTCTGGTGACGCCGCTGGGCATCGCACTCAACTGTACTGACTCGAGCCTTTAGCTTTTACGAATATAATTCAAAGCCTTAAATGATCATAGGAGCGCGGCATATGCCCGTGGAACTGAACACACTTATTACCGCCGTGGTGCGGGCCGTGCTGGATCAGCTTGATACCAGGCCCGCGTCCGTGGCTCAGGTGCTGGCCCCCAGGGACGAAGCCCTCGCCCGTCAGGTGGAAAAGCGCCTTGGCAGCGCCATGCAGGTGTGCTTTCAGGGGCAGAGCGCCGGGCAGGAACCGGCCCTCTACATCCTGCCGGAGCTTTCCTGCCCGGATATGGCGGATCTGGCGCTGGGGCGCGGTTCAAGCCTTGCCCAGCGCGAAGTGCTCGACCTGCTCTTGCAGGGCAAGCAGGTGCGCACCCTTGGCTTTGCCTACCGCGCACACGCCGCCACTGCCCCGGACGCGCTTTTGCGCCTGTATGAAGAATATGAAGCGCGGCTTGCGGCTTTTGGCCTGACGGAACTCACCGAGGCCGCGCCGGAAGCGTCGCGCACGCGCGATTGTCTTATAACCGCAAACCATGTGGCCGAGGCCGCCGCAACGGGCGCGCGCACCCTGCGTGCTCCCCAAGGGGCCGTTGTAACACCGCTGGCGCAGGATGCGGCGGCGGAACGCAACATGACCATTTTGAAAGATCTGTAGGTGTCGCATGCTGATAGGCATTGTCGTCGGTAACGTATGGGCCACGCGAAAGGAAGATTCCCTCAACGGGCTCAAGCTCATGGTGGTACAGCGCCTTGACCTCGCCCATAACAGGCTGGCCGAAAGTTTTGTGGCGGTGGACTGCGTGGGAGCCGGTATTGGCGAGCGCGTGCTTATCACCACCGGCAGCCCGGCCCGCAAGGCTCTGTACAATCAGGAATCCCCTGTTGATGCAGCCATTGTGGGCATTCTGGATCAGGAAGAAATGATGGGCAAAAGCCCGGAGAGCGAATAGCTCATGGATACGCTGGGCATTGTGGACAGCCGCAGCATAGCCGCTGGGGCGGAGCTGGCCGATATCATGCTCAAGGCCGCTCCGGTCACGCTGGTGCGCGCTTCCGTTGTCTGCGCAGGGCGCTTTCTCATCCTTGTGGGGGGAGACAGAGAGGCGGTTGACGCCTCGGTGCATGCCGCCAGAGCAACGGAAGCGCGCCTTGCGGGCAGCTATGTTGTTTCCAATGTGTCCAGCCAGGTGCTCAATGTTCTGCGGCGCATGCCCGCTGAAATCGGCGGCGCGGCCCTGGGCGTTGTTGAATGCCGCAACGCGGCGGACAGCGTCATAGCGGCAGACAAGGCCGTCAAACAGGCGGCTGTGTCGCTCATGCGCATGGTTCTTGGCCAGGGCATTGGCGGCAAATCATACTTTGTGCTGACAGGCGATGTGGCCGCCGTGCGTGAAGCCGCAGCCGCAGCCGCTGACGTGCTGGGCAACAACCTGATGCATATGGTGGTCATTCCCCAGCCCGACCCGGAAGTGGTCAGCGCGCTGGCGGGCACGGCGCGGCGCAGCGCCAATGACGCCCAACAATAACCCGCGCCTGCGGAACGAACGAGGCACATATGGGAAAAACGCTGATAACCATTGATAATCTTGATCAGTTCATCCACGGCAACAAGCTTGTGATGGACTCCGCAAAGATTCTGACCCCCGGAGCGCGCGATGAACTTTGCAAACGCGGCGTCCAGCTAAGCTACGATGAGGCCGCCGCGCACTGCGCACATGGCGAATGCTCGCAGCACGCGCATGACGGGCATGACGAACACTGCGATGACCTGCTCATCGGCGTGGCCGCCATCATCAAACAGCACTATGGCATCACCGACCCCGATGAACTGCGGAAGGTGACGCTTGAAACCGTGGCAGTGATCGGCAAGAGCCTTCACGCTTAACCCTCTGCCGCGCATACGCAAACATAAAAGGAGATTACAATGGCTATAATGACTGACGCTCTCGGTATGGTTGAAACCCGTGGTCTTGTTGGCGCTGTGGAAGCTGCCGATGCCATGGTCAAGGCTGCCAACGTGACCCTTATCGGTCGCGAACAGGTGGGTTCCGGTCTGGTGACCGTGATGGTGCGTGGCGATGTGGGCGCTGTTAAGGCCGCCACCGATGCGGGCGCTGCCGCTGCCTCGCGCGTGGGCGAGCTTGTGAGCGTGCACGTGATCCCCCGCCCCCATGAAGAAGTGGAAATGATTCTGCCCAAGTGCAAGTAAAGCCTGAAGCCGGGCAGTGTGATTGCGGCGGGTGCGGTTAGGACAGTTTACGAAGGGAATGGGGTAACTGCTCTGCAAGGATTTTTCTGAAAATCCTTGCCACGAAATGCGAGCAGGCAGGCTTGGCCTGTCGCAAGCGAACATTTCAGGAGTGAAATGCTCTGGCGGCCCGCTTTGCGATAATTCCAGTGAGAGGACATCATGGGAAAACCAATTGTTGACGCCATTCGCGCGGCTGGCGTGGTAGGTGCGGGGGGCGCAGGCCTGCCCACACACGTCAAGGCCGACGCCGCCGCGCAGACGGTGCTGGTCAACGGGGCTTCGTGCGAACCGCTGCTGATGAGCGATCCGTATCTGATGGAAACACAGGTGGACACTCTGGTGCGCGGCCTCGAGGCCATGATGGATTGCACAGGGGCCGGGCGCGGCATCATCTGCCTCAAGGGCAAACACGCCCATGCCATGCAGAGTGTGCGCGAAGGCGTTGCCCGCCTTGGCAAGGGGCGCATCGAGGCCTTTGAACTGGGCGACTTCTACCCCGCCGGCGACGAGCAGGTGATGGTGTATGAAGTGCTGGGCGGCATTGTGCCCGAGCGCGGCATTCCCTTGCAGATTGGCGCGGTGGTAAGCAACGTGGAATCGCTCTGCAATGTGGCCCACGCGCTGGACGGCAAACCTGTGACCCACCGCTACCTCACCGTGGGGTGCGAGGTGCGCAGGCCCATGGTGGTGCGCGTGCCCGTGGGTACCAGGGTTGCCGAGGTGCTGCAATTTGCGGGAGGGCCGACCATTGACGAATACCGCGTGGTTGACGGCGGCCCCATGATGGGCCGCGTGCTGCCCGACACGGATCAGCCCGTCACCAAGACCACAAGCGGTCTGCTTGTGCTGCCGCCCGATCACAACGTGGTGTGCCGCAAGGTCATGGACCCGCACACGGTCAAACGCCTTACGAACACCATTTGCTGTCAGTGCTCGCAGTGTACCGATCTTTGCCCTCGGCAACTGCTTGGTCACAGCCTGCACCCGCACCGGCTTATGCGCGTGCTCGACGGGCAGGCCGTGGATTCACCCATCGCGCGCGAGGCCCTGCTCTGCTCCGAATGCGGCATCTGCGAAAAGTTCGCCTGCCCCATGGGCCTTTCGCCCAGGGAAGTGAACGCGCAGCTCAAAAAGGAACTCATGGCCGCCGGGGTCAAGTGGGAAAACAGGGGCGAACCCCTTGTGGCCTCGCGTTTCCGCGACGAACGCAGGATTCCCACCACCCGCCTTGTAAGCAGGCTTGGGCTTGCGGGTTATGAAGCACACCCGCACTTTGCAGGCGACTACACGCCTTCGGAAGTGCGCATTCCCCTGCGCCAGCACATAGGCGCGCCCGCCCTTGCCGTGGTGCATGCGGGCGATCACGTCAAAACAGGCGACCTCATCGGTGAAATCCCCGAAGGGGCCATGGGCGCGCGCGTACACGCCAGCATTGACGGCGTGGTCACTGCCGTTGAAAACGGCATCATAACCATCAAGGCGTGAAGCAACAGGTGAGCGGCATGAAATTACGCACTATAGGCTGTGTGGAACTGAACAGCATCGGCGTGGGCATTCAGACGGCGGACGAAATGGTCAAAGCCGCCAATGTGGAGCTGGTTATCTCCCGCCCCACCTGCCCTGGCCGTTATCTTGTGGTCATCACCGGCGATACCGGAGCCGTGACCAGCTCCGTGCAGACCGGGTTGCACCTGGGCGCGGATATGGTGGTGGATTCCTTTATCATCCCCAACGTGCACGAAAGCGTTATCCCTGCCATGAACGGCACCGCCATCAGGGAAAAGATCAACGCTCTCGGCATTATTGAAACATATACCGCGGCCTCCTGCGTGCTGGCGGCAGATGCCGCAGCCAAGGCGGGCGATGTGCAGCTTGTGGAGCTGCGCCTTTCTGCGGGCCTGGGCGGCAAAGCCTTTGTGCTCATGACGGGCGAGGTCAGCGCCGTGCAGTCATCCGTGGACGCTGGCGCTGCCAACGTGACGGACGGCGGCCCGGTGGTCAGCAAGATTGTGATCCCCTCGCCCAGCGACGATCTCAAAAAGCAATTGCTCTAGAAGCAGATGAACTTTGAAATGCTTCACATTTCAAAGTTGTCATTCTGCCGAAAAATGCGATTTTCGGCAGAATCCACGCCACGGTGTGGCGCGCTGCGCTCGCGTGCAGCGTTAGAGCATTTAACCTTTTTCAAAGTTGAAATGCTCTAACCAGTTTATTCTCGGGCAACCCCTTGCGCGGGGAGTCTGACTCCCCGCGCGCCCATCAACATTCCCTCAAGCAAACAGGCAGCCGCACCATGGAAGAAGCGAAGCAGCGCGTCATACAGGAGTATGTGCCGGGCAGGCAGATCACTCTGGCGCACCTTATCGCCAGCCCCCAGCGCGACATTCCCCTCAAGCTCGGCCTTGACGAAAGCGCAACGGACGCCATCGGCATCCTCACCATCACGCCCAGCGAAGGCGTGATCATTGCCGCAGATATAGCCACCAAGGCCGCCGATGTGCAGATCGGCTTTCTGGACAGGTTTGGCGGCTCCCTGCTGCTCACCGGCGATGTCGCCAGCGTGGAAGCCGGGCTGCGTGAAGTGCTGCGCTATTTTGGCGATGTGCTCCACTACGACCTGACCGATTGCACCCGGTCATAGGCCTGCCGTGCGCCGCATTATGCTTATGGGTGAGAGGGGCGTGGGCAGACGCACCGTTGCCCGCCTGCTTGGCTGCACCGTGCCGGATCTGCGGCGTACCATGGCCGTGGAATACGCCGGAGAATTTGTTTTTCCTCCGCCGGAATTTCTCGAAAATCGCCGCTTTTACTGCGCCCTCATCACCCTGGCCACCGAATGCGCGGCCATTCTTTTTGTGCAGGACGCCACCCGCCCCACCTCCGCCTTCCCTCCGGGTTTTGCCCGCATATTCAATCGCACCGTCGTTGGCGTCATCAGCAAGACAGACATGGACGCAGCCAACACGGAACGCGCACGACGCTTTCTGCACAGCGCGGGGACAGCGCAAATTGTTGCGCTGAGCTCCGTCACCCTCGCTGGCGTGGACGAACTACGCGCCGCCCTGCCGCTCAAAGCCTGATCCCTTTCAGGCACGGGCCATCGCAACATATACGGTCAGGCCATCCCCCCCCCCGCATCAACCATTCCCCAGAATCTGTATCAATTCAGTCAATATCCGTGCGGAGGTTCATTTCTCCAGCAGGATCCCTCCACGCGTACGCACCATACCCGCGCCCATGATTTGTATTTCATGGCTTTTGCATAAAAAGCAAAAAGAGTTCTATACATATTTTCTTATCACACGATACAAGATAGCAGTGTTCAATCAACATTGTGCCAAAAACTTTATGTATTGCATAAAAAATGCTCCACATATTGCAACTTTACTATCATGATATTTATGACATGATCTTGCCTGCTTTCGGGAGTCTATTCACTTTAAAAAACTTTTATGCTAACCACCCAAAAATGTGCTTATTTTCGGCGCTATTTTAGAAAATTGCCAATACAATCTAAGAAGATATTTTTTTAGATTAAAAAAAATTATCCATAAATAATACTATTATCGCTTTTCGGTTTGTTCATTGCTTGATCAGTGAGTGCAATTTTCAAATTTATGGGTATAATAACGTCAAAAAACGGCATTATAGAGTCTGCATCGCATCCAGGCAAAGCTGCGGCTTTGGCCTGATCAGCGTCCATAACAGCAGGAAAAACAGCATAAATTTCAAACTGGGCATAATCATTTAATAAAACATGCCGAAAGCCACTGCTATACTGCGGCATTGCCCGCGTAAAATTATAGGGTTTCCGCACAGATTCACGATTCATGGCTTTACGTTTTTTGAAGTGACAAAGTCTCCGCTCCTCACTGGCGCTACTGGCTGGCTGCAAAAACAACCATCAAAGAGAACGTGATGATGCTGTATTTATCTAAAAAATGTTTACTTTCAGCCTTATTTTTAGCGTTTATTCAACTATTTTTTATTCAAACGGGCAATGCAGACAACACCAAAACCTACATTGGTTCTAAAAACTGCGCCCCATGCCATGAAGAGCAGTACAATTCTTTTATCAAGCATTCCAAAAAAGCCCATTCATGGAATTCCGTAGCCATCATGAAGCCCAAGCTCAAGGAGCACGAGCTTCAAAAATGCTACGAATGCCATACTACAGGCTATAACAAGGGTGGATTCAAAAGCATAGAAACAACGCCGGAGCTGGCCGATGTTGGTTGCGAAACCTGCCACGGGCCAGGCAGCGAACATGCGGAAAACCAGGACCCTCAATCCATCAGCAGAAAGCCTGCCGTGGAAACCTGTACGGCATGCCATAATCCCGAGCGGATTCAGGATTTCAAATTCAAGCCACTGATCTTTTCCGGCGCGCACTAGTTCGGGGGTAGCAATGCTTTTATCCAGATCGCTTAATTTCAAAATTACTGTATCTATTGTCACCATTACGTTTCTCGTCATAAGCTGCATAATGTCCCTGGAATATGCCGGGGTTAAAAAGCTTATGACTGATGAAATCCGCTCCAGCGCGCATATGGAAACAGGGCTGATCTACATGGGCATTGAAAAGCCCATGATTGTGGGCGACAACAAGGGAACTGCCGACGAGTTCGGCAAGATCAAAAGTAAATTCAGGCATATTACCGCCTACATGACCTCATACACGGGCAATATCACCTACAGCACGGACGACACCACCCTGCGCAAGGATTTTGCCACCGTAGAAACGGATAAGGAGCTGGCGGGCCTGCATATGCGCGGCCTCAAACAGCCCATTGAAGAAGCCGTTTTTATTGACCAGAACGGAAAAAAAATTCTGGGCAGCGTTTTTTCCATTGCCAACCAGCGCAGGTGCCATCATTGCCACGGCGAATCTGAACCAATCCTCGGGCAGCTGGTGATGAAACTTGACGTCACCAATGCCTGGACTGCCATGGAAAACCAGTTGCTGCGCACGTCCATTATGGGGGCTGTGGGCCTGCTGGCCCTCATTGCCTTTACGGTGCTGGCGATCCGCCATTTTCTCATTGGCCGGATTTCGCGGCTTGTTGCCAATGCCGGGCAGGTGGCCGCAGGCAACCTTGCCGTGGAATTTGACCAGCAGGGCAAGGACGAGCTTGCCACGCTCTCCACCGACATTGGCAAGATGGTGGCGCAGCTCAAAGACAAGCTTGGCTTTTCAGAAGGCGTGCTCAATGGCATTGCCGCCCCCTGCCTGATCATTGGCGCAGACAAAAAAATTCTCTGGCTTAACCAGCATCTGTGCGATCTGCTGGAAAAAACCGCAAAGCCCCAGAGTTTTCTCGGTCTGACATCGGGCAGATTTCTGTGGAATGACGAAAACCGCGAAACCACAGCCGTGCGCGCCGTGCTGCACCGCAAAAAATTTGTGGCCGAGCGGGAGCTCCCTACAGAGAAAGGCAACCTGCGCCACGTCACGGTTACTGCCACGCCCTTTTTTGACATGGATAATACCCTCATGGGTTCGGTAACATTCTGGAACGACATTACCGAGATCAGAAAGAATCAGCGCCAGATTGAAAAGAACGGCGCCATGGTTGCCAGAGTGGCGGAAAATGCTGGCGAAATTGCCACCCACCTGGCCCATATATCCGACCAGTTGCTGGAACGCATAGGCCATACCAGCGAAGGTACAGCCAACCAGCAAAACAGAATACGCGAAACCGCCACCGCAATTGAGGCCATGAACGCCTCCATAGTGGATGTGGCGCGCAACGCTGGCGATGCCTCCGGCAATGCCGATCAGGCCCGGCAACGCGCCCAGAGCGGCCAGAAGATCACCGACCATTCCATTGAGGCCATAGCCGATGTGCGCAAGCACACCACCACCATGAGCACGGGGCTGCACGATCTTGGCAGCAAGGCGCAAGACGTGGGCAAAATCCTTGGCATCATCAGCGATATTGCCGACCAGACAAACCTGCTGGCGCTCAACGCCGCCATTGAGGCCGCCCGCGCTGGCGAGGCAGGGCGCGGATTTGCCGTGGTTGCCGATGAAGTGCGCAAACTGGCGGAAAAAACCATGCAGGCCACCATGGAAGTTTCCTCCGCCGTAAAGGGCATTCAGGACAGCGCCCACAGCAATATTGCGCTGATGGACGAAACTGACGCCAGCGTACGGCAGAGTGTGGAGCTTGTGACGCAGGCCGGAGAAGCCTTGCAGGAAATTGTCTCCCAGGTCATGCAGACCGCAGACATGATCGGCATAATCGCCACCACGGCTGAAAAGCAGTCTGCCGCTTCTGAAGAAATTAACGGAAACATCGGCACGGTTGATTCCATTGCGCTGGATATTTCCAATGCCATGACAGAGCTTGGCGTCACTGCCCGCGAAGTGGCCCAGATGGCCGCCGACCTGCGCGAGACCATTGCCTCCATGAGCAATGGGAATGGCAACGGACACAGCGGTTCCTAGAAAGGCACAACCGCTGCCAATGGCGCGCCCGGCGCACCACAGGCCCCAATATATCACTTACTTAAAAGCTGCGGCGAAGGCTTGTTTGCCGCAGCTTTTTTCGTCCTCTTGACACTGATCAATTAATGTTGAAATATCATTTTATGGAAAGCAAAACTGCCGCCAATATCTTTGAAGCCCTGTCGTCCGAGGTACGCCTCGACCTGTTCAGGCTGCTGGTCAAAAACGCTCCGCAGGGGCTGGTGGCTGGCGAAATCGCCCGTCAGCTGGATATTCCATCCACCAACCTCTCCTTTCACCTCAAGGCCGTTGTGCACAGCGGCCTGGTTACGGTTGAAAAGGAGGGACGATTTATGCGCTACAAGGCCAGCATCCCCCTGATGCTTGAAGTGATTGCCTATCTGACGTCAGAATGCTGCTCCGCCAACCCCGGCGAATGCCAGAAGTTCCGGACGGCGAGCGGCGTATTACCAGGCATCCTCCCGAAATTATGAATATAAGGGCGCTGCCCTTTTTTTCGCCTCAACAAGCCAACTATCCAACAAATATCAAAATGAAGGCACTCGCCATGAACACGCCTCTTCAACAAAAATGCTGCTGCAAAAACAATGCGGTGCAGCCCCACAAAGCGCCAGAAGCGCGCGCCTGGAACCTCAGATACGCTGCGGCTATTACCGCCCTCGGCGCGGTGTGGTGGCTGGCCTATTCCGTCATCCAGCCTGCGGCGCACTGGCTGACTGTGGGCCTTATGGGTTTTGCCCCTGGCTCGCCCATTGCGGAATCCGTGGAGTTCTTTTTCTATGACACGGCAAAAATTCTGCTCCTGCTGGCAGCGCTTATCTACGCCATTGCCTGGGCGCGGGCAGGGCTCAACGTGGAGCGGGTGCGCGATTATCTGAGCGGCAAGGCAAAGGGTGTAGGCTATTTTCTCGGCTCCGCCTTTGGCGCGATTACGCCATTTTGCTCCTGCTCAAGCATACCGCTGTTTCTTGGCTTCACCACGGCCAGCATCCCCATGGGCATCACCATGTCCTTTCTCATTACCTCGCCGCTTATCAACGAGCTGGCCGTTGTTTTACTGTGGGGCCTGCTGGGTTGGAAGATCACCGTGGCCTACGTGGTTGTGGGCATGATCGCTGGCATCATTGGCGGCTGTCTCATGGACGCCATCAAGGCCGAGCGCTGGCTGCACCCCTTTATTCTTGAGGCCATGGCCAACATGCCCGCGCAGGCGGAAGAAGCCAGCGGCACGGATGCCGCCCCGGCCTGCTCCCCGCAGATCACTCTGCGCCATCGGCACGATTTTGCTTGGTCTGAAACATCCACCATCTTCCGCCGCGTGTGGAAGTGGGTGATCATCGGCGTTGGGCTGGGCGCGGCCCTGCACGGCTTTGTGCCGGAAAACTGGTTTGCCGAGCATCTTGGCGCCGGGGAGTGGTGGTCGGTGCCGCTTTCCGTCCTGCTGGGCATCCCCCTGTATTCCAGCGTTACGGGCATCATCCCGGTTATGGAAAGCCTGCTGACCAAGGGGCTGCCCATCGGCACCACTCTGGCCTTCTGCATGAGCACGGTTGTGGTCAGCCTGCCGGAAATGCTCATGCTGCGGCAGGTCATGACAGGCAAGCTGCTGGCTGTTTTTGTGGGTTATCTTTTGCTTATGTTCACCCTGGTGGGCTGGCTGTTCAATCTGACAGGAGCATTCCTGGCATAACTTTCAGGAGCAAAACAAATGGAAATCAAGGTATTCGGCCCCGGCTGCGCGCGTTGCGTAGAGGCGGAAAACGTGGTGCATCAGGCTGCGGAACAGGCAGGCGGTGAAATTTCGGTGCTCAAGGTATCTGATTTCAGAGAAATCATGGCGGCGCGCATCATCTCCACCCCGGCGGTGATGGTCAACGGCCAGATCAAATGCACGGGCAGGGTTCCCACTGGGGATGAGGTCGCCAGCTGGATTGCGGAGGCCAAGGCTTAATCCCTGGCTCCCGCCCCTGCCATTGCCAACACATACTCAGACGTTTTCGGCCCGCCGCGCAGATGCAACCCGCTTGCCCTGCGCGGCGGGTCACGTTATTGTCGGGCATTGTTCCGGGTGCTATTTCGCATACTTCCACCAAGGCCGCCCCCAATGCACTATCCCCACATTGCCCTGCTGAAAACCAAGTGCCTTTTTCTGGTTGTGGTCATGCACTGCGTCATGTTTTACGCCACGCCCTTTCCGTTCTGGAAGCTCTATGCGGATACCCCGCAGCCCTGGGCAGATTTGTTCACGGCCATCTCCGGCTCTACCCTTATCCAGTGTTTCATGTTTGCATCGGGCTTTCTGTTTGCCGCCTCGTGGGATGCCGGCAAGCGCACCCCCCTGCAACACGCGCTGCACAGGGGGCGCAGACTCCTGCTGCCCTGGTTTGGCGTGGGCATGCTCTGGGTAGCCCCGCTCTACACGCTCTTTTCCATCCCCGCGTTTGGACATCCGGCGGACGCAACACTGCTTGAAACATGGAAATCCGTTTCACTCGGCCTGTTTACAGACCACCTGTGGTTCTTGCTGGTGCTGTTCTGGCTCACCCTGTTCTGGATTATCGCCCTGTGGGTGCTGCAAAAGCTGGGGCGCGACACGGCCCTTACCGGCGGCATGGTGGCCCTTGTGGCCGCGCTGTACTTGCAGAACTATGGCGGCTGGCTCAAGTGGTATTGCCTGTGGGAAGCGCCTTCGTTCATTCTTTGCTACTACATGGGCATTGTTGCGTTCAGAAATCACGAGGCCCTCAATGCCTTGTGCCGCACCCGCCCGCTGGCACTTGGGCTTGGGCTCACGGCGCTGATCGTTCTGCTGTGGCCCTATGCGGGCGCGCCTGTGAGCGGCTGGATTGTTTCATTGCTCTGCGCCCTGCTGGTGTATCATATGTTCTTGCTCACAGCCGGGCTGTACCCGCTGTTGCAGTCATTTGCGCCTTTTGCCTGGTTTGAGCGCAACGGTTTTCGCTTTTATCTTTTTCATCTGCCAACGCCCCTGCTGGTCTTCATGTGGCTTTACAAGCCCTTGCAACTGCCGCCCGTTGCCTTTGTGCTGCTGAACATTGCCATTACCCTAGCGGTGACGACTGCCCTTGTGGCCGCAAGCCGCAAGCTGGAAGAAAAGTTGGGCATAAGATTATAAAAATTCAGTTAGTTATAGCACCCCCCGTTTTTTAGATCTGACTTTTGGGGGCACTTTGTTGCGGCACTGCGCGGAATCTTTGCTCTGGAGAAAATACCATGATGGGGTTCTTGAAGCTGGTGTTGGCCTTCGCGCCCTGGCTGTCGTTTCTGATCATTGCGCACGGCAGCCTGTTTCGGTTGGAGCTTGGCCTTGGCATCGCTCTGGCCCTCAGCATCCTCATGGGTGTGCTCAAGCTGCACCGAGGGGTGATACTGTGGGTGGGGCTGGCCTTTTTTAGCGCGGCATCCGTGCTTGTGATCGGCTTCCAGAACATGTGGACAGTGCGGTACATGGGCGTGCTTGCCAATGGTGCGTTGGCGCTTGGCACATGGGCAGGGGTCGTCATGCGCAAGCCGTTTACCCTCGATTACGCCAGGGATCACACCGATCCGGCGCTCTGGGATTCCCCCATTTTTCTGCGCACAAACATGATTATTACTTCTGTCTGGGGTGGGGCCTTCACCTGCAATGCCCTGCTGGCGTGGCTGAAAATGAAGGAGCTCTTTTTTTCAGAACTTACTTACGAGCTGATCTCCTACACCTTGCTCATAGGTGTGGCCGTATTTACCCAGTGGTACCCGGCCTATCTGCGGCAGTTGAGGGCCAGTCAGCAAGCGGCGGCGTAACGCCGCACACGTATTTTACAAATCACGCACGGCAACACTCAATAATAAACAAAGGACTGCACCCTATAATCAGGCGCAATCCTTTGTTTATTTGCAGGTGCGGCTTCGGCAACAAAACCGCAAAGGTCAGAGTAAATATCTGCCCTCAATTCTGATTGTCGCACTGCCGCCAAACAGCACTTTGCCCGCTGTTTCCTTCAGCTTGACCACGTTAAACGCCACCTTTTCCCCATTTTGTTCGATTGAAACAGCGCTGCCGTCCCACAGGGAATTTTTAAGCATATAATAGCCAAAAGCCGAATTCCCCGACCCTGTCGCCGGGTCTTCAAGATAGCCAAAGCGGGGCGCAAAAACCCGTGTACGCATTATATTCTGGCTACATGCAACCTCTGAGCTGAAAACAAGAATAATATCCACATCGCTGTCGATGCAAAACTGCTTCAGCGCTGCTTCATCCGGGTGCATGGCGAGGACTGTTTCCAGCGAGGCAATGGGCACAATCAACGTGCGCAGGCCAGCATCAATACATTCCACATTCAGATCTTTTCTGATTTCTGAATTTGAAACAGCCAGATGTTGCGCGACGGCGTCCCTGTGTGGCTTTACAGGCAGTTCAACCTTGTCTGGCGCTGTAATAAACACCGCGTCGGAGGTGGAAATTTCGTTGTAAACCTTCAGGCCGCCCTTGCTTGTGGTGATGGTTATTTCCGGTTTTTGCAGCAGCATGGGGTCGTTGGCGATCAGATCGTACATGCAGGCAATGGTGCCGTGCCCACAAAACGCAACCTCGCATTCAGAAGAATAATAGCGCAAATGATAGTGCGCGTCTTCAACCGGTGCGCAAAATACCACTTCTGATACAAAGCCTTCATGCTCCCTGGCCACAGCCAGCATGTCCTTATCCGCCAGGGGCCGCCCTTTTTCAAGATACAAACAGGCTGCCGGGTTTCCAGACGAAAAATGCGAGGTAAAGGCATCTATCTTTTTATACGGATAACTGCTCACTTTTGCTCCTTATGCCAAAAGGGATGTGGAGTGGGGGCTGACCATTATGGGTCGAGGCACCCGCAAGCTGTTTCGGCATGAATATTTTACGCCATGAAAAATACTGCGCGCATTGCGTATTGGCAAGCATTCCGATTGGGTGTATGCGCTTTACCGCGTCATGAACGAGCCCGCCAACGGCCCATATTTTTTGCAACAGCCGAGGATGTTACGCATGAAAAAAATCGCCCTGATCCTTGCCCTGATGATGAGCACCTTTATGCTCACCGCCTGTGGCTCCAAGTACATTGCCGTTACCAAGGATTACACCATCTACATCGGCACCAAGAAGCCCGTTATCAATCCCGAAAACGATTCCGTGAGCTTTGAGGACGACACAGGCAAAACCCACACCATCCCCCGCGAAGACTTGAAGCAGGTTCGTCCCCTGCCCTAGCGCATTTTTTGCCGACCGCCCAGCGCGGCAAGGGTGCAAAAGAGCAGCCGCCTTACAGCTCCATCTGGAACCGTAAGGCGGCTGCCTTAATTTACGCCGTAAAACGAATACTAGAGCATTTTAACTTTGAGAATATACATTCTCCAAGCGTTAAAGACGCCAACTCCGGTGCTTAACAGCGCAAATAAATTGCGCTTACACCACCGTGGCGGGCGTTTGCTCACGCAGCCGCCAGAGCAATTTCAAGATGAAATTGCTCTAGAACACAGGCACGATGCCGCGTTCAACCAGATTCTTCTGGATGTATTCCTTCACTTCAGGGGACTGCACGGCCTTCATGAGGGCCTTGGCCTTGGGGCTGTCCTTGTCTTCATTGCGCACAACAATGATGTTGGCGTAGGGGGATTCGCTGCCTTCCATCACGAGGGCGTCACGCGAGGGCACCAGACCGGCTTCACCAGCAAAGTTGGTGTTGATGACCGAGGCGGTCACGTCGTCAAGGGTGCGGGGCAACTGGGCCGCGTCAAGTTCGTGGAACTTGAGGCCAAGGGGGTTCTTGGTGATGTCGGCCACGGTAACGAGCGCGCCGGACTTGATGGTGATAACGCCGTTGGCTTCCAGCAGGCGCAGGGCGCGGGCTTCGTTGGTGGGATCGTTGGGCACGGAGACGCTGTTGCCCTTCTTGAGATCGGCAAGCTTTTTGATCTTCTTGGAATACACGCCCAGGGGTTCGATATGCACCTTGCCGATGGAAACAAGGTCAAGCTTCTTTTCCTTGTTCATGTTGTCAAGGTAGGGTTCGTGCTGGAAGAAGTTGGCAAAGAGCTGCTTGCTGGCCAGCGCCATGTTGGGCTGCACGTAGTCGGTAAATTCCTTGATGACCAGGTTGTAGCCTTCCTTGGCAAGCAGGGGCTTGGCCGCCAGCATAATGTCCTTATGCGGGAAGGGGGTCACGCCGACAACAATGTCTTCAGCGGCGAACGAGGGGGCGGCCAGCGCCAGAACCATGGCCAGAGACAAAAGCAGACGTTTCATAAGCGCTCCTGCAAGGGTAAAGGGTAAAAAAGTTCACACGCCGCCGCAGGGCTACCGCAAAATCTTGTACAGAAAATTGCAGACGCCCTGAATGAGCAGCACGAGAAGGCAGAGAATAATGACCGAATACACCATGATATCGACCTGAAAGCGGTTGTAGCCGTATTTGACGGCCAGATCGCCCAGCCCGCCGCCGCCCACGGTTCCGGCCATGGCCGAATACCCAAGCAGCGTAATGGCGATAACAGCCACGTTCAGCACAATGGAAGGCAATGCTTCAGGAATCAGCACACGAAAGATGATCTGCGTGTTGCTGGCCCCAAAAGACCGCGCAGCCTCAATAACGCCCCTGTCCACCTCAAGAAAGCAGGTTTCGATAAGCCGCGCCACAAAGGGGGCGGCGGCGATGGTCAGCGGCACGATGGCCGCCGCGCTGCCAATGGAGGTGCCCACCACAAAACGGGTAAAGGGAATGAGCGCGATGAGCAGAATGATAAAGGGGAAGGAACGCAGCAGATTGACCACAAAATCCACGGCCTGATACACCGAACGGTTGGGCTTGAGGCCGATGGGGTTGGTGACGATCATGAGGATAGCCAGCAAAAAGCCCGAAATGAGCGAAAACAGCGTGGAGAGCAGCACCATGTCCAGCGTTTCCCACGTTGCCGTAATAATTTCCGGCAGCTTGTCCAGAAACCGCTCCCACAGCGGGTAGTAGGCCGCAAGGCCGCTCATGTTCTCAATCATGCTTGTTCACCCGCGTTTTCAGAATAGGCCAGAATCTCCCAGAACAGGTTCTGCGTTTTCAGATAATGCAGCACTGCGTCCAGGTCTTTGTCCTGCACGTTGATGATAAGAAAGCCGAAAACATCGTCGAGGTAGCGTTCAAGCTTGCCGCCAACGATGGAAAAATCGATTTCCAGGGTGCGCGCCATCTGCGTGATGACGCTCTGCTGCGAAATCTCGCGCGGGAACATAAGGCGGATGTTGGTGCCGCCGGGAATGAGCGTATACTCGTCCTCCACCATGGCGTGCATTTCCTTGGTGGGCGACAGAAAGAGATTTTCCGTCTTGCCCATGGCCACGGTTTTGCCGCCATCCAGCATGAGCAGGCTGTGGCAGAGGCGTTTGACCACTTCCATCTGGTGCGTAACCATGATGATGGTAAGGTTGAGCCGCCTGTTGATGTCTTCCAGCAGGTCGAGAATGGACGAAGTGGTCTTGGGATCAAGGGCGGAGGTGGCCTCGTCGCACAGCAGCACGCGGGGATTGAGCGCCAGCGCACGGGCAATGCCCACGCGCTGCTTTTGCCCGCCGCTCAGGTTCTGCACACGCTGTTTGGCCCTGTCGGCAAGGCCCACAAGCTCAAGCAGCTCCATAACACGCTCTTCGCGCTTGGCAACGCCCCACAACGAAAGCGGAAAGGCCACATTGTCGAACACGTTTTTGCGGGACATAAGATTAAAATTCTGAAAAATCATGCCCATTTTGCTTTGCAGCATACGCAGGGCCGTGCCTTCAAGGGAGGCAACTTCAACGCCCATAACTTTGACACTGCCCATCTGGTAGGGTTCCAGGCCGTTAAGGCAGCGTAACAAGGTGGACTTGCCCGCGCCGGAATGCCCCACTATGCCGAAAATCTCCCCCTCGTGCACGTGCATATTGAGCTCTTGCAGCACGAGGTGACTTCCGTAGAGCTTGCCAAGATTGGTTACCTGAATCATGCGATGGTTCCTGAGCCTGTTTTCGGTGTCGCCAGACAATGCGATATTTGTCCGCGAAAGTAAAGAATTCACGCAGGCACAGCATGAATAACCCGGCATTCTACCCCAAGGCGGCGTTCAAAATCAAGCTGCCAGCTGAGGCCCCGCATACGGCGGCGCGCAGGGGCAAACAAGGCCCGCGCAGGTTAATGTCGTAAGGGTATTATCCGCGATGCCCCGCGCAGTTCCGTGACCACGCTCCCCTTGCCGCCCTCGCGCCACGGGATGCCAGCCAGCATGTGATGCCGGTCATGGACAGCCATACGCAATGGTGACACAACCAGTGGCGCAATTGTTTACCTGAACAGTCTGAAAGGATATTCCGCCATGAACCAATCTGCCGATTCCGCGCAAAAGGCTGCACGGCCTACAGCGCCAGCGTATACCCCCCTCGCAAGCAAGTCTCCCAAACGCCGCCTCACCCCCACCCTGCTCCGGCGCGGCATACAAGGTGCATTCGCCATTTTTCTTGCTTGGGTGGGCTGGAATTTTTACCTCTACGTGCAGTGGGCCACGGGAAAAAGCCAGACGTTCACGCCCAAACCGCCCTCGGTGGAGGGCTTTTTGCCCATCAGTGAACTCATGGCCGCGCGCCGCCTGTTTGAAACCGGCATGTGGGACGTTGTGCACCCTGCCGGGCTGACGCTCTTTTTGGCAATCGCCCTCATGTCCCTGCTGTTCCGCAAGGGATTTTGCGGTTATATCTGCCCTGTGGGCCTTGCCTCCAACCTGCTGGGCCGCCTTGGCGAGCGCCTGGGCCTGAACCGCAATCCGCCGCGCAAGCTGGAGCTGGCGCTCCAGGCCATCAAGTATATTCCGCTGGCATTACTGTGTTATTTCAGTTTTTTTGCCATGAGCGTGGACGAAATTGATGCCTTCATGGGCGCGCCCTTCAATATGGTGGCCGATTCAAGCATGCTGTTTTTCTTTTTGCGGGCTTCAACCACCACCTTGATTGTGGTTGGCGTGATTGTGGCGGCCTCGCTCGTGGCGCGCAATGCGTGGTGCCGTTTTCTCTGCCCTTACGGCGCGTTTCTGGGAATTCTGGCTCTGGCAAGCCCTGTGGCGGTGCGCCGCAATGCGGCCACCTGTACAAGCTGCCGCCGCTGCCAGCGCGCCTGCCCTTCGGCCATCGCCGTACACGAAAAAACGCGCGTCAATTCGCCGGAATGCCTTGGCTGCACCGCCTGTATTGAAGCCTGCCCGCAAAAAGACTGCCTCCACCTTTCTGCGGCCCGCAGCCGCGTGCCCTTCTGGACAGTTGCCGCTGGCTGCCTTGTGCTGCTTTTTGCCGCGTACCTCTGGGCCGTGGGCACCGGGCACTGGGTTTCAGAAATTCCCCCGGCCATGCTGCGGCGCTTCCACATGATCCAGTTTGGCGGGTAAGCGGTCATTCCCTCAGGGAGTTATAAAAACAGCATGGCGGCAAAGGGAATACCTTTGCCGCCATGCTTTCATTTATGATTGCCGTGGCCTTTTACCAGACCGGGGCTTCCGCCGGGTCACGCTTGATGTGGCAGGCCTGACAATCCGTTGCACGGGGCTTTTCAAGCTTCATGCGGGTGTGGCAGTCCATGCAGCGCTGGTGGTAGGCAGCCTTGAGCAGTGGTCTGCCGTCCGGCATGGTGGTTACGCCTGCGGGCAGATTTGCGGGATGGCACGAAACACAGCGCGGCGGGGTCATGCCCTCTTTAAGGCGCGGGCTGTTGTGGTGGCAGGCGGCGCACTCCAGACCATCCTTGGCATGCATGCCTTGCAGACCTGCGGCCTTGCGGCCAATGCCAGCCCGCAGCTTTTGCAGATGCTGCGCATGGGCAAAGTCCACTGGGCGGAATTCCCTGCTCATGAGTTCTATGCGTACCTTTTCGGGCAGGCCGTCAGAGACAGGCCCAAGCTTGGGCGCGTCAGATACCTCAACGGCTGGCTGAGCGCCTTGAACGGGAGGCGGCGTTACCGCAGGTTGCAAGGCCTTGGTCGCAGCAACGTTGGCTGCAGGGTCGGGCTTTGCAGTCTGATTTTTGTCCGGCGGCGGCAACAGGATGGCAGAAGACGCAAGCGCTGCTTCCGAAGCGTCGGCAGACTGCTGCGCAGCCTTCACCGCAGCGTCCACGGGCAGCAGGATTGCCGTGGGCGCGAGCTTGGCGTTCTGCTGTGCATTTTGGGCGGGCAGGTTTTGCGGCAGGGCCGGGGCATCCAGCCCAACAGTTCCGTTTGCCTTCTCTGCGTCCTGGGGCGAAGGCAGATTGCTGGGCAGCATCAGCCCCACAGTGCCCTTCACGCCGGGGGCGGCGCGGTGGCAGAAGGCGCAGTTACTGCCGCTCTTGCTCACGGGCCTTGGAGTATGGCAACCCGCGCATTCCGACGCGGAGGTGGTCAGGCTGGTGTGGCAGTTCACGCAGGAGTTTTTGGACGTAACAGAGTGCATGGCCTGCGCCAGCGGAATATTCTTGCCCTTGGGGTCGCCGCTGGGCGTGTGGCAGGTGATGCACGACTGCTTGACGCTGGTGTGGTGGCAATCCACGCAGTTGAGTGCCCTTTCGTGCAGGCCGTGGTCAAAAGGCACGGCAGGCATGACCGTAGGCCATTTTGGCCCTTGCGGATACAGAGGCGAAAGCGGCACCTGAGGCGGCGTAACCTTGTCGGTCAGCACCACGCCCGTGGGCCTGTTCATGGTCATGATGGAGGGGCTGGCCTCAAAGCGGGGCAAGGCCTCAAAGCGCGCCTTGTCATGACAGGTGGCGCAGTCCACAGGGCCGTGCGGCAGCTTTTGCTCCGCCAGCGAGGCGTGGCACTTCATACACACTTCATGCGCGGCGGCGCGCAGGGGCGGCGGCGTATAGGCGGCATCCCTGGTGGCAAGTGCCGAGCCGGGGCCGCTTTCGTGACAGGTGCGGCATGAATCGATATTTGGCGGCAAGGTGGGTGAAAAATCCTTGGCATGGTGACAGGTCACGCAACGCTGAGGATCGTTCTCCGCCAGGATTGCTCCGGGGGCCAGACCGGGCTGCGCCTTTACAGGGAACGCGCCGGAGGTCAGATGCCGCTGGTGCAGGGAGGCGTCCATCTGCGGTTTGTAAGGCTTTTGCACGGGCAGCTTTGCGGCATCGGCAATGGTGTGACAGTCGCGGCACTGCGCAAGGGACGGGCCAGCGCCCTTTTGCGCGTGACACGTGGCGCAGGCCGCATGAAAGGCCTCCTTGCGCGCGGCAGGATCGCTGGAATTCATGCCAGCAAAGGCACTGAACACAGGCGTTTGCATAATATTGACCGGCAGGCCAGCGCTGTTCTTCTCCACGCCGGGATCAGCCGCGTGGCAGCTCGCACAGGCGTTGGCCTTGGCGTGGGCCGCATGGTTAAAGGCCACAACAGGCATTTTCAGTTCCTTGGCGCGCTGACCGCCAAGGTAGATGGTGTTGCCCGCCAGAGGCGCAGAAGCGGCCTGAACACCAACAGCAGAAAAACACAGCGCCGCAGCAACCAACGCGCTGGCAGCCACAAACCGCATGGCGCAAGCAAAAACGAGGGCTGTACTACATATGGTTCGCATTAACTCCCCCTTGGGGACTTTGATCAGAAAAACCATCAGCGCAGCAACCGTGCAAACTGGCAACGGGGCGCACACCACAAAAAAACATGCCCGGCAACAAGGTGCAGCAAAAGCCAGAATCCATACCCCGGTATGCCCGAGCGGGCAAGCAGGCCCGAGAAAGGCAGCAGCACCAGCAGAGCCATAAGCCGCCAGTCCGCCTTGGTGGCGGCAGCGCGCAGGTCGGCCAGCAGCAGGTGACGCAACGGCAGAGCCAGCGCCCCAAGCGTCAGCAGCACAGCAAGGCCGTCTGCCCAGCGAAAGGCCATGCCCGGCCAGTCAAAGCCCAGGCCGCGCCCGATAAGCACCGCATGGCCGGGGGCAAACAGCACCACCACCAGAGCCATAAACACCAGCCAGAAAATGGCGTCGTTGACCAGCACGCGCACAGGCCACTGCCCGCGCAGCAGATCAAGCGGTACAAGGCGCGCGCGCCAGCGGGCCGCGAAATCCGCGGGATTGCAGCCGCTGGCCTTGCACTGGCGCAGGCGCAGCACGCACCCGGCCAGACATCCCAGCAGGGATATGAGCAGCCCCCAGCCAGTGAGAAAGGATATCAGCGTTGTCATAACGTGCTCCAGCCTAATCCTTGCCGTTCAGAAAGAGGTAAAAGCCCAGCAGGCCGAACAGGGCAAAGCAGATGAAAATAAACATCCAGCCCGTGCCGGACATCAGGGATGCGTAAAGCGAATAAAATACCGTTTGCATGGCGTCCTCCCTGTCAGGCTTCGGGTTTGTAATCAGGGTGATCGCGCAAAACGGGCATCTTGGCGCACACAAAGCGGTACACCGTCACAAGCCCCACCAGCATGAACAGCGAAAGCGTGATCTCGCCCAGCGAGGGAAAATACTTGAGGTGGGTGGGCAGATTGTAGTTGTAGGCCACAAGGCTCACGTCCATGCGGTTGAGCATGACCCCAAACACAGCCAGCCCCGCCGCAAGGCGGATCATGCCGTAACGCCGCTCGCGCACGCCCACGGCAAACATGAAGGCAGGCACGATGACCAGGGCCATTTCCAGCAGCCACAAGAGGCCGTAACCGCTGAACACGTACTTCCAGCCATTGTCGAGCGTGAGGCCGCCGATCTTGATGACAAAATAGCCCATCATCACCAGCGATGCGCCCCGCGCAAGGCTCAGGCTCACGCCGTCAAAGCTCTTGGCGTGGTTCTCGTCCATGTACTTGTGCATGCCGGCGTGGGCCAGCGTGCCTTCAAAGATCACCATACTCAGCCCGGCATAGAGGCTCGACACAAAGAAATACACAGGCAGCCATGACGAGTACCACAGGGGGTGCATCTTGGAGGGAACCATCACATACAGTCCGCCCAGAGAAGACTGGTGCAGGGTGGAAAGGATGATGCCCAGCGCCACCAGCGGCATGATCAGCTTCATGAGCATGGCGCGCAGCTTGTTCCACCCCAGCCACTCGCAGGGGATTACAAACCACAGCACAGCCATGACGCAGAGGTAAAAGAACTCGCACACGCCCACGGTAAACAGGAGTGATGTGGTGCCCTGCGACACAAAGACGGGATACGGCAGCCGCCAGGGCTGGCCCACATCGTACAGCAGATCGGCAATAACAAAGGCGTAGCCGAAAAAAGCCGTGGTCAGCGCGGGCCGCCACATGGAACGCAGATTGTTGAAGCCGAAGATGTAATAGCCCGCCGCCAGCGTAAAGCCGCCAGCAGCAAGAGCCACGCCGCACAGGAGGTCAAAGCCGATCCACAGGCCCCAGGGGTAGTAATCATCAAGATTTGTGACCGCGCCGATGCCCCAGCCAAAGCGCATGACCGTGGCCACGGCTCCGCAGAACAATATGACGGCGGTGATGATGTTGCCCGGCGTGTTGAGCAGGCCAAGCGTATTTTTCAGCAGTTCCGAAGGCTTCAGCATTGTCCGCCTCCCTGGCCCTTTTCAGGATTATGGTCAGCGGGCTTGCAGCCGCAGGCCTGTGCGCTGTCTTTTGCATGGGCGTCAGCGCAGCTCTGGCCTTTTGCCTGCTGCGCACCTTCGCAACGGGCCTGCTCCACCATTTTTTTGTAATGCTTGCTCATGGAATACGCGCCGCCCAGAATCACCGGCCAGATACCGGCAATAACGGCGATGGAGCCAAGCATGCCGCGCGTAAGTTCCGGCGCGGAAACAGCGGGCACATCCGGCTGCCCCAGATCGGCATGCGGCACGGGCGAGAGGTAGAGCCAGTTGGTGCCGCCCATCTCATGCTCGCCATAGATGTGGTCTTCGTACATGCCGGGATTGTCCATGATGCGGCGGCGGGCCAGTTTGACAAGGTCGCTGCGCCGCCCAAAGACCAGAGCCTCCTTGGGGCAGGCTTCCACACAGCCGGGCAACAGCCCCTGCTTGAGGCGCGGGGCGCACATGGTGCACTTGTACACCAAAGGGTTCCAGGCGTTGTTGTAGTCGTAGGCAGGCACGTAAAAAGGACAGGCCATCATGCAGTAGCGGCACCCCACGCAGAGCTTGGGGTTATACACTACCGGGCCTTCCTCCGTTTTTACAAAGGCTTTGACAAAACAGGCCGAAGCGCAGGCCGGTTCCTGGCAATGATTGCACTGCAACTTGCGGAACACGGGGGCATGCCCTTCCGGCTGATATCTGTTGACCACCGTATATGCCTTGAATGTGGGCCTGCGGGTCTGCTCAAATACCGAGCTGTCGTCAGCGGGCTTTTCCAGAGGCGGCAGCACATCGGCATTGACCTTCTGGCAGCCTTCCTCGCACTTGCGGCAGCCGATGCAGCGCACTGAATCGTGCAGCACGCCCACGGCATCGGGGCTGCCGTCATAGACAAAGGGGGCTGCCCCGGCAGCACCGGGAAGCGCTGCTCCGGCCACGCCGCCGAGGCCCAATATTTTCAAAAACTGTCTGCGCCGCATGGCGATCCTCCCCTGCTTGCGCATTGCATCATTTCATGCCCCATGTCTGCCGTGGGGCAAGCCGCCAAGGCGGCGCCGTAAACACGCCCCTGCGGCCTATGGGCTGGCAATGGCCCCCACGTCCTCTTTTTCCGCCAGAAAGGCGGCGTAATCCTCATCGAGGTAGCGGGTGGAATACAGATACACCGTGCCCACGGAGCTTTCCGTAAACCTAATGTCCGCGTATTCCCCGGTTTCCGCCATATCGCGCAGGCACTGCTGCAAGGCTTCGGCCTCAAAAAGAAAAGGCGGGTATTCAAATATCTCAAGGGGCACAGGCCGGGGGTAGTCGCGCGAGCTGTCGCGCACCACGCTGGCGACCTGCACCATACGGTTGTTGGCTGTGGAAAGAATACCCGCATACAGGCTGCTCATCTGCGGCTTGTAATGATAGTATTCCTTGCTGTCCCAGGCGGTAAAAGCCGCCACGTCTTCACTTTCGGCCAGCAGTTCGGCCAGCAGGGCCGCCGCGTACTCGCGCTCCACCACACGGGGAGCGGCAGCGACCTCTGCGGGTTCCGCTGCGGGTGCAGATTCCTGTGCCTGCGCCGGGTCAAATCCTGGCTCCGCCAGCGCCTCTGCGGGATGCAACAGCGAACTCAGCAACTGCCTGCGGCTCAGCAGACGGCGGGTTTTGCGCAGGCCCGGCACTTCCGGGTCAGGGGCAGAGCCGGGCTGGGCCTTTTCCATGGCCTTGATGCGGGCCATATCTGCGGTCACGGTCTGGGAATCCGGCCCTTCAAAACGCGGGTCGGGCAAAGCTTCCAGCTCCTGACGCACCTGGGCAACGGTAACGGGCGGCGCAAGCGCCGCGCGTTCCATAAAAGCGGCCAGCAGTTCATCGGCGGTCACAAGGCGTTCATCACTGCTGAAATCGGCCAGTGTTTCCACCAGCAGAACCTTGTCGGCCTTGCGCTGGTCCACCAGTCGGCGGCTTTCGGCCTCTTCGACCGGGGCGGCTCCGCCGGTCTGCTCTATTTTCTGGACGGCTGCGCCGATCCGGTCTGATTCCGGGGCGACTGCGCCGCCCCCGGCAAGGGGGGCGGCCGTCTGCGACTGATTCTGGGCCTGATTCTGAATGCTCATAGACTCTCCAAGGTTACGCGCCGGGGACCAGCTTTTCCTTGGTCATGGTATCGGCCACGTCATTGAGGCCCAGCGAACGGTAGTGGTTCGCGCTGGGCAGGCCGGATTTCACATCCCAGCC
Source organism: Desulfovibrio desulfuricans DSM 642 (assembly GCF_000420465.1). Taxonomy (NCBI): domain Bacteria; kingdom Pseudomonadati; phylum Thermodesulfobacteriota; class Desulfovibrionia; order Desulfovibrionales; family Desulfovibrionaceae; genus Desulfovibrio; species Desulfovibrio desulfuricans. The sequence continues at coordinate 208,968 of NZ_ATUZ01000013.1, read as the reverse complement.
CTGCACTTCGTAGAACAGGTCGAGGCTCTTTTCGATATCGGCCTTGTCCATGCGGATGGTACCCTTGGTGAAGGGAGCTTTGTTCTTTTTGTCTTCAAACAGCCAGTTGGGGTACTGGTCGTGCTTTTTGCGCATGTCCGTGGTCTGCATCTGGCGCGCGGTGTAGGCGCGATGCAGGTTAAAGGCGCGCTCGGCGCAGCGGTCCAGTTCCTTCACATCCAGATTATGGCCGGTAAGAATGCGATAATACTTACTTTCAAGACTGTTATCGCCCATGTAGCCATCCTGCTTGTTGGGGGTGGAAATCCACGGCCCCATCCAGTTGCAGAACGAAAGCATGTCGTGCAGTTCCTTGCGCTCGATGGACCACTTGGCGCGGATCATCTTGTACTTGTTGGTGGGCTTGTAGTCGCCGATGGCATCCACCGCGTCGGCAGAACCCCAAAAGTGCTCGGCAAGGCGCTTCTGCACATCAATGGGCAGGCCGCTGCGTACAAAGTTGCAGTTGGAGTGGCACATGGGGTCGCGGTTGTACTGGGTGTTGATGACGCACCCGGTCTGGCCATCGTCCTCGTTGGCGTGATGCTTGGGATGCCCCATCTTCCAGTAGACGGTGCGGTGGTCGTCCTTCCACTTTTCTTCGGGAATACCCATTTTTTCAAGCATATAGCCAGTGCCCATGCCCAAAAGTTCGCCAAATTCGCCTTCCTTGTAGGCAATGCGGTGCACGGCAGTCTTGATGAATTCGGGATTGCAGGCGTCCACCATTTCCCAGGGAATGGACTTGTATTCGTCCGCGCCGAGCTTCTGCTTCCAGATGCCGTCTTCATACATGGTGCTGAAATCGCGGAACAGCTGGCCGTAGTTTTCCCACACGCCAAGGTCGTCCATGAGTTCAATGCCCACAAAACCGGCCTGACGCGCCAGATCGCTCTTTTTGCGCGAAAGCTTGGGGAACCACTCGCGCCCGCCAAACATGCCCACGCAGGTATTGAACTGGATGGGGCTGACGCCGAACTTTGCCGCCGTGTCTTCGTCCTTCATCACTGTATAGCAGCGGATGGGGCAGGAAAAACAGCCGTTGTTGCGCACGGTGTACTGCCACACGTTGTCGCCCAAAAAATAGGCGGCATTATTGGTGCGGTATGAAATGCGGTTGAGCGAACGCACATCATTTGTGAGGGTGACGGGGGCTTCAGAAGCGCCCCAGCGCTTGCCCGGCGCGCCCACCCAGCGGGAGCCCGCGCTCCAGAACTCGAAAAGGGGGCTTGGAAAGCTGGGAACCACATGCTGGTTGTTGGCGCCAATGATTGTGCGGTGGTAGTTGATGAGCTTTTCCCAATCGGCCTTGTCGCCCGCGATGTGCACGGGCTGGCTGCCCTGAAGGGCAATGGCCTTGAGCATCTTTGAGCCCATGACGGCCCCGATGCCGCAACCTGCGGTGTGGGCGCGGCTGTTGACCACCACGGAATACGGAACCAGATTTTCACCGGCGGGTCCGATGGCGGCAACTGTACCGTCAGCCCCCACTTCTTCGCTGATAACGCGGGTGGTGCGGCGGGTGCCCTGGCCCCACACATGGCTTGCATCCTTGAGCCACGCCTTGCCATCGCGCACATGCAACCACACGGGGCGCTCGGCCTTACCCTCAATGATGAGGAAGTCGTAACCCGCGTATTTCAGGTGCTCGGCAAAGTTGCCGCCCATGTGACCGGAACCGATGAGGTGCTGCGGCCACGAAACAGGCATGATGGTTGTAACCGCCGTGCGTCCGCTGCACAAAGCGCCCGTACCGGCCAGCGGCCCCACGGCAAAAACTATCTTGTTGGCTTCGTCATAAGCCCTGGTCTTGGGCGCGACTTCGTCCCAAAAAACCTTGTAGCCAAGGCCCGTGCCGCCAATAAGGTCAAGATACTGATAGGTGTCTTCAACAGTGATGCGGCCCGTACTCAGATTGACCCGCAGGCCCTTACCCTGATAACCGCCAAATTTCCTTGCCATAAATTCCTCCGGCTCGCTGATGGAGCGTACTTCCTGTGAATGCCCGCTGCGCCTCGTTCTGCAAGGTGCAAGGGGTGCGCGCTACTGCTCGTATTTGAGGTTACGCGGCCCGCCGGGCGATTCCACATGGCAGGCGTTGCAGGCGGCGCGGCGGTCATCGGGCACCATAAGCGAGAACGAACCGCGAGTGGTGGCCTCGCGGGTGCGGTCGCTCCACGGCACATAGCGCAGTGCGGCTGCCGGGCAGGCATCCACGCACTTGGGCGCGCCATTGCACAAAAAGCACTTGTCGGCCTTGCCCTGCTCTTCATCAAAGGTCATCACGCCCCAGGGGCAGGCCTTCTGGCACAGGCGGCAGCCCACGCAGCGGTCTTTGAGCACCATGCGCGTGCCCGTGCCCTTTTGGGCGATGATGGCATTTTGCGGGCAGGCCGTAGCGCAGGGCACCGGGTGCGGACACTGCTTGCAGGTATCCTGGATCACCAGCGAGCCTGAGCCGTAAATGCCCTTGGTGGTGTTTTCCAGCCCGCCCTCCGGCCCAAACATGGCATTGCGGCTTATCTTGATGCGCGCAAGTTTGGGGTCGGCCTTGCCATCGTTAAACTCCGTACAGGCAAGCTCGCACCGCTGACAGCACACGCAGAGGGTGGGATCGCCCACGATCATGCCGGCTGCTTTTTCCATAATCACCAGCGGCGAGGCCTTCATGGTGGCCAGGGCCTCGGAAGCTTGCAGCGTGGCCAGCCCAAGAGCCGCGCAGGAAGTTACCTTGATGAATCCACGGCGCGAAAGGTTTTCGAGCAGCATATCTTCATCGGCACGTTTCAGTTTGTTCAGCATATCAGCCATACAGCGCTCCTTGTCATGATCGACAACGGCATCACGGCAGCACAAGCTGCCCGTTTTCATGATATATGTGCATACTGCCGGACTTTACATTGCCCAGCAGAGTCAACCCGTTTGCACGCGCCATATCCACGGCGCGCGACATGGCGCGAGAAAGGGATGCAAAAACCGGCACGCCCGCGCGCACGGCCTTTTGCGCGATTTCAGAGGCAATGCGCCCGCTGCTGATGATCATATGGTCAGCGGGGTTCAGCCCTTCCACAAGCATGTAGCCCACGAGGGTATCAATGGCGTTGTGGCGGCCAATATCAAGGCAATAAAAAACCATGCCCTGCCTGTTGAGCAGAGCTGCATTGTGGCAGCCGCCTGTCTGGTGGAATACTTCGGAGCGCTCTTCCAGCTCCTGCGCGGCCCGCAAAATGACTCGCGGCTCCCAGCTGGGAACTTCCGCGCGGGGCATGCGGCGCAATTTTCGGGCAGCCAGGGGAATGTTCCAACCCATGGCCGAGGTGATGGTGAGCCTGGGGGCGGCCTGCTCCGTAGAACCAGCCGCCTTGCTACAGCAGGCCCCGCGCAGCAGCACGTCCACCCGCACTTCTTCCGCCCCATCGGGAGGCATTGCCCCGGAGGCGACGGCAGGCAGGGGCGTTACATCCACCCCGGCGAGATCATGCAGGCTTTCAATGAGGCCGCAGGAATAGAGAAATCCCGGCACAAGGTAGCGCAAATGCTGCCCTGAACAGGCCACGCGCACAAAGGGCACGCCGTTGACATGCATGGTCAGCGTCTGCTCCCGGCACGACAAAAATACGGACGGAGCAACCTTGCCATTGCTGTAGGTCAGGATATCGTAGCTGCGCACCGTGGCCGGGGGAGAAGCCAGCGGCAGAACATCGCCTGCGGTTAAGTTTTTGAACAAAGCCATAGCACCCCTTCCTTTACTATGCGGAGCCGCTGCCCTTACGGGGGCGGCAATTTACGGCAATCCACAACTGCCTGCCCGTGTGCGCCAGAACTCATTGGCGGCCTGGGACAAACTGGAGCAATATCTGGGCCAAGCAAAGGCCAAATCTGGGCCAAATATGAGCCAAAACTGGCTCAAACCTTCAGACTGAACGTTGATACAATTTGTTCTTTTTTTCACATTATTCCCGCAATGAACAATGTGCTCTTTTCAATTCTGCCTGATATCTTGTACTCTGAGAACAGGTGGAGAGAATAACCCTGCGCCAGATGTTGCCCGTGAGCGGTGGGGGGGATACCGCATGGAAGACATGTGCATTCGCGCAACCAGCTGGCTATGCGCAACAATTACCTGACAATCTTCATGGTTTTTATTGTTTGCGTGAACAAAGCTTAGGTAAATCGCTTTGTGCAGTCAAGCACATGTGTTATTTTTCACCAAGCTAATTTTTTTACAACATGCTAAAATATAATAATATTTACAATTCCATTGTAAATTAGTATAGTTACAAAAATAAAGAATCAGCTACTGGAATGCACTCCACAAGGGAGGTCAAGGCGTGTCCCTGTATTTTTGCCTGCGGGAAACTGCGGATATTACCGCCTTTATTGCAGGAGCAAGCCCCCTGCAGCCTGAAGCTGTATCCGTAAACGCTGCCCTTGGCAGGGTGCTTGCAGCCGATATGCACGCGCCTGTTCCCTGCCCTTCCACGCACCGCTCCACACGCGATGGGTATGCGGTGCGCGCCGCAGACATTGCCGGGGCAAGCCCCGCAGCCCCGGTGCTGCTCCACATGACGGGTGAAAGCCGCATGGGCAGGCCCTGCGGCGGCACACTGCAAAAAGGCGAGGCATGGCGCGTCTACACGGGCAGTACCTTGCCCGAAGGCGCTGACGCCGTGCTTATGCAGGAATTTGCGATGCTGGGGGATCAGTCGGCAGAGTCGAAGGATGCTCCGCCAGTGGTGGCAGTTTCCACCCCGTGCGCAGTGGGGGAAAATATTCTCGCGCCTGGTGCGGACATGCCTCAGGGCGCACTGCTGGCACAGGCGGGAACGAGGCTTGGGGCGCACAATATGGCCCTGCTGGCGCAGTTTTTCAAAGATGTGCCGCTGTACCGCAAGCCCGTGCTGGGCGTGCTTTCCACTGGTGACGAATTTTGCGGTTCTGCTCCGCAGAACGGTTTTGCCGCCTGCCGGAGCAATACCAATGCCCTGCTTCTGGAGGGGTTGACCGCCTCTCTGGGCGCGCGCTGCCTGCACCTCGGCACTGCGCCGGACAATGCGCAGGCTCTGGGCCAGCATCTGCGCGCGGCCGTGCCGGGCGGCCCCACGCCCTGCGACGTTATAGTGGTTATTGGCGGTTCTTCCGGCGGCAAACGCGATTTCAGCGCACAAGCCATAGCAGGCCTGCCGGGCTGCGAGATATGCGGGCATGACCAGCGGGTAAGCAGTGGCCGCCCTCTCACCCTTGCCCGCATGGGGCAGACAGCCATATGGGGCTTGCCGGGGCATTCACTCAGCCTTGCGCTGGCTGCGCAGGTTTTTCTGGCACCGCTACTGCAAAGGCTCGCCGGGCAGCAGGCCTCGCCGCAGCATATGAACCGGCAACCCGCCGTACTGGCGCGTCTTGGCCTTGCCCTACCGATGGAGGGGAACGCCCCCACCCACTACCCCGTGATACTGCGGCGCGAGCTTGGGCGCATAACGGCCTGGCCTGTTGCCGCTGGCACTGGCAAAACCGCCGTGCTGCGCGACATGGACGGCTGGATAACCATGCCCGGCAGCGATGATATGTCCAGAGGCGGTTTGCGTCGTGGCGCAGCAGTGCGCGTGCGCCTCTTTGCCTGACCCCCTGCCCGTCTGCCCAGGGCGGCACCCGCTTGCCATGCCGCATGGCTGTGACTACACTTGCAGGCACATCAACTGCAAACGGTGAAAAGCCATGCCTCCCCGCCCTTCTGCCCCACAGCAAACCTTCATTTCTCCGGACAAATATCCGTATCTTGAGGTGCGCACCACGCTGCAAAGTACCCTGCCCTACGCCGAGCACTTCCATTCAGCTTTTTCTTTCGGCCTTATTCTTGAGAGCGGCACCTGCTTTACGCTCATGGGGCAAGCACACGAGGCACTCAAGGGAGACATCGCCCTGATTGCCCCCGGCCTGCCGCACAGTTGCAATCCTCTGCACGGCAAGGCGCGCAGCTACCTTATGGCCTATTTTGACGCGGCATGGTTTGCGCGCAGCATCTGCTGCCCCTTGGGCATTGCCGAAGCGTACGAAGTAACAATGCCCGTTGTGCGCGACCCGGCGCTTTTTCAGCAGGGGATTGCCGCCATGGAGGCTTTTTGCAAAGGCGCGGATGATGCGGAAATACGTTTTGCAGCGCTTTTCAGGCAGCTTCAATGGGAATACGGTTGCCTCGCCAACAGTGCGGAACCTGTTGGCAAAAAGATGGACTATCCCCTTGCCGCCGCAAACATTCTGCTGCCCGCCGACATCGCGTCCATGGCAGGTGAAAACGGCCCGCCTGCCACAGACCATGCGCCCGTTACATCTTTGGCCCGCAGGGCTGGCCTGCGGCGCGAGAGCTTTTCGCGCGCATTCCGCCGCACCGCAGGCTTGCCGCCCAAGGCGTGGCTGCACTGCCTGCGGCTGGAAAAGGCCCGCGCCATGCTGCGTCAGGGCAAGAGCATTGCAGATGCGGCCCTTGCGGCAGGCTATGCCGATCAAAGCCACTTTCACCGCATGTTTGTTAAGTTTTATTCTGTCACGCCCGGCTGTTATCAACGGGGACGGTCACATTCGTACAATACGCGCAAACAAAAATAGGGTGTGCTGTCCGCAAGGAGGCCACCCATGTCTGTTTCCACACTGATCCCCGCTGCTTTTCCCGCGCTGGCTCTGGCGCACTTTCTTGCCCTGCTCAGCCCCGGCCCGGATTTTTTCCTTATTATTGGGCATGCCGTGCGGCATCGGCTGCGCGGCTCGCTGCTTATCTGCCTTGGCATCGCCCTGGGCAATGCCCTGTATATCTGCCTGGCGGTTTCCGGCTGGTCGGTCATGCGGCAGATGCCCGCCCTGTACCGGGTGCTGGAGCTTGCGGGCGCGGCCTATCTGGCATGGCTGGGCTTTTTGCTACTGCGGGCCAGCCGGGAGGCCGCCAACAGCAAGCCCTCGCCAGACCAGCCCACACCAGACCAGCACGCGCCAAGCCAACCTTCACATAACCAGACAGGCAGCCTCGCCACAGGCCATGCAAGCCCCCTCTCTCCCGGCAGACAATTGCTCACGGGACTTGGCTCTGCCCTGCTCAATCCCAAAAACGCGGTTTTTTACCTCACGCTTATGACTGTCATCCTCGGCCCCTCCGCCACCCTGCCGCAGCAGGCCTTTGCCGGAGTGTGGATGACCCTGCTGGTCTTTGCCTGGGATGCCGCCCTTGCCGCCGCCATATCGCTGCCCGGCGCGCAGCGGGCGCTGGAAAAACGTATTCCGCTTATTGAAGGGCTGGCAGGGCTGACGCTTGCCAGTATTGCCCTCTGGCTGACGCTACGGCCCCTGTTTGCCTGAGCATGCCGTAACAAAGGCAGAAAGCCCGCGTCATTGCAACGCGGGCTTTCATTGTATCAGGCAGATATATCTCAGGATAATGGTTCGACGAACTCGGGCTTGCGGGGAAGGAATCCGCCCCCGTAACGCACCTTACCGCCTCCGAAAACTAGGGCGCATCGGGATTCAACTCAATCTCCACAGGCGAGGTGATGGTCAGCTCATGCTTGACCTCGGCCTTGCCGCCCGCTGGCGCATCCACATTCCAGAACAGCAGATGTTCCTTGGCATCCTGCTGGGCCTGCGGCTTGTCGCGGTAGGTCACGGTAACGCCCTGATCCACCAGCATGGGCATGGGCCGTTCAAGGCGTACGGTCACGGCCCTGTCGCGTGTGTTGCGCACGGTGTACGTCCAGCCCCATGTCCAGGTACGGCTCTTGCCGATAAAGCCCTTTTCGCCGCGCTGGCGCAGATCGGCAACGGCATTGACCTGCACGCGCGGATCCGCGCCAAAGTAGAGCGTAACCTCGTTGCCCTTGGGGCGGAACTGCCCCATGCCCACGCTCTGCCCGTCCACGCTGAATTCGGCCTGCCCGTCAGGCCAGGCCTGCCCCTCGGGCAGGGTGTGACGCGCCATGAGCCACACGCGGCTGTCGCCCACGGAGGGACGCGCCAGCCACTGCAAGGGAGCCTTCCATTCATCCGCCAGCACCAGCAGGCGCGAGCGGCCTTCGGGCAAGCCCTTTTCTCCGGGCGTCCAGGCGGCGTACATGCCGCTGGTGTCGGCCTCCACTGGCGCGGCGGGGGCAGCTTCGGGCATGGCGGCATCCGCTGCCATCAGCATGCGCGGGGCCGACTTGGCAAGGGGCTGGGCCACGGGCTGAGGCTGTGAATCAATCACCCAGTGCGGCAAAGGCATGGGTTCACGCGGGCCTTGCCCACGGGAAACAAGCGTCAGGCGCGTATCTGTCCAGTCCATGCCGGAAAACTGCCACACCTCGGCCATAAAGCGCACGCTCACGGCATCGCCCTTGTCGGGCTGTACGTCAAAAACATAGGCAGGCCGCCAGCCGCAATTGCGCAGCGTATAGCTGTAACGCACAGGCAGCGTGGCAGCGGACACCGGCTTTTGCAGGGTGATCAGCACTGTCTGCCCAAGCTCGGGGCTTGGCGGCAACTGCTGCAATTCCTGCTTCAGCAGGGCCAGACGGCGCTCCAGATCAGCTTTTTCGTAGCTGAGGGCCGGCACTACCTCGGCCACGCGCTTTTCGCGCTGGGTCATATCCTGAAAACTGCCCTCGGCGGGCGCGCCTTCCCACAGGGCCAGCTGGGCCTTTACGGCATCAAGCTTGCCCGCAAGGGTCATCAACGCGTGCTGGCACTCTTCGCGCAGTTTGGCAAGATTGCCGCCCTGATCGAGTGTTTGGGGCAAAAATGCCCAGCGTACGATGGTATGGCCCGGTATGGATATCTGAAAATTTTCGGCCCCGGCGGGCAGCACCACGCGCACCTGACTTGCGCCATCGGCGGAAACCACAGCTGCCTGCTGCTCCACCTCAAGCAACCCGCCGGAAGGCGTGAGACGCGCGGCCTGCGGCGCTGCTGGCGTGTTGGGCAAGGCTGCGGCCTGCGCGCAGAAAGGGAACAAGCCACTCAAAAAGCATAGCATCAGAGCAGGCAGCACATGCCGCCCACTGGCAGATTTGCGGCAAATGCCAAGACCGGAAAGAAAAAAACGCAGGGGAGAAAGGACGGTGTACGACATTGGCCCTCCGGCGAAAACCGCCGCATACAAAGCCGCCGCGCCGCAAGATACGGCGCGGCGGCGGGCGGCTAACGCGTCAGTTTGCGGTACTTGATGCGGTGCGGCGTGTCGGCATCCTTGCCGAGCCGCTTTTTACGGTCTTCTTCGTAGTCCGTATAGTTGCCTTCATAAAACACCACGCTGGAATCGCCTTCAAAGGCCATGATGTGCGTGGCCACGCGATCGAGGAACCAGCGGTCATGGCTGATGACCAGCACGCAACCAGCAAAATTGTCCAGCGCGTCTTCAAGGGCGCGCATGGTGTTTACGTCAATATCGTTGGTGGGTTCGTCAAGCAGCAGCACGTTTGCGCCAGACTTGAGCATGCAGGCCAGGTGTACACGGTTGCGTTCACCGCCCGAAAGCACGTCCACCTTCTTCTGCTGGTCAGCACCGTGGAAGTTGAAGCGCGTGCAGTAGGCGCGGGCGTTGACTTCGCGCCCGCCCAGCTTGATGGTTTCAGCACCGTCGCTGATGATCTCGTACACGGTCTTGCCGGGCGTGAGCGATTCGCGGCCCTGATCCACATGGGCAAACTGCACTGTTTCGCCCACCTTGAGCGTGCCGGTGTCGGGCTTTTCCTGCCCCACAAGCATCTTGAACAGGGTGGTCTTGCCCGCGCCGTTGGGGCCGATAATGCCCACAATGGCGCCGGGGGGGATGATGGCGTTGACGTTTTCCATCAGTTCCCTGTCGCCCATGCCCTTGCTGACGCCCTCAAGCTCAAAGACAACCTTGCCAAGGCGCTGCCCCGGCGGAATGTAGATTTCCAGATCAGCCGCGCGCTTTTCACTCTCGTGCGAGAGCATGGCTTCGTAGGCGTTAAGGCGCGCCTTGCCCTTGGCGTGACGCCCCTTGGGCGACATACGCACCCACTCCAGTTCGCGTTGCAGGGTCTTCTGGCGGTCGGCTTCGGTTCTTTCTTCGTTGGCGAGGCGCTTCTGCTTCTGCTCCAGCCAGGAAGAATAGTTGCCCTTCCACGGAATGCCCCGGCCACGGTCCAGTTCCAGAATCCAGCCCGCCACATTGTCGAGGAAGTAGCGGTCATGGGTAACGGCAATAACCGTACCGGGGAAGGTGGAAAGGAAGCGTTCCAGCCATGCCACCGATTCGGCGTCAAGGTGGTTGGTGGGTTCGTCAAGCAGCAGAATGTCGGGCGATTCCAGCAGCAGGCGGCACAGGGCCACGCGGCGGCGCTCGCCGCCCGAAATCTGGGCAACGGGCATGTCGCCGGGGGGGCAACGCAGGGCGTCCATGGCCATTTCAAGGCGCGAATCCAGATCCCAGACGTTCTTGGCGTCCATGAGTTCCTGCACTTCGGCCTGACGGGCGATGAGGGCGTCCATCTCGTCCGCTTCCATGGGCTCGGCGAACTTGGCATTGATCTCTTCAAATTCGCGGGCAATGGCGGTGAGGTCGCTCACTCCGTCTTCAACCACTTCGCGCACGGTACGGGTTTCGTCCTTGAGCGGCTCCTGTTCCAGATAGCCGATGGTGTAGCCCGGGGCCAGCACGGTCTTGCCGTCAAAGGCCTGATCCACGCCCGCCAGAATGCGCAACAGGCTGGATTTACCCGCGCCGTTCAGACCAAGCACGCCGATTTTGGCCCCGTAAAAGTACGAAAGAGAAATGTCTTTCAGCACTTCCTTCTGGCCATGACGCTTGGTGACGCGGATCATGGAATAAATAATCTTGTCCGGTTCGTTACTCATGATGCTCCTCAAAATTTGGTGACGCTTCCGGCCCTGCGGCGTTTGAGATAACGCGGGGCGAAGCGCGCGCCAAATGGGCGCGCTGGATTGATGACAAACCCGGCCATGCAGGCCAAGGGTTTGCGCCGCCAAAACGGCAGCTCCGTCAGGCGGATAAACGGGTGCCCTGTGCTGGCAGCCCGCAGACATATGCGGTTTGCCGCGCACGGCGTACAGAGGAAGCCTTTGGTCAGACAGAGAGGCCCGCAGGCCCGCCAGACTCGCCAATGCACTGGGCGCTCGTGTAATATATGAGCCTATCCGTTAGCGGATTGTTTTTCAAGTGGCCTCGCGCTCCAGCAAAGACGCGCCCTGCGCAGAACTGCGATCTGCTGCCACCACAAAAGCAAGCGCGCCTGTCAGGCCAAAACCCGGCAGGCGCGGCAATGGCGCAGCAAAAACGGCACGTCTGTAGATCAGGCGCAGGCCCAGAACCAGACGCAGGCCTGCCGCCTAATCAATCATGATATGCAGCACTTCAATATCCGTTTCGCGCATGCCCTCGCGGGCCAGACGGGAAACACCGCGGATGGTTTCTTCCACATCGCCCTTCACAATGCCCTCGCCAGCGGGAAAAACCTTGCCCTGCATGGAGAGATCGTGGGCAGTGATGGCGGCATCCACCGCCGATGAAATCTTGGCCGCGCACGAGCTTTTTGCGCCATCGCACACAATGCCCGACACATTGACCAGGGTGTTGATGATGGTGTCGGCAATCTGCTGAAAGCTGCCGCCGTGCATCCAGGTAATGGCCGCCCCGCTGCCGCAGGCGGCGCTGACAGCCCCGCAGTAGGCCGAAAGCCTGCCAATGCCCGACTTGTTGTGTATGGCCACAAGATTGCTGATGAGCAGCGCCCGGTAAAGCTTTTCGTCCGGCAGGCCCAGTTCGCGGGCGTATTCAATGACCGGCAGCGAAACCGTGATGCCCTGATTGCCGCTGCCGGAATTGATGATAACCGGCAGATCGCTGCCTCCCATGCGGGCATCGGAGCCAGCGGCTGCCACCGCCGTGGCCCGGGTGCGCACATCGCTGCCGCGCGAATCAAGCAGGGAGCGGCCAACACCCATGGAGTACTGGTGGCTCAGGCCTTCAACGGCAATATTGCTGTTGCACAGAATCTGCTTGTCCAGAATATCGCGCACATCGTCGATATTGCAGTTTTCGGCAAAATCAAGAATTCCGGCGATGCTCATGAAAGCGCGGCTTTCTTCATGACTCTGCACATCAGGCTTGTATTCCCCACCCTGAAGAATTTTGCCGTTTTTTTCAACGCGCACCACATTGGTGTGCTCTTCGGCAATCTCCACCACGGCGCTGCTTTCGCCAGCCACCGCAGTTATCAGGATGTGCAGGTTAACAATGCTTTTGAGCAGCTCCACAGTGCAGAATCCCGCCGCCACAAGCTGACGGGCGCGCTCCGCATCCGCCGGGGTGACCGGGGTGAGCACCTGCAACTGCAAGTCGGGGTTGCCCCCCACCGCGCCGAGCGCGGCAGCAACGGCAATACCCTTTTGCCCGCCGGAATTGGGCACAACAACGCTCTTGGCGTTCTTGATCATGTTCCCGCTGCAAGCCACTGTCAGGCGGTCTGGAAAGGTTCCGAGAACCTTTGCCGCCAGCGCTCCGGCAAAGGCAATGGCAATGGGTTCGGTGCAGCCCTGGGCCGGGATCAGCTCTTCGCGCAGGATTTCGAGATATTTTGCGTAGGTATCCATAGTATCCATCATGGTCATATGCGCCCAGTAAGCGAACGCAACTATGCCCCATGTCAGTTTGTATTGTCCTTGGTCTGCCTGCGGTCAGGGAGAAAACTCAGCCAGTACCGTTGCGCCGCCCTTTAAGGCTATTTCAGCAGGGATTCCGCCTTGGCACGGATGTTTTCCACGCTCAGATCCTGATTGGCGACGCGGTCAACCAGTTCGCCATTTTTGTAGAACAGGAACACAGGCACGGTCATGATTTTGAGTTCAATGCAGAGCCTGCGACTTCCGGCAATGGGTATCTTGCAGAACTTGACCCGGCCCTCAAAACTTTTTGCCAGTTCTTCCACTTCCGGCATCATGGCCACGCAAACGGAGCACTGCTCGCCCCAAAACTCCACAACTACCGGCTCGCTGCTTTGCAGCACTTCCTGTTCAAAACTGTCTCTGTCTATTGCAAGCATGGGAATCTCCTTGCCGATCTGCCGTACCGCAGATGGCGATTATTTTTACTGCACAGCCCAAGGCCACGCGGGCCGCAAGGCTGGAAATTCGCTAGCGGGATTGCAGCCAGTGATAGGCGGAAATGGCAGCCAACGCACCGTCTGCCGCCGCCGTGACAATCTGGCGCAAAGGGGTGTCGCGTACGTCGCCCGCTGCAAAAACACCCGGAACAGATGTGCGCAGGTGGGCATCCGTAGCCAGCCAGCCGCCATCAGCGCGCTGAAAGCGCTCATCAAGAAATGCCGTATTGGGTTCAATGCCCACGCATACAAATACACCCGCCACTTCAAGCCCGGTGCATTCACCGCTGGCCGTATTGCGCAGGGTCATGCCCTCGACCATCTCGCTGCCGTTGATGCTTGCCACTGCGCTGTTCCAGACAGGAATAATCCTGTCACTGGCGAGGGCGCGGCCTGCCAGCACGCTGTCCGCCCTGAAGGCATCCCGCCGATGAACAATATATACCTTGCTGGCAAAGCGGGTCAGATAAAGGGCTTCTTCCACCGCTGTATTACCGCCGCCCACAACGGCCACGGCCTCGCCTTCATAAAAGGGCGCATCGCAAACAGCGCAGTAGCTCACCCCCGCCCCGGTCAGCGTGTCTTCACCGGGGCAGCCAAGCCGCCGATGGGTAGCGCCGCTGGCGATGATGACGGATTGCGCCGCATAGTCGCCCCTGGTGGTGTGGATAATCTGGCGGTCGCCCTGCGCTTCCAGCCCGAGCACGTCGCCTCTGGCAAAGGTGCAACCCAGATGTCCGGCATGCTCGCGAAAGGATTTGTCCAGTTCCGGCCCGCTCACATTGGGCAGACCGGGCCAGTTTTCCACATCAAGCGTATTGCATATCTGGCTGCCGCCATTGCCGCTTTCCAGCAGCAGCACGTTGAGGCCCGCCCTGCGGGCATATATGCCTGCGCTGGCTCCGGCAGGGCCAGCACCGATAACGACAAGTTCATGCTCCTGCATGGTATCCGCCAACTTTTGTTTTTTTGGGCCGCGCTCCCCCTGCCGCTGCGGTTTCCCGCAGCGGATATCCGGCAAATCCATTGCGCCGGAAGGGGTGCGCCCGTATTAAATGAAGAGTGTATGCGCCTACAGTTTGGCGCAGGTTACCTGCTGGCCGCTGGCGGGCGCTGGCGAACCAGATGCAGACTTGCCGCCCGAAGTGATGGGCTTTTTGCAATGGGGGCAAAGAACCGTGCCGCGCACCTGCGAGGGGCGCAGAAAACGGTGGGATACCCTGTTGCAGTGTTCGCAGGTAAAGGTAAGAAAAGGCATGATCTTTCTCCAGAAATTTATTGTTCCAGCAGTCCCATGACCACCATCTCAACCTGAACCAGCACCTTGGCGCCATCGGCCATGCCGCCCCCAAAAAGCGTTTCGCCCTCGTGGGTTACAGAGCCGTGCAGGTGAACGCGCACCTCATTGTTCTCGCGCCACATTTCGCCTGTGATGCCGTTGACTTCCAAGAACTTTTCAATGGTTTTTGATTTCACCGGCGGCGGCATGGCTGTGCAGGTTACGGGGTAGTTGCAGATAATTTTTTCAAGGGAGCCAATGCTTGAAAGAATAAAGGCCCGTTCAAGTTTCTGCTGCTCAAAAAAATCCCGTAGTCCCTGAAACAGGTCAGAGCCTGGACCAAGGCGCAATTTGTACCATTTAGGCTGGGTCAGTTCTGTTACTTGCATGAAATCCTCGATGCTCGCCGTAATAGTTATAAGCTGTAACTACGAGGCATCACTTGAGGTTGTAGATTTTTTTGAGCTCAAATTCTTCAATCAGCCACTTCATGCCTTCCTGAATTTCGGGGCTTACATCGCGCATGGGGCGCTTGCAGTGACCGACAGGGAAGCCCAGCAGGCGCACAAAGGTCTTCACCGCCACAGGGTTGGTGGCAGCGTAGCAGGCCTCCATGATGGGCAGCAGCTCGTTGTAAATCCTGCGGGTGCGCTGCACGTCTTCAAAGTTCTTCCAGGGGCGGGACATTTCAGCCATGGCGCGGGGGTGAATATTGCCCGTCACGTTGGCGGTTCCCGCGCCACCAAAGGCCAGCACGGGCAGGGTCAGGGCATAGGCGGGCGAATCGCAGCACAGGATGGGCAGCTCGCCGTGGGTGCCTTCCTGAATGGTGGCAATCTGGCCCACGTTGGGCATGGCTTCCTTGTCGGCCACCAGATTGGGCACGGAATTGAACAGGGTGATGACTGTTTCCGCGTTGACGTTGGCCACGACTCTGGCGGGGTTGTTGTACAGGCCCACGCTGATATCCACAGAAAGGCAGACATCAATGAGGTATTCCAGGACGGATGCCTGATCCGGGCACAGATAGGGGGGCACCACAACAACAATGCCGTCCGCGTCCTGCTCCTGCGCGTAACGCGCAAGCTCGATGGTTTTTTCGGTGTCGCCGTGGGTCACGCCAAAAAACGCATGGATCTTGCCCTTGCAGTAGCGGGCCATGTCCTTGATGACGGTCTTTTTTTCTTCAATGGTCAGGGTCGTGGGTTCGCCGGTGGACCCCAGCACCAGCAAGGTGCTGGTGCCGTTGGCGGCGTGAAAATCCACAAGATCATGCATCACACCAAGGTCAATGGTGTTATTTTCGGTAAAGGGGGTAACAATCGCTACCCAGGAACCTTCAGGGTAAATCAGCTTTCCCATCTTCAATCTCCTTTAATGCTCTGCCTCAGGCAACAGCACGGGCCTGCACGGCCTTGCTGCTCATTTTACAATATGCGCCGGTAACAAATACAATGCCAAGGCCAATCATGTCTGTGATGCTGCCGGGAATAATCAGCAGACACGCGCCCACAATCAACAGCAGGGCCACCGGCAACGGTATGGGGCGGAAAAACCAGCGTTCCATGCCGCCAGCCAGAGCAACGGTGCCAATGGTGGCGGTAACAAAAACCTGGAGGATGTTCTGCCACTCGCCCTGCATGAGCAGAGCCGGGTCATACATGAAGAAAAACGGCACAATAAAGGCCACGCTGCATAAACGCGAGGCAATCAGGCCCGTGCGCATCATGGAGGCGCCCGCCACTTCCGCGCCAGCGTAAGCAGCAACAGCCACCGGCGGCGTGACCATTGAGATCACCCCGAAATAAAATACGAAGAAATGCGAGGAAAGCACGCTGAAGCCAAGCTCGCGCAGGGCGGGAACCCCCAGGGTCGCCACAAGCACGTAGGCCACTGTGGTGGGTGTGCCCATGCCCATGAGGAGCGAGGCAAGCATGATCAGAATCAGCGCGACTATGGTGCTGCCGCCGGATATGGAAATGACCACAGAGGCGAGGTTAAGCCCCACGCCAGTGAGCGACACAACGCCGATGACAATACCCGCGCCAAGGCAGGCAACCGCAATCAGGATCATGCGCCGACCAGCGGTGGAAAGTATTTCAACAAAACGGCGCGGCCCGATGGCAAACTTTTTATCGCCCCACGAAACAACCACGGCAGCCGCAGCGGCAGCCATTGCCGCCCTGAAGGGCGTGTAGCCGAACATCATGATCACAAGCAGGGCCACAATGGGCAGCAGAAGATAAAGTCTTTTGACAACATCCTTCATGCGGGGCAGCTCCTCCTTGGGAACCCCCACAAGGCCCAGCTTGGCAGCCTCAAAGTCCACCATCATGAGGATGGAGAAAAAGTACAGAAAAGCCGGAATCACCGCCGCCTTGCACACCTCAAGGTAGGGTATGCCCAGCGTGTCCGCCATCAGGAATGCGGCTGCGCCCATGACCGGGGGCATGATCTGCCCGCCGGTGGAGGCTGCGGCCTCCACCGCTCCTGCAAAAGTGGGCTTGTACCCGGCCTTTTTCATCATGGGGATGGTGAACGCGCCCGTGGCGTAAACATTGGCGGCAGCCGAACCGGAAATGGTGCCGAAAAAGGCGCTGGTAATAACAGCAATCTTAGCAGGGCCGCCGCGATAATGGCCTGTCAGCGCGCGGCCGAGATCCATGAGCACATCGCCCGCGCCGCACCTCTCAAGAAAGGTGCCGAATACAATGAAGGCGGCAATATAGGTGGCCGAAACACCAATGGCTGAAGAATACAGACCCTCAAGCCCAAACCCCAGATAATCCACCACTTCGTTCCACGAAAAACCCTTGTGCGCGAGCATGCCGGGGATGTGGGCACCCCAGAACGCATAGGCCAGAAACAGCAGGCAGACCACCAGCAACGACATGCCCACCACGCGCTGGATAAGCACCAGAACCAGCACCAGGGCAGTGATGCCGCTGATGGTCTGGCCGAGGGTCAGGTCGTCAACCATGACCAGACGTTCCGCAATCTGGTCTGCCTGAATGGCTGGCAGCGCGAAAGCGGCCAGAGCCATCAGTGCCAGCACGAGATCAAGGGGCGCAGGCCCGCGCTTCTTGCTGGAAGGATACACCAGAAAGGCCAGCGATGCGGCAAACATGACGTGGATGGGCCGATGCACATAGGCCACCGGCATTCCAAAAATCGTGGTGACGCAATGGTAGCCCGCAAACAGCAGGCAGCCAAAGAATATGAGGTATTGCACAAGCCTGGCAAACCCCTGCTGGCCAGCAACTTCGCCAAAGTCATTGCTGGCTTCGCCAGCAAGTTCTTTTTCCACAGCGCTGCGGGCCAGATTGACCTTGGGTGACGCGCCTGCAGCGTCCTTTTGCTCGGAAGAAGCCATTATTTCACCCAGCCCTTTTCCTTGTAATAACGCAGGGCACCGGGGTGAATGTATTGCACGGCAATATGATCAGCGCTTTTGCTGGGGTCAAAGACCGAATAGGTCTGGTGCACATTGCGGATCATCTCGGGCTTTTCACAAAGCACCTTGGTCAGGGCGTACACAGCATCGTCCGGCAGGTTGGCACCTACGGGCAAAACCACGGTTTCGGCCATGTGCGGCGTATCCTTTGTGATAAAGTAATACTGCCCGGCCTTGATGGTGTAGGTCATGTAGCCATCGCTGCTCAGCTTGTCGAGAACCGCCTGATCAATAGGCAACATCTTCATTTTGACGGTGGTGATCAGCTCGTTGATAGACGAAACGATGGGGCCTACATAGGCGTCCGCATGGCCATCCTGAATAAGGGAGGAGGCTTCCGCATAGGAAACGTAGCTCACGGAGCCGCCCCATTCCTTGATGTCTTCAAACGAGAAACCGTACTGCTTGAGCATGTTCTCGGAGGCAACCGCAGGGGAGGAGCCTTTTTTGGAGGTCAGCAGACGGATTTTGGGCTTGGTGCTGGCGATGTCCGCAATGGAGGTGTAGGGGGAATCAGCACGCACAAGAAAAAAGCTCATGGGCATGGGCGCCACATACATCATGATTTTTACGTTCTGCACAGGCTTGCGGCTGGCGAACACGCCCTCGGCCTTAAGGCTTTCTTCATACAGCTTGATCATGCTTGTACCAAGGTCAGCCTTGCCCGCATCAATCTTCAGCAGGTTTTCCACTGAGCCGCCAGTGTTGACGCTCACGGTAGTGCCGGGCATGACCCCGCGTGCAGCTTCGCCGATAACGCCGCCAAGGGCGTAAAAATCGCCGCCAAGCGGGCCAGAGGTAATGGTAAACGTTTTCAGCTCCGCCGCCTGGGGCATCTGGGCCAGCCCAGCCGCCAGCATAACCACGGTAACCAACAGCGAAATCAAACCCTTTTTCATAGAATACTCCTGTGTACGGTTTATCCCGGCCTTCAGTAAGGCACGGCAGGTCGCTGGCACTTGGCAATACTCTGGGGGGGGCCAAAACCATTAGCACCCTATCAAAATTCATTCCAAAATCATATACCCTCTCCCAGGCCTTGCGGCTCTAGCACTTACTGCACTTACCCCACACCGGGGCAAAGAGCTGCCAGATGCAAAATTGAAAACATCCAGAACAAATATAGTTACATTATTTAACATTTCAATGCCTTATTGCATTCTCAAATATGGGAACACATTTCTCAAATATGAGAAAGGGCCTTTCCGTTGCTGCATGCAAATGGCCTGAAAAGGCGAGGCTGCCTGTTGTGTTATTTCAGCGAGCTAATGCAGCAGATTATATTCCTGTAGTTTACGGTACAATGTGGCGCTGCTGATGCCCAGACGCTTCGCCAGAAGTTTTTTCTGCTCCGTGCTGGTAGCTACGCCGATCAGGCGTTCCAAAAGCTGTTTTTCGTGCGCCGCAAGCATTTCCTTGAGCGTTGTTGCAGGCGATGCTCCTGACCGCCTGGCAAAAAAATGCTGCGGCAAATCATTGGCCCGTATCAGTGGGCCTTCAACAACGTTAACAAGATACTCAATGATATTGCGCAATTCACGTACATTCCCCGGCCATTCATGGCCCATGAATGCGTCAAAAGCCACGGGATCAAGCCCGCGGATGTCGCGGCGCAGCTCTCGCCGGTAGCGGGCAAGAAAGCTCTCGATAAAAACAGGGATATCCTCACGCCGCTGACGCAAGGGCGGTATATGGATGGGGATGACATTCAGGCGATAGTACAGATCGTTGCGAAAGGTTCCCTGGGCGACCATTTCCTGTAAATTGCGGTTGCTGGCGCACAGAATGCGCACATTCACCGGGATGGACGCAGAACCGCCCACCCGCTGCACGCATTTATCCTGAAGCACGCGCAGCAGTTTGGCCTGCACGGGCAAGGGCATCTCGCCCACTTCGTCCAGAAACAGGGTACTTTCATGGGACAGTTCAAACTTGCCCATGCTTCCGCCTTTTCTGGCGCCCGTAAACGCGCCTTCTTCGTAGCCAAACAGCTCGCTCTCAACCAGATTTTCAGGAATGGCCCCGCAGTTTACAGCCGTCATCAGCCGCTTGCCGCGCCCGCTCATACTGTGGATGGTGCGGGCCAGCACCTCCTTGCCGGTGCCGCTTTCTCCGCTGATAAGCACGGTGGAATCCGATGTGGCGATCTTCTGCACCAGGGCCAGAATATCCCGAATGGCAGCGCTGTTGCCCAGCAGGGGGGTTTCTTCCAGTTGTTTGCGTTCACCGCTCACGACCGCATCAAGCTGGTGCTCAAGAATGCGCGAATGCTGCTGCGTGACAAGTTTGCTTTCAATCAGCATGCTCATATATTTGAGGAATTCCTGAAGTTTTTCCTGATTCCCCAGCAGCCGCCCACGCTCGTCCTCGTTAAACGCAACAATGCCAATAACGCCAGCCACCTTGTTGTTCAAAAAGATGGGGTAGGCCATGTCGGCGAGTTCATTGCAGTTCTCGCGGTTGGCGCACACGCTGCAAGCCTGATCGTTCTGCACGTTTTTGACAAAGGCCGGTTTGCCGGTTTTGAATACTTTGTCGAAAAAAGCACTGTGCGCGATCTTCCGGCTGATAAGCGACTCATATTCCGCCGTGCCGCCCACGCGCACCAGATTGCAGTCAACCACGGTAACGGGCGCGTCCAGAATGGAAGCAACCGCAAGCACATAGGCCTGCACAAAAGACTGGATTTGCATAAGGCTGGAAAGTTCTGCCATTCCTGCTGCTCGTGGGTATGAAACTGTTCGGAAGATGCAGAACGCATGGCGCGCCACGGCGAATCAGCACCTGAAAGTACCTGAGCGATACCTTTTGCCCAAACCAAGTGCAAGTGCCCTCGCTTGCCACCGTGAACGCTCTCTGCCAGTATGCGCCTCACACCATTGCGGCAGAAAACCGCGCAACAGGAGACAAAGGTTGAGTATCTTACAGCGCGCTGGCAATGCACTTACCCGTTACATGGGAGCGCTTATTCTGACATGCTCGGCTTTGGCTTTGTGGAAGCCGGAGCTGTTCCGCTGGGTGGCCCCGCATGTTACGCCGCTCCTGGGGTGCATCATGTTTGGCATGGGCATGACCCTGCGGCTCAAGGATTTCAGCATGGTATTTTCCCAGCCGCGCGCCCTGCTTCTGGGCCTGCTGGCCCAGTTCGGCTGCATGCCGCTGCTGGCCTTTGCGCTGTGCCATCTGTTCGCCCTGCCGCCCGATCTGGCAATGGGCGTCATTCTTGTGGGCACGGCCCCCGGCGGCACCGCCTCCAATGTGCTGACCTTTATTGCCAGAGGCGACGTGCCGTATTCCGTGGCGCTTACCTCGCTGACAACCGTTGTCGCGCTGGCGCTCATGCCGGTGCTCACATGGCTGCTGGGCGGCGTGTGGGTTCCTGTAGACATGGGGGCCCTGTTCGTTTCCATTCTTAAAATTGTGGTGATCCCGGTTATTCTGGGCATTGCGGCGCACCGTTACTGCGGCAGGCTTACCGAGCGGGCCATCCCCTTTTTGCCCCCGATCTCGGCGCTTACCATCACGCTGGTGGTGGCTGGCATCATGGCCATCAATGCCCCGAACATCCTTGAGGCCAGCGCCAATATCTTTCTGGTCGTCGTGTGCCACAACCTGCTGGGTTTGGCCTTTGGCTATGCCGTGGGCCGCATCTGGAAATTTGATGAACCCCGCTGCCGCGCTCTCTGCTTTGAGGTCGGCACACAGAACTCCGGCCTGGCTACAGCCCTCGCACTGGCGCATTTTTCTCCGGTTTCAGCCATTGCTGGCGCGCTGTTCAGCGTATGGCAGAATATTTCTGGCGCGCTGGTTTCAAACTACTTTCATGGTAAAAAGCTGAAACCGAACCCGTAACCGAAGCCCGGAGCAGAGCCGCCTCCCCAGACCGAACGCCACGCCACGAGCTGCCGGGCTTTGACTCTGGCGCGGTGCTGTGCCAAGTTGTCCGCAGCCGCCCGCCGCTGGCAGGTTATGCCATTGGCTACACCTTGCAGCAGGCCGACGGCTCAGTACCTTCACCCTTTACCAGCAATCTTGAAGAAGGAAGCGCCATGAGCAAGGAAGTCATCAGCACGAGCAAGGCCCCCGGGGCAGTCGGCCCTTACAGTCAGGGCATCAAGACCGGCAACATGTTCTTCTTTTCCGGTCAGATTCCCATTGATCCCGCCATCGGCAAGCTGGTGGAAGGCGATGTGAGCGCTCAGGCGGAACAGGCTTGCAAAAACGTTATGGCATTGCTGGAATCACAGGGCCTGACCGCCGCCAATGTGGTTAAAACCACAGTATTCATCACCGATATGGGCAACTTTGCGGCTGTTAACGAAGTGTACAAAAAGTATTTCACGGCCCCCTGCCCCGCGCGTTCCTGCGTTGAGGTCAGCAAGCTGCCGCTTGGCGCGCAGGTTGAAATTGAGGCCATTGCCACGCTGTAATTTTTAGCCGCAACACGGGCGGCATGGCCCGGTCTTCAACCGCAACGCGGCTCTTGTTTGCAAGCAGCCGCGTTGCGGTTTGTTTGTGACCTGACGCCTCGGCAACACCGCCGCATCAGGGTGCTTTGCCGATTTACAGATGCTGTAAAATAGTGGAATATGCAGAAGATTAACGGCAAATGCGAGGCGTGGTATGGATGACCGACAGTCGGATATCACAGGGCAGTATGCCCTGCATATGCAGAAGCAGCTTGTGCAGCACTGCCTTGCCCCCTGGCCTCGCCGTAGCCGCACCCTGCTTGAAGTGAACTGCGGGCGCGGCGAGCTGTTGCCCCTGCTGTGGGAATACGGCTTTGACATGACCGCCACGGAGCACAATCCCGAGTTGCGGGCGGAGGCAAGCCGCATGGCTGACCGCGCCGAAGTGCTGGCCGCCGCTGACGATCACCTGCCCTTTGATGATGACGACTTTGACTGGGTTGTGCTGCACCTTGCTTCACCCAGCACCGAAAGCACGCGCAAGGCCATAGCCGAATCTCTGCGCGTGGCCTCCGCAGGCCTTGCCCTCACATTCTGGAACTCGGCTTCGCTTCCCTTTATGCTCCACCTGCTTGGCGGCCGCAAAACTGCATGGCCCGGCCCGACCTTCTGCTGGTGGCAGATATGGCGGGCGCTCAGGAGCCTTTCGGCTGGCCGCATCAGCGGGGCCAGTGTTCTTGCCGGGCCGCAGGGCACATGGAATGCATCGTGCGCCCTTTCCGGCTGCAACAGGGTCTTGCCCTGGCTGCCCGTGGGAGCATGGGGCATTATCCGTATCGACATGGCAAAATCCCGCCCGGTCACGCCGCTGCCTTTACGGCTCGGACGCAGGCGCATGCGCCGCGCAGAGCCTGTTCTGGAATGCGGCCACAAATCTCAGGCCAAGGCTGCCGACACAGAGAGGAAAGCGCCATGAACCTGTCCTTTATTACCCCCATTGTGGCATTCATACGCCAGCACTTGCTGGCGCTGGCTGCAGTGCTGCTTGTGATTCTGGCGGCGGTGGGCGGATACAGCGGCTGGCGGTACTACCAGTACAGGCAGACTGCCGAATTTGCCTTTGCGCAGATAAAGGACGCACTGCACCCGGCCAAACCTGCAGAACTGGCGCAACGCGTAAACTTTGACGCCATTTCCCTCCCCCTGGCCAAGGCCGTTGCAGAGCATTACCCCTTTTTAAAAAAAGGGCCAAACCAGCTGCGTGATCTGAGCGACATGATTCAGGTCGGTCTGCTCAAGCAGGCGCGCGTCAAGGAAGAACCCGTCAAGGAAGAAACTGACGAACTGGTGCGCCTCAGAACCCCCCTGTATGTTCTGCCGCCAAACTTTTTTACCCAGTTTTTTACAACCATGACCTTGCAGAACCCCACGGAGAATACAGCGCTGATAGCCGCGCAAATTCGCCACCCCGTGCTGAACAAACAGTTTTCACTGCTGCTGCGCATGGACAAAACCCCAGAGGGATGGAAGCTGGACGACATGGTCAATGCCGAGGAGATGGTTCGCCAGTACCGCGAGTTCCAGATGGAGCGCATGGTCGCGCAACGGCAACTGCTTCTTGACAAAAATGCCAAGATAAAAAAACGCATGGAAGATACACTTCCTCTCAAGGCCTGCACAGCCAGCGCAGGTTTGATTTCAGACGGAAAGACTCTTCTTGTTGTGGTGGACGTGCAAAGCAAGAACATCAGCACAATCCCCGTCAACAACGTGGATATTTCGGTCAAAATTTTTGCGCCAGACGGCAGGGAGCTGATGCAGCGTTTTCTTAATGCCGTGCAGCCCACATTTCCGGGTGATACGTTTGAACGCAGATGGACAATTGAAGTTGACGGCACAAGCCCGCTTGGCAAATCCATTGCGGCGGCGCGCAAACTTACCTGCGAGGCTTCGTGGAAAACCCTGGGCCTCGCCAATGGAGAGATGCTGCACTTTGCCATAGCGCCTGATCTGCTGGAAGAATTTCAGTAGTTTTCACAGTCACCTGTCCACTATGCCCTTTTCTCGCGCAGGCGAATGTGTCATAGTGATGAGGTTGGCGGGCCGCACAACGCCCGTGCCAGCCTACATAAACTCAAGGAGCCGCAAAATGTCGGGCCTCAGCCGTTCCATACACCTTACGGTGCATATCCATAAAGATCCTGCCGCTATGGCCGAACGCGCCGCCCACATTCTGGCGGCAGCCTGCGAAGAAGCCATCGCCGACAGGGGTGTTTTCAGAATCGCGCTCTCCGGCGGGCAGACCCCCACGCCACTTTTCCGCCTGCTGGCGGGCAAAGACTGGGCCGACCGTCTTCCCTGGGACAAAATGACCTTTTACTGGGTGGATGAACGCTGCGTTGGCCCTGATCACCCTGACAGCAACTACGGGCTTGCGCGCCGCGAACTGCTGAGCATGGTTCCTGCCATGCACTTTTTCCGCATGCGCGGCGAGGAAGATCCCGTTGAAGCCGCCGTCAAATACGAGCAGCAGATCCGCGCCGAATTCAATCTCGGCCCGCAGGAACTGCCCCGCTTTGACTTTATGCTGCTGGGCATGGGAGAAGACGGCCACACGGGTTCCATTTTCCCCAATTCGCCCGCCCTTGCCGAACGCAAGCGCCTTGTCATTGACCAGTACGTGCCTGAACGCAAGGCCGACCGCCTCACGCTCACCCTTCCTGTCATCAACAACGCCCGCTGCTGCATGTTCCTCGTGACCGGCAAGGAAAAGCACGATGTGCTTTCGCGCGCGCTCAACCTGCTGGCCGAACCCACCCTGCCCGCACAAAAGGTGCGCCCCGGATTTGGCGAACTGATCTGGGTTGTGGACGAAGCCGCCGCCCGAGGCGTGTAAGCCACCCCATTCACGGATATCTCAATCAAAGCCACCCGCCATCGGGTGGTTTTGATTTGATCCCCCCGGCAAGCAGATGCAGGCCCCTGCGCCTTCCATCAAATGCGGCAATACTGAAACGCAAAAGCTCCTTTTTCAAGGAGCTTTTTATTATCAGCCTGCAAGTTGTATAAGCGGAAAAACTTTCTTTCTGCCTGCGTTACGGAGCGATGGCAGCATCGTCGCCAGCAGGCTTTGCCTCCACAGCAGGACTGGCGGGTTGCTGCTCTGAAGGCGGCGTTTCGGCCTTTTCCGGCTTCTGCACGGGCTTCCGTACTGTCTTGTGCGCGGGCTTCCGCGCGATATCCGGGGCTGCCTCCTGTACGGATTCCTGCTGGATATCCTGTTTGGGCAAAGGCTCCAACCCCTGCCACACGCGGGCCTTGCAGATGATTTCCGGCCTGTATTCAAAATGCATCAGGTCATATTCGTGCCATTTTCCGCCCCAGATAAAGCCCTCGTTTTCAAAGGCTTCCACAATGGCGGAGGGATAGCTTTGCTGCAATGGGTGCGGGCGCAGTTTGCTCCAGCGCCAATAGGTGGCAATGCCGGGGCTGATGTCAAAGGCAATGCCGAACGCGTGGGGGCTCAAGCGGTTCTCGCCCGCAATGCGCCGCCAGGCAAACCCGCCGTCCATTTTCAGCAGGGTTTTCAGGCGAGGATCCTGAGCGGCTTGCGGGGCAAGATGAGCGTTTGCCCTGTTCATGGCTTGCGCCGCTGCGGGCGAAAGATGCAGATGCTGCCCCAGCAGGCGGGCCTGTACCAGATGCCCCCCAACAGCCTTGGGCGTGGATCCGTAAAGGGCTTGCAGCAGATCGTAGGAGCGCCGCCGCCCCGGCGAAACACCCAGAGGAGTATCGGGCCGCTGCGGCTCCAGAGGATAGGGCTCGGCCATGCTCGTCCGCACGCTCACTACCCACTCGGATTCATGCGAGCCAGCCGGGGGAACCGCCCCCGGCGCAGCGCCATACAGCACGCGGCGGCCATCGTTAAACACCAGCCACTGGCCCTGCGCGTCCGTCGTCATGCCTGTAATCTGCGGATAGGCCCGCCGCAGACAATAAAAATCCACCTGCGCGGCATCATCAAGCCCTGCGGGCAGATCTGCGGCGTCAATCAGACCGTTGGCAGCAGCCGCCCCAGTGGCTCCGCTTGCAGGCGCTGCATTGGCAGACGCAGTTGCGGGCGCGTTCGATGACACAGCCGTCTCGGCATGCACGACATGGGCACAGCACAAAAAAATAAAAAGCAGCAATATTGGCATGAAGGCACCCTAGCCGCCCCCGGCTTGTCAAGGCAAGCGCTTTTGCGTACATCTGCGCCATGTCTGCCTGGAAATTTTATCTGGTCACGTTCGGCTGCAAGGTCAATCAGTACGAAACCCAATCACTGCGCGAAGCCTGGCTTGCCCAGGGCGGCGTGGAATGCAGCGCCCCTGCCGAGGCGGATGTGGTGTGCGTCAACAGTTGCGCCATCACCTCCAAAGGCGAAAGGGACGCGCGCAACGCCGTGTTCCGCCTGCGCAGGGAGGCTCCGTCCTCGCGCCTGATTCTTACCGGTTGCGCGGCGCGGCTCTTTGCCGATTACAAACCGCGCCCCGGCGCCATTTGGGCCGCCCCTGATCTGCTGGTGCCGCAGGAAGAAAAAAGCCGCCTGCTGCATGGCCCATGGGCCGACCTTGACGGCGAGGGCGTCACCCCGTCCGCCGGGGTGATGGAGGCTACAGCACCTGCGGCCACAGTTGCCGCCTTGACGCCCGCACAGGCCGAGGCGCAAGCAAGCAAGCAGGCATTTCCGCCATTTCAGATTTCCGCCTTCAAGCGCGCCCGTCCGGTACTGAAAGTGCAGGATGGCTGCGCCCACCGCTGCACCTACTGTATTGTTCCCTCTACGCGCGGCAAACCCCGCAGCCGCCCGGTGGATGAAGTCGTTTCCGAGGCGCGCCGTCTGTTGCAGGCAGGCCATGCGGAAATCATGGTCTCAGGTATCAATCTGGGCCAGTACGGACGCGGCACGGATACGGGCGACTTCTGGAATCTGCTGCGCACGCTTGACGCGGCTCTTGCGCCGGAATTTGCCGGGCAGGCGAGGCTGCGCATCAGCTCGCTGGAACCCGGCCAGCTCAATCAGCAGGGGCTGGACGCCCTGCTTGCCTGCCGCATGCTCTGCCCGCATCTGCATATTTCTTTACAGCACGGCAGTCAGGCGGTGCTCAAACGCATGGGGCGCGGCCACTACACCCCGACCATGCTGGAGCATGCCGTGAGCGCGCTGGCCTCGCACTGGCCCATCATGGGCCTGGGCGCCGATATCATCGCGGGCTTTCCCGGCGAGACGGAAGACGACATGCGCCAGTTGCTGGAGCTGATCGACCGCCTGCCCATGAGCTACGCCCACGTGTTCCCGTATTCGCGACGGCCCGGCACAGCGGCAGACCGCTTTGACGGGCAGATTCCCCACAGCATCAAGCTTGAACGCGCTGCCCGCCTGCGCGAAGCCGTGGGCCGCAAGCAGCAGGCATTTCTGGCAGAACAGCTCAAACTGCCCCGCATGCTGGTGGCGGCAGACAATCCGCAGGCATTTGCGGACTCCGCAACGGATGCGGCCCCCACGCCGGAATCTGCGGGCAAGAACAAGAAGAACTCAGTGAAAGGCGTGAATGAATACTACGCCGGCTGCTCCATCCGCCTGCCCGCACAAGGCAAAAGACCCGGCGCGGATGCGGGGCTGTTGCCCGCACGCCCCGTGGCCCTTACCGAAAAAGGTCTTGTGGTGGAGTTGATAGAACAAAAATAAGCGCAGCGCCTCAGTGCCTCTGTACACTGCATAAAAGAAAAGGAGAGCATGGCTCTCCTTTTCTTTTATCTGTATAAACCTGTGCTGCTCTTTCGGTGAACCCCTTACAGGCCCCCCGCAAGCAGGCTAGATGCTGATCTTCGCGCCCAGCAGCTTAACAAACTCGGCGATCAGGGCGGGATGGGCAGGCCACGCGGGGGCAGAAACAAGGTTGCCGTCCACAGTGGCGCTGGTGAGTGTTTCGTTAAAATCGCACCAGATGGCCCCGGCGTCCACCACATCGGGTTTGACCGCCGGGTAGGCAGTGCAACTGCGGTTTTTCAGCACCCCAGCCGTCACAAGAATCTGCGGGCCGTGGCACACAGCGGCAATGGGCTTTTTGGCGTCGTTGAATTCGCGCACGATTTCCAGAATGCGGGGGTTCAGACGCAGATATTCCGGAGCGCGGCCACCGGGAATAACAAGACCTGCGTAGTCAGCGGTGTTTACCTTGTCGAAATCGTAGTTGATACCGAAGTTGTGTCCGCGTTTTTCAGAATAGGTCTGGTCGCCCTCAAAGTCATGGATGGCCGTACGCACACTTTCGCCAGCCTTTTTCCCGGGGCAGACAGCATGCACTTCATAGCCCAGCATCTGCAACATCTGGAAAGGCACCATGATTTCATAATCCTCAACATAGTCGCCAGCCAGCACCAGAATTTTTTTCATATGATCCTCCAAACGGGGAGCGGCCCGTTAACGCGGTCGCCAAGACCGGTTGTTGCGCGGCGGCCGGGCGGCAAAACACCGCCCTTGCCTTGACCGTATATATACTTATATATGCACACAAAGCATGTGGGCAAGCCCCTGACGCCCCCTGGCCCGCACAATTGCGCACCTGGGAGGCTGGTCGATTTCTGACCGCAGCGGCCTGCGCAAGCTTCAGAACATTTTCAACAGTAATTATTCTGGCGCCCCCCATGTTGCGGTATGCCGCCGCAAGGGTTTCATTCCGGCAACGAATCAGGAGAATAATCATGCCCATGTACGATTTTGTCTGCACGGCCTGCGGCAATAAATTTGAAGATCTTGTTTTTGGCGATGAAGTACCCGCCTGCCCCAAGTGCAGCTCCCCCGCCACAGAAAAGCAGATGTGCGTACCCAGCCCGCTGAAAACCGGGGCTTTCCCCTACAAGCCCGGCCCGGTGCGCCCCATGGGCAAAGGCATGCCCCCCTCCTGCGCGGCTGGCGGCGGCTGCGGCGGCTGCAGCGGAAATTCCGGCGGATCGCAGGCATAATACGCTGATTTTAAAAATAAAAAATGCATACCCGCAGCGCCGGGCCAAGGGCATTTGTTGCATTCGCAAGCCCCTTGCTCTACACTGACGCATATCTTTAGCAGGAAGGAAGCTATGCTCCGCAGCATGACCGGCTTTGGCCGCTGCCTGGTGGAAAACGACTACACCACCCAGCAGTGGGAGGTTAAAAGCGTCAACAGTCGCCATCTTGACCTCAAGTGGCGTTTGCCTCTCTCTATACGCAGCCTTGAACCGCGCCTTGAAAAAGTGGTGCGGCGCTATGCCTCGCGCGGGCGCGTGGATGTGAGCCTGGTCTTGCAGTATGCGCCGGGCAACACCCCTGCCATGCGGTTTGACATGGTGCAGGCAGCAGCCATGCTTGATAATTTGCAGGCACTGGCTGATGCTCGCGGCGAGGCCTATGTTCCCGACTTCAACGCGCTGTTGCAGATCCCTTCCCTTTGGGGCGACAGCGGCGAGGAGCTGGACGAAGACACCGCCCGCTGCCTTGAAGAAGGCCTGGCCCTTGCGCTGGAAGACTGGAACGAGGCCCGCTCCGCCGAAGGCCGCTCCCTTGCCACCGACATGCACTCCCGCATACTGCGCATGGAAGAATGGACAGGCCTTATTGCCGACCGCGCTCCCAATATCAAGGAAGAACGCGCCAATGCCCTGCGTGAGCGCCTGAGCGAGGCCCTGTCCCAGAACGGGCAGGAGCTGGAAGAAGGCCGCTTTTTGCAGGAATCCGTCATTCTGGCAGACCGCCTGGATGTGAGCGAAGAACTCACGCGCCTCAACACGCATCTGGCGCGCCTGCACGACCTGCTGCAAACCGGCGGCGATGCCGGACGGCGGCTCGACTTTACCTTGCAGGAGTGCTTCCGCGAGATCAATACATGCGGCAACAAGCTGCCTGATGTGCAGCTTTCGCGCATGGTGGTTGATTTTAAAAACGAACTGGAAAAATGCCGCGAGCAGGTTCAGAATCTGGAATAAACATGCCTCGCGAACGTCTTATCAATATTGGTTTTGGCAACTATGTGCTGGCGGGCCGGGTTGTGGGCATTGTCAGCCCTGCATCTTTGCCCATGAAACGCCTTCGCGAAGACGCGCGGGCTGAGGGAAGACTCATTGACGCCACCCAGGGGCGCAAAACGCGCTCCATTCTGGTGACGGATTCAAACCACGTCATACTTTCCTCCATCCAGCCGGAAACAATCAGTCAGCGCTTTGCGCAAGAGGAAGGGGACTGATGCCCCGCGAAGGCATAGCACTGGTGCTGAGCGCACCGTCTGGCGCAGGCAAGACCACACTGGTCAAACGCCTGTTGGCGGAATTTCCGCATATTGGCTACTCGGTTTCGTGCACGACGCGGCAACCGCGTCAGGGCGAAGTGGACGGCAAGGACTACATTTTTCTGAGCCACGAAGAATTCGAGCTGCGGCGTGCACAGGGATATTTTGCAGAATGGGCCGAGGTTCACGGCAATTTTTATGGTACGCCGCTGGCTCCTGTGAAGGAAAAGCTGCATCAGGGCCAGGACGTGCTTTTTGACATTGACGTGCAGGGCGCGGCGCAGCTCAAGCTTTCCCTTTCGGAAGCCACGTTTGCCTTTATCCTGCCCCCCAGCCTGCACGAGCTTGAAAACCGTTTGCGCGGGCGCGGGCTGGATGACGAGCCAACTATTGCGCGCCGCCTTGTCAACGCGAGGTCAGAGATTCTTCAGGCCCGATGGTATGATTCTGTCATTGTAAACGACAATCTGGATCAGGCCTACGATACCCTGCGGGCGGTGTATGTGGCTGCGGGGCTTGCACCTGCGCGCAATCCGCACCTGCTGGATGAGATTCTCAACCGCTGATGCGCGCTGACCGGTACTGACAGATTCTGCTGTGGGCTGCTCCGCAGACCGCCAGCAAGAATGATCCGCCCCCGCCGCAGCACGGCATGCGTGTTGGGGCAAAAGACCTGAAACCGCATATTTTGTTCGTACAGCCGGATTTCTGGCCGCGAGCAGCAGCACAGGAAGCAACATGCCCACGCAGCAGCACAGGCCGCAGCATCGGCCACAACTGGCGGTAGCTCTGGATTTGCCCGAAAAACAGATTGCACTCGCGCTGGCGCGCAAACTGCGCGGCACGGTTCCCTGGTGCAAGGTGGGCATGGAGCTGTTCACCCATGCAGGCCCCGGCCTGCTGGAAGAACTGTCCGCAATGGGCTTCAGCGTTTTTCTTGACCTGAAGTTCTACGATATCCCCAACACCGTGGCGCAGGCTGTCAAAGCTGCGGCGGCGGCTGGGGTGAACATGCTGACCCTGCACTGCCAGGGCGGTGAACGCATGTGCCGTGCAGCGGCTGAGGCGGCAGCCGGGGTTTCCGGGCCGCGCCCCCTGCTCTTTGGCGTGACAGTGCTTACAAGTTTTGCGCCCGGCGAAATGCCCGGCATCGAGGCCTCGCCCGCCGATTTTGCTCTGGCTCTGGCCCGTCAGGCGGGGCCGTGGGGGCTTGACGGCGTGGTCTGCTCAGGGCATGAGGCTACAGCCATCAAGGCCAGTTGCCCCGGCCTGCGCTGCCTTTGCCCCGGGATCCGCCCTGCGGGTTCCGCCGCTGGCGACCAGCGCCGCGTTATGACGCCCGCTCTGGCCATTGCGGCAGGAGCTGACTATCTGGTTGTGGGCAGGCCCATCACGGCTGCGCCGGACCCGCTGGCAATGGCCCGGCAGATTACGGAGGAAATGGCCTCCGCGCACACATAAAGAAGTATTGAGGATGAGCATGGCCGGTCAAACGCCCAAAAGCGCGCAAGGCGATTCCCACAACAGCGGCAAAACCGATGTTCGCGGGGTCTTCTCCACTCAGGAAGTCCGCAGGGTGGGTACTGGCACGACCACGCGCAAGACCGTGCAAAAAACCTTCTGGTTCATAGAGCAGCACGGCAAGGAAATTGACTGCCAACCGCTCAATACCAACTATGTGCCCAGCGGCCCCAAGCGCAAAATCACCCTGGACGAGCTTATTTCCAAATTCTCGCCCGAGCCGGAATTTTACCTCAATTCCGTTTTCCCCAAAATGCAGGAGATGCAGCGCAGCATTGATAACGGCGACGAACATCGCGAAAATGGCGAAAACTTTGCCGCCGAATTTGAATACACGCGCGCCCTCAAGGTGGATGAAGAAAACGTGCGGGCCAACTTTGGCATTGGGCTGACCTATCTTGAGCGGGGCGACAACGCCAAGGCGCAGGACATTTTTCAGCGCCTGGTAAAACTCGAAGCCGCATTCGAGCCAGAGCACAAGCACCTGTTCAATGAATTTGGCATCAATCTTCGCAAAAGCAAGATGTTGCAGGAATCGTTTGAATACTACCAGCGCGCTCTTGAACTTTCGCCCACTGACGAAAACCTGTACATGAACATGGCCCGCGTACTGCTTGAACTCAAAGATATCGGCCAGTGCGTTGATTATCTGCTGAAAGCGCTTGAGCTGGCCCCACGGCACGAAACCTCGCTCAAATTCCTGGCATGGCTTATTCAGAAACAGCTCGTACCCGCCGACCGCTTAGAAGGAGTACGCGCCGCACTTCAGGCCGCACAAAACGGGGCCGCGCAGAAACCCAAAACGGCGGGCTAACGCTTTGAAAAACTGGCTGATCCGCGAGCCTGTGCAAAACATCTGCCCCACGCCGCCCCGGCAATGGGCAGATGCTCTCTCCATCTCGCCCCTTCTTCTTGAGATTCTCTGGCGGCGTGGCCTTTCCGAAAGGGATGCCATGGACGCCTTTTTGTCCGCCCGGCTTGATACGCTCACGCCCCCTGACCGCTGGCCCCAATTGCCCGAAGCATCCAGTCTGCTGGCATCTGAACTGCTGGCCGGAAAAAAACTGGCAGTCTGGGGCGATTATGACGTGGACGGCGTGACAGCCGCCACCTTGGTGCTGGATGTGCTTGAAAGCCACGGCATCCACGCGGACTGGCATATCCCCGACAGACGCAGCGAGGGCTACGGCCTTAACGTGCCGCATATTGAGGCGCTGGCCGCCCAGGGCTGCGGCGTGCTGCTCACGGTGGACTGCGGCATTTCAGACATGCAGGCAGTGCAACGCGCTCGGGAGCTTGGCATGACTGTGGTGGTTTCCGACCACCACCTGCCGCCCGAAGAGCTCCCCCCTGCCCACGCCATCTGCAACCCCCGCATCCTCGCCGCAGAAGATCTGCCCTACCCGCACCTTGCTGGTGTGGGCGTGGCCTTTTACCTTATGGGGGGCGTCAACGCCGCCCTTGCCCCGCATACGGGCAAAAAGCACAACATGGGCGATTGCCTTGATTTGGTGGCGCTGGGCACCCTTGCGGACGTCATGCCCCTCACCGGAGAAAACCGCGTGCTCGTGCGCGGCGGGCTTGCCCGCATTGCGCGGGCGGAACGGCCCGGCATGGCGGCCTTGAAAGTTGCTAGCGGAATGAACGCCGCGGCGGCGTTAAGCGCCGGACAGGCTGTTTTTCGCCTTGCGCCGCGCATCAACGCCGCTGGGCGCATGGGCAAGGGCGAGCTGGCCCTGCGCCTGCTGCGCGAAAAAGATCACGTTGCCGCCGCAGGCATGGCGCAGGAGCTGGACGAACTCAATCTGGCCCGCCGTCAGGAAGAAGAACGCATCTACGCAGAAGCCAAGGCGCAGGCATCAGACATCCTGTCGCGCGGGCCGCGCGCTGGCCTTGTGCTCTACGGCAAGGACTGGCACCCCGGCATCGTGGGCATTGTGGCCTCGCGCATTGTGGAAGATTACTACCGCCCCACCATCATCGTATGCGACGATCAGGGCAGCCTCAAAGGCTCGGGCCGCTCCGTGCGCGAATTTGATCTGCACGGAGGGCTGACCCGCACGGCAGATTGCCTGCTGAACTTTGGCGGGCACCGTCAGGCGGCGGGCGTACGCCTTGCGCCGGAAAGGCTGGAGGAATTTCGCGCACGGTTCGACGCTGTGGCGGAAGAAGTGCTTGGCCCCAACCCGCTGCTTCCCAGCATCACGCTGGAATGCGAGCTGGGCTTCAAGCTGGCAGGTGATCACAACTTTCTCAAGGAACTTGAACTGTTGCAGCCCTTTGGCCCCGGCAATCCCGAGCCGGTATTCCAGTCGCCCCCGCTGCTGGTCAAGGAACGTTCTTTTCTTGGGCGCAGCAGGGAACACGTGCTTTTGCGCCTGACGGACAGCGCCAGCGGCATTACCCTTTCTGCAAAGGCCTGGCGCATGGCTGACGAACTGCCCGCCTCCCTCATCAACAAGCACATTCTTGTGGCCTACACACCGCGCATCGACACCTACAACGGCATTGCCTCGGTAGATATTGCCATCAAGGACTGGCGGCCAGCCTGACCGTCCAGTCTTGCAACAGACGCATAAAGGGGCAGCCCGGCACCAATCAGCCGGGCTGCCCCTTCTTCAGTATGTGAGGCGCGTTATCCCCGCTTCATTTCTGCAATCAGGTCGCTCAAGGCCTTGGCCTGACGCGTAAGATCCGTCACGGCCTGGGCCGCTTCGTCCATGGCTCTGGCGGTCTGCATGGAGATATCGTTAATCTTCACTATGGTCTGGTTGATTTCATCGCTGGTGGCAGACTGCTGCTCGCTGGCAGTGGCAATGGCGCGCACCTGATCCGCCGCAAGCTCCACACTGTTGACAATGTGGGTGAGCGCTTCGCCAGACTGCCCCGCAAAATCAGAGGCAACCTCCACCTGTCGCAAGGCAACTTCCATAACCTCCACGCTCTTGGCAGTGCTGGTCTGGATGGCCTTGATGGCATTGCCGACATCATGGGTTGAGGCCATGGTTTTTTCTGCCAGTTTGCGCACTTCGTCCGCCACCACGGCAAAACCGCGCCCGGCATCGCCAGCACGGGCGGCCTCTATGGCGGCGTTGAGGGCAAGGAGATTGGTCTGATCGGCAATGTCAGAAATCACGTTCATAATGCGGTTAATTGCCTGAGCATGGTCGTTCAGTTCCGCCATGTCGCTCTTGAGCCCGTGCGAAATCTCGCGCACCTGTCCGATGCTTTGCAGGGACTGCTGCACAATGCTTGAACCATTTTCAGCGCTGCTGCGCGTCTCCTCGGAGGTGGACGAAGCAGCCGAAGCGTTACGGGCCACTTCCTGCACCGTGGCGTTCATCTGGTTCATGGCTGTGGCCGCTTCGGTAAGGCGCTGCGCTGATTCTGAGGCAGCCTTCTCTGACTGCCCTATCTGCTCGGAAAGCCGCGCCGAAGCCGAAGCGAGGATATCCGCCACGCCTTCAAGCTGCCCCGCAGCAGCAAGCATGCCCTCTTTGCGCGCGTTTTCCGCCTGGCTGGCGGCCTGCTCTGCGCGTTCAGTTGCCTGACGTGCCTGTTCTGTGGCCTTATGCGCCGCAGCGGTTTTTTCCTCGCTCTCGCCCAGCAGGCGCTTGATGTTGGCCATCATGCGTTCCATGCCAAATGAAAGTACGCTGAACTCGTCGCCTCTTTTTTCAGATGTTCGCAGCAGCCGCTCCTCCGCCGCGGAACATTCGAGCCTGCCGCCAGCAATGGCCTCGGCAATGCCGGAAAGCCCGCCCAGCAGGTGCACGATACTTCGCACACTCAAAAAGATGACGATGCCTACCACAAGGGCGCAAGCCACCGCCGTCAGCACGTTATTGACCAGCATGTCGCTGATGGACTCATAAAGAAGGGTTTTGTCCAGCTCCAGACACAATATCCAGCCTTCATCGGGCATATCTGTATAATACAGAATTTTTTCAAGCCCTTCGGCATTCACAAATTCAAGGCGGCCCTTTTTGTTTTTAAGAACTTCCGTCACCCAGGCCGAGCCTGTTTCTTTCTGCCCGATGCGCTTCAGGTCGGGGTGCTGTACAATGACGCCTTCCGTATTGATAACAAAGGCCAGGCCCACATCACCAAGATCAATCTTGTTTGTGGTGGCGTTGGCCAGCTTGTCGTTGTCTGTACCCCCGTAAATGACGCCTACTATCTTGCCTTTGTCCTTAACGGGCATGCCGATGATGGTGGTCATTTTTTTGGTGGCCACGCTGACCAGCCCCACAGAGCTGACCACGCCCTTCATGCCGTTGATAAAATAGCTGCGCTTTGAAAAATCTTCGCCAATAGTGCTGCTGAACTGCTGCGTATCGCCCTTTTTGCTGTGCATAATGACTTTGCCGTCAGGAGCAATAAGGCCGCATGTGGCAATATTGCTGTTCACATCGGTAAAGTTCTTGAGGGCGTCATGGGCGTGGAGAAAAAGCTCATCGTTGTGGTCAATGGGAGCGCCATTGGCATAAGCTTCAAGAAAGAGGCGAAGGCGGCGATTTTCGGCAATTTGGGCAAGCGCTTCCTTCATGGATACAAAGACCGCGTTCAGGCCCACTTCCTGCCCTTTCAGAATGGCCGCAATATCCTGCCGGGTCTGCTTTCGCAATGCGTCTTCAGACATACGATGACTTATGCCAGCCACAAGGGCCAGGCCAAGCATGGATGGAATAAGGATGTACAGTGACATCTTCGTCAAAAGACCCAGCTTCATAGTGCCTCCCGGTACCTGACGCCCGTTCTGAAAAAAGGAACAGTTTTCAGTTTTATCGTCATATTTCGGATATGCAATAGGGCAAAACGCACTCATGCCTGCACGAGCCAAGACTAACGGATACCTCAACATGAACGATTCTGACCCTTATGGCAATGGGCAGAAATCGTTCAGTGATTGCTTTCAAAAAACAAGATGCCCCCGGTCAGAATAACTCGGGGGCATCGCCTTGCAATAAAAAAGCGTTATCGGTTACGGCATGGTGTACACGCGTTCGGTGTTAAAGATATTGCCTTCTTTTTCAAGCCCTTGAGCTGCGGCTTTGCTGTACCATGCAGCGGCTTCTGACGGATTTACAGGCACACCTACGCCAAATTCATAGCATGCGCCCACGTAACGTTGCGCCTGCGCAAAGCCCAGGTCGGCAGAACGCTTGGCCCAGGCAAAGGCCTGATCCTGATCTTTGGCAAACCCATACCGCCC
The DNA here is from genome assembly GCF_000420465.1 of Desulfovibrio desulfuricans DSM 642. Lineage (NCBI taxonomy): Bacteria > Pseudomonadati > Thermodesulfobacteriota > Desulfovibrionia > Desulfovibrionales > Desulfovibrionaceae > Desulfovibrio > Desulfovibrio desulfuricans. The sequence continues at coordinate 171,645 of NZ_ATUZ01000013.1, read as the reverse complement.
CTGGCTGTAATAAAGCGCAAGGTTGAACTGGGCTTCCGCATTGCCAGCAGCGGCGGCGCGGCTCATAAGATCGGCCACGGCTGTATCGTTTTTGGGAACCCCGGCGCCCAGTTCATACAGATAGCCCAACTGCACCTGCGCCTCGGCGTAATTCTGCTCAGCAGCTATGCGAAACCACTTGGCAGCGGTTTCCATATCCTGCGCCACGCCAAGGCCGTTTTCGTAGCAGCGGCCCAGCAGCACCTGAGCGCGCGGATTGCCATCGCCGGCCAGAGGTTGCACCATCTGCACAACCCTGTTGTATTGACCGATATTGTACGCAGTCCAAGCCTCATCCAGCGTTTGCTCGGCGCTTTTGGCGGGAGCCGCCTGAACTGTAGCACCCATTCCTGAACCCAGGGCCAGCGCTGCGGCCAAAAGGATTGCAGAACCTATTTTTTTCATAAACGTCTCCTTTGATTCCGGCTTTGCCGCCGGAGTTGCACGGCCAGACAGTAGTACCAGCGCGGGCTGTTGGCAAGCCGCCCCTTGACGCCGTAGCTGGCAGAAGGCACAAACACAGCAGGGCGCAGGGCTTGCCCAACCTTTTTTGCGCTCTGAGGAGATTTTGCATGACTGTTCCCCCAAACGGCCCGCGACACTACCAACCCGATACTTCTGAACAGGCTGCGCTGCCCGAGGGCGATGCGGGCAAGACGGGCGCGCCGCGCGTGGTTGATGTGGAAATTCTGCACGACCATGAAGGCTCACGCAATGCCGGCCAGCACACAACAGGACAAGGCAAGGCCAGAGCGCAGGGCAACGGGTGGAATAGTGCCCCCGGCTTCGGCCCCTATAAGGATGGAGCGGGCACAGGTTCGGGCCAGGCAGAGTCGGGGCGTCAAGAGTACCGCAGCAGATTTTTCTACCGTGGAACCTTCGGTCAGCCCGGAGGCCTAGGCGGCATGAACCTTGGCCGCGTGTGGATGGGCGGCAACGACCAGACAGGTTGCCTTGCAGCCAGTGTGACCTTTGCCCTTTTTATGGTCTGCCTTGCCCAGTTTGGTTTTCTTGCGGGCATCGGCTTTGTCTTCTTCCATATAATAGGCACGGTCATGGGCGTTATGCGCGATCTGCGGCAGTTCAGCACGGGCCGCCTGCCCAATCCGTGGACATGGCGCATCGGCAACTGGGCTGTTTCGTTCCTGCTGACGGCTTGGTTTGCCGGAGCCTTTGACTGAGCCGCGCCGAGGTTATGCGCAATGACTGACAGCCCTTGGCTCGTCTACCTGCTGGAGTGCGCTGACGGCACGCTGTATTGCGGCATCACCACAAATATGGAGCGCCGTCTGGGCCAGCACAATGGGCAGGTTCCAGGCGGGGCGCGCTACACGCAGGGGCGGCGGCCCGTACGGCTCATTGCCAGCCGGGCCTGCGGCTGCAAAGGTGACGCGTTACGGCTTGAACTGGCCGTCAAATCACGCCCGCGCCCCCAAAAACTACAATTTCTGCTTGATGGAGAGAGTGTTTCATGCTGACACCTGATGCAATGATGGCCTTTTTTGCCGCCGCTCTGCTGCTTAGCATTGCACCTGGGCCGGACAATATCTTTGTGCTCACCCAGTCTGCTCTTTTTGGTGTTGGCGCTGGCATAATCACCACGTTAGGGCTTGTTACGGGCCTGTGCGTTCACACTACGGCAGTAGCGCTGGGCGTTGCCGCCATTTTTCAGACCTCGGCCCTGGCCTTTACCCTGCTCAAAGTAGCGGGCGCGGGCTATCTGCTGTGGCTTGCCTGGCTCTCGTTTCGCGCCGGGGCATCCACAACAGATGTGACGGATGGAGCCGCCAGCAGCACTGGCAGCAACTTCCCCGGCTACATGACGCTCTATCGCCGGGGAATAGTGATGAACGTCACCAACCCCAAGGTTTCACTATTTTTTCTGGCCTTTCTGCCGCAATTCTGCGACCCCGCTCGCGGCAGCGTGGCCTTGCAGGTGTTGAGCCTCGGCGGCCTCTTCATGCTGGCTACCATCGTGGTTTTCTGGACTGTGGCCGCCCTTGGGGGCCGTCTGGCCGTATGGTTCAACCGTTCAAAGCGCGGGCAGGTCATGATGCAGCGCGTGGCGGGCTGCGTGTTTGTGGGGCTGGCTTCCGCCCTGATGCTCAGCGGGCGCTGATGCGCAACGCGGGCCGCTCGTTTATGAATTTACAGGTGTGCTGATGCATTCACGCTCCCGCTACTCCCGCCGCTCTGTTCTGGCTGGCCTTTGCGCCCTGCCGGTTGCCATGTTTGGAGCCGCGATGGGCGCGCCTGTCTTCAATTGCGCACTGGCCGCTGCCAGCCCCGACATCAGCGCAAAAGACCTGCCCAAAATGCTGGCCGAGCTTGAGGCGTCAAGCGGCGGCAGGCTTGGCGTGGCAGCCAGTGTCAGCAATGGCGGCAACGTATTGTCGTACCGAGGGGATGAACGCTTCCCCATGTGCAGCACCTTCAAAGTGCTGGCGGCGGCAGCTGTTCTGCGGGACAAACCGGATATTCTTGAACAGAGAATCCATTTTGCCAAAAACGACATCCAGCCCTGGTCGCCCGTTTCGGAAAAGCATCTGGAAGACGGCATGACTGTATCAGAGCTGTGCGCAGCCATGCTCCAGCACAGCGACAATACGGCTGCCAACCTTGTGCTTGCCCAGTTGGGCGGCCCTGCGGGCTTGACCACCATTGCCCGCAGCTTTGGCGACACTACGTTTCGCCTTGACCGCTGGGAAGTGGAGCTGAACACAGCCATTCCCGGCGATGCGCGCGATACCACAACGCCCATTGCCATGTGCCGCACCCTGAACGGCCTGCTTTGCGGCAATCAGCTGAAAGCGCCAGCCCAAAAACAGCTGACGGACTGGATGCTGGGCTGCGCAACCGGGGCCGGGCGCATCCCCGCTGGAGCGCCGCAGGGCTGGCGCCCGGCGCACAAAAGCGGCAGCGGAGAAAACGGCACCGCCAACGATGTGGGCGTACTGTTGCCGCCGGGCAATCCCGGGCAAGCAGCCAAGGCCCGCAATGGCAAAAACAAACCGCGGACTGTGGCCCTCTACCTCACGGGATCGCGCCTGACCGGATCGGGAAACGACAAAATCCTTGCCCAGGCAACTCGTCTGGTCTGCGCCGCAGAAGGGCTTGCGACGCCGCTTGACAATATGTATTGACATGATTGATCAGCAAAGGTATGAAGTCCGACTTTCGAGGTATCACATGCAGAACTATCGCATTTCTCTCAATGACCTTTCCCCCGAGGGCAAGGAATTTACTCTGGACGACCCCGCCATCTGGCAGGAGCCCATGGAGGAATTCCACCTGGAGTGCCGCGTGAGCAAACCACTGTGCGCACGCATTCTGGTTTTGCCCACGGACGGCGGCTGGCTTGTGCGCGGCACGCTTGAGGGAGAAGTTGTTCTGCCTTGCAGCCGTTGCGCGGAAGATTCCATAGTGGCCATTGCCGCGCGCTTTGAAGATTTTGAGAGTCTTCCTGGCGGCAGCGATGATGAAGACGAAGAAGGAAATTACGCCCCCCTGCCCGATATGGATGGCGTGACCGAAGGCCGCATTGTGTTTGAACGCAACGCCCCCATGCTGGACATGGCCGCCATTTGCTGGGAAGAATTCATGCTGGCCTTACCCCCGACACCCCTTTGCCGGGATAACTGCAAAGGCCTGTGCGCCGGATGCGGGGTTAATCTTAATGAAGGCATGTGCGCCTGCACAGAAGATGAAGGCGACCCCCGCATGTCGGCATTGCGCGGCCTCACTCTGCACAAAAACTAGACAATCACAATTTTTTTTACTAATCTGCTGTGTCTTGCGGGCGGGCATGTGCGCCAAGCCGCCCAAACCCGCACAAACATTCCGCAAGACAGGAAAAGGAGACTACCATGGCCGTTCAGCAAAACAAGAAATCCCGTTCCCGCAAGGGCATGCGCCGCTCCCATGATCGCGTGGCCGTGCCTGCCGTTATCTACTGCTCCTGCGGCGAACCAACCGTTCCGCACAGCGTGTGCCCTAACTGCGGTACCTACAAAGGCCGCCAGGTGATCGCCAAAAGCGAAAACGAATAATGAACGAGCGCCCCATCATTGCCGTGGACGCCATGGGCGGGGATTTTGGCCCCTCTGTGGTTGTGCCGGGAGCTATAGAAGCTGCAAGGCTTTATGATCTGCATGTCCAGCTTGTGGGCGACACCCCCAAGCTGGAGGCCGAGCTCGAAAAGCTCGATCTTGCCAATGTGCATTTCGACATAGTTCAGGCCGATGATGTGGTGCATATGAACGAAAAGCCTTCGGACATTCTGCGCCGCAAGAAAAACGCGTCCATCCAGGTGGCCTGCCGTCAGGTCAAGGATGGCGCGGCGGATGCCGTTGTCAGCGCCGGACATTCCGGCGCTACGGTGGCTTGCGGCATGTTCATCATGGGGCGTTTGCCCGGAGTGGAGCGCCCTGCTCTTGCCACCCTGCTGCCCACGGAAAAAAATCCCGTGGTCGTGCTGGATGTGGGAGCAAACGTGGATTGCCGCCCTTATCATCTGTTCCAGTTTGGCCTCATGGGCGATGCGTTTGCCCGTGACCTTCTGGGCTATGCCTCCCCGCGTGTGAGCATCCTCAGTATTGGCGAAGAAGAGGGCAAGGGCAACAGTCAGGTCAAGGAAGCCTACGACCTACTTAAAATGGCCCAAAACCTCAACTTTGCGGGCAATGCAGAAGGGCGCGACATCTTTATTGGCAATATCGACGTGGTTGTCTGCGATGGTTTTGTCGGTAACGTGGTCGTTAAGATGAGCGAGGGGCTGGCCACTTCTCTGGTGCGCATGCTCAAGAAGGTATTTACGTCCGGCGTTTTGCCCGCCATTGGCGGCATGCTGGCCAAGGGCGCTTTCAAACGCTTTGCCCGCACCATTGACTATGCAGAATACGGCGGCGCTCCCCTGCTGGGCCTTCAGGGCCTGGCAATTGTCTGCCACGGACGCTCCAGCGCCAAGGCCATGACAAACGCCATCAAGATGAGTGGAACCTTTGTGCGCAAGGGAACCAACAGCCGCCTCGGTGAAACCATTCTTGCCAACGAGGAACTTACACGTTTCTCCCGCGCTATATAACCCTACGGTATTTCTATGAATCCACTCTGTCATCTGCTCGCCTTGAGCGCCTATGTGCCGGATACGGTGCTGACCAATAGCGATCTCGCCAAGGTGGTGGACACCAATGACGAATGGATTGTTACCCGCACCGGCATCAAACAGCGCCACAGGCTGGGCGATGCGGAAAACGCCTCGGATCTCGGCCTCAAGGCCGCCCGCAAGGCGCTTGTGGAAGCCGGGATGGACGCAGGAGAGCTCACCCATATAGTTGGCGCAACCTGCACCCCTGACGTGCTCTCTCCCTCTGTGTCCTGCATCATTGCCGGACAGCTGGGCGCGGGCAAGGTCATGGCCTTTGATATCAGCGCGGCCTGCTCGGGCTTTCTGTACGGGCTTTCCATCTGCCGCGCCCTGTTGGCGCAGGATCCTGACGCCAAAATTCTTTTTGTCTGCACAGAGGCGCTTACCCGCCGTGTAAACTGGGCAGACCGTTCCACGTGCGTGCTTTTTGGCGATGCGGCCACGGCCTGCATTGTGAGCAGCGCTTCCAACAACGCCATGTCTTGCGTTGAAGACGTGGTTTGCCACAGCGACGGCGTGCAGCGCGACCTTATTGTGGTCGGCGGCGGCACCCGCTGCCAGTACGGCCTTGGCCAACCTGTTGGTGAAGACTTTTTCATCACCATGCAGGGCCGCGAAACATACAAGCATGCCGTGCGCAACATGGTGCACGTGTGCGAGGAAGTGCTTGCGCGCAACGGCCTTTCGGGCGCCGATGTGGACCTGCTGGTGCCGCATCAGGCAAACATGCGCATTATTGAAGCCGTGGGCAGCCGCCTTGAATTGACAGGCGATCGCGTGTTCACCAATGTGGAAAAATACGGCAACACATCTTCCGCCTCCATTCCCCTGGCACTGACCGAAGCCCGTGCCCAAGGCCGCATCCGCCCCGGCAGCCGCGTTCTTATGACGGCTTTTGGAGCAGGCCTTACCTGGGGTGCCGCATTGTTACGCTTTTAAGGCAATGCGCCTGCGGGATTGCCCCGCAGCACAGCGCCATGTATACTGAATTTCAGTCAGGCCAGGCCGTAAGCTGGGCAGCGCCGTTGCAAAATTAACGCAAAAGGGCGATCCACGGGATACGGTCTCCTTTTTTACAGGACTCAGACAAAGGCGATACAAGCATGAGCACAGCGCAATCCTCCCCTGCAGCCGGACTGCCGACAGCCCTGGTTACCGGCGGTTCGCGCGGCATTGGTCGGGCCATTGCCCAAACCCTTGCCCGTGACGGCTTTCAGGTATTTCTCACCTACGTCAGCAAACCCGAAGAGGCGGAAAAAGTCGCTGCCGACATCTGCGCCGCTGGCGGCAAGGCCCAGGCCTTTGCACTTGATGTCAGCAACAGCGAGGCTGTGGCCACTTTTTTCGCAACCCAGATCAAGGACAAGGTTGATCTTGCGGTGCTGGTGAACAATGCCGGCATTACCAAAGACTGCGTTCTTATACGCATGAAGGACGAAGACTTTGACCGCGTTATTGCCGTCAACCTTCGCGGCGCGTTCGTCTGTACGCGCGAAGCCGCAAAAATCATGAGCAAGTCCCGCAAGGGACGCATCGTTAATATTTCTTCCGTGGTGGGGCAGATGGGCAACGCGGGGCAGGCCAACTACGCTTCGGCCAAAGCCGCCCTCCTGGGGCTTACCAAGTCCTGCGCCAAAGAACTGGCCGCCCGCCAGATTACGGTCAACGCCGTAACGCCGGGTTTTATCGAAACGGACATGACCGCGACACTCAGTGCCGATGTACGGGCGAGCTACACAGATAGCATCCCGCTCAGACGCATGGGCAGCGCCGAAGATGTGGCAGAGGCCGTGGCTTTTCTTGCCTCGGACAAGGCGGCCTACATCACCGGGCAGGTGCTGGGAGTGAACGGCGGCATGTACTGCTAGGCATTTACTACGGAAGACACCCGGCCAGGGCCGGGGTTAAGCAGACCACTAATTTATCTGGAGGATACCATGTCTGACGTTACTGAAAAAGTTACAAAAATCATCATCGACCAGCTCGGCGTGACCGCTGAAGAAGTGAAGCCCGCTGCTTCCTTTGTGGAAGACCTCGGCGCCGACTCCCTTGACCTTACCGAACTGATCATGGCCATGGAAGAAGAATTCGACATCGAAATCGCCGATGACGACGCCCAGAAGATCCTGAAAGTACAGGATGCCATCAGCTACATCGAAAACAAGCAATAATAACGCTTGTTATAGTATATGCAGCGCGGGGGGGTCTGCCCCCCGCCTCAAAGGAGCATGCATGACCCGTCCCCGCGTAGTAATCACCGGCATAGGCGGCGTTACGCCCCTCGCCAATGATATTGAGAGCACCTGGAAAAAACTGCTCGCAGGCGAGTCGGGCATCGCGCCCATCACGCTTTTTGACGCCTCCGCCTACGATTCCCGCATTGCCGGTGAAGTGAAAAACTTTGTCGCCGAAGACTACATGCCCATGAAGCAGGCTCGGCGCATGGATCGCTTCACCCAGTTTGCAGTGGCCTCTGCCAAGATGCTGCTTGAAGACTCCAAGTACGAAATCACCGATGCCAACGCCTACGATACGGGCGTGATCCTCGGCGTCGGCCTGGGCGGTCTGCACACCATCGAAACCTACCACGCCAAGCTGCTGGAATCCGGCCCCCACAAAATTTCGCCCTTCATGATCCCCATGCTGATTTCCAACATGGGGCCGGGACAGATTTCCATCTTCACCGGCGCCAAGGGCTCGAACATCGTCACCACCACGGCCTGCGCCTCTGCCATCCACGCTCTTGGCACCGCCTACAGCGAAATGGTTCTGGGCCGCGCGACCGCAGTTATTTCCGGCGGTGTTGAAGCTACTGTTACGCCTCTTGGCGTGGCCGGATTTACGGCCCTCAAGGCCCTTTCCACGCAGTTCAACGATGAACCTGCCCGCGCATCCCGCCCCTTTGACGCAAACCGCGATGGCTTTGTCATCGGCGAAGGCGCTGGCCTGCTGCTGCTGGAAACGCTGGAATCCGCGCAGGCGCGCGGCGCTAAAATTTATGCGGAAATGGTTGGTTACGGCGCGTCTGGCGATGCCTACCACATGACCGCCCCCCGTGACGACGGCGAAGGCATGGCCCGCGCCATGCAGAACGCCCTGCGCGAAGCTGGCATTGACGCTTCGGCCATTGGGCACATCAATGCCCACGCCACGTCCACCATGCTGAACGACAGCACGGAAACCAAGGCCATCAAGACCGTTTTTGGCACGTATGCCAAGAAGGTCAAGATTTCGGCCACCAAATCCATGACCGGGCACCTGCTCGGCGCGGCTGGCGGTATTGAATCCGTCTTCACGGCCCTTGCCCTGCATGACGAAATGCTGCCCGGCACCATTAACCTTGAAAACCCCGATCCCGCATGTGATCTCGATTACATGGCCGACGGCTCCAAGCACATCGCCTGCGAATACGCCATGTGCAATTCCTTCGGCTTCGGCGGCACCAACGCCAGCGTGATCTTCAAGAAGTGGCAACAGTAGCCGACAGTTTTTACTCGGCCTCTGCCCTCCCCGTTTGATAATCATCTGCCCGCCGTTGTGGCGGGCAGAACATTTCAAAAGGATGCGACGTCATGGACGAAATCCTGCTGCAAGACCCGGAACTGGCGCGAGCCATCACGCTTGAATCCGACCGTCAGATGAGCAAACTTGAGCTCATCGCTTCTGAAAACTTTGTTTCCCGCGCCGTTCGCGAAGCGCAAGGCAGCGTACTTACCCACAAGTACGCCGAAGGCTATCCCGGCAAGCGCTACTACGGCGGCTGCGAATATGTGGATATAGCCGAGACCCTGGCTCAGGATCGCGCCAAGCAGCTTTTCAACTGCGAATACGTGAACGTGCAGCCGCACTCCGGCTCGCAGGCCAACATGGCCGCCTACCTCGCTTTTCTGAAGCCCGGCGATACTATTCTGGGCATGAACCTTTCGCACGGCGGCCACCTCACCCACGGCAGCCCGGTGAACTTTTCTGGTCGGCTGTTCAACATTGTTTCTTACGGCGTGCAGCGCGAGACGGGCCGCATAGATTATGACGAAGTCGCCGCCCTGGCCCGCGAGCACAAGCCCAACGCCATTGTTGCCGGCGCAAGCGCTTACCCACGCGCCATCGACTTTGCCCGCTTCCGCCAGATCGCTGACGAAGTCGGCGCCAAGCTGGTGGTGGATATGGCGCACATCGCTGGCCTTGTGGCCGCCGGTCTGCACCAGAGCCCGCTTTCGTACGCCCACATCACCACCACGACCACGCACAAAACCCTGCGCGGCCCCCGTGGCGGCATGATTCTTTCTACCGAAGACATGGGCAAAACCCTGAACAGCCAGATTTTCCCCGGCATTCAGGGCGGCCCCCTCATGCACGTTATTGCGGCCAAGGCAGTGGCCTTTGGCGAAGCCCTGCGCCCCGCCTTCAAAACGTACCAGCAACGCGTGGTGACCAACGCCGCCGTGCTTGCCAAGTATCTTATGGATGCCGGGTACGACCTTGTTTCCGGCGGCACGGACAACCACCTGATGCTGGTTGACCTGACCAACAAGGACGTCACGGGCAAAGATGCGGAACACGCTCTTGATCAGGCGGGCATCACCGTCAACAAGAACACGGTGCCCTTTGAAACCCGCTCGCCCTTTGTGACCTCTGGTGTGCGCCTTGGCACTGCTGCCCTGACCACGCGCGGCATGAAGGAAGACGACATGCGCACCGTGGGCGCGTTCATTGTGGATGCCATTGAAAAGCGCGAGGACGCTGCCGCTCTTGAAAAGATCAGCAAGAACGTTGAAGAATTTGCGCGTCAGTTCCCGCTATTCGCCTGGTAACGGGCTGATTTTCGGGCGGTTTTTCTGACGCCTCGGCCCCGCAGGCAACTTTGGGGGCAGGTGCCGGAAAAACCGCCAGATATAATCATAGAGGGGCTGCGCCCCCTTTGACAAAGCCCCGGTTTTGAGAAAAACAGGGGCTTTGCCTTGCATAGACAGGCAGATAAAAAACAGCTGTTTCACCACAGCACAGCACTGCCGATGCAGCGGGACGACCGGAACCGCAAGCGCTGCCTGACGCAGCATCACGGCAAAATAGCCCCACACTGCCAGTCGCGGATATTTTGACGTCAGGCAAAGAAGGCAAGGGCGCGGTGATGGGAGCGTACTCTTCTGGTACGCGACCGGAACCGCAAGTGCTGCCTGACGCAGCATCACGGCAAAATAGCCCGACAGGCAACTTGGCATTTTCACCAGCCGCCTGTACACTACCACCAATCAACATACGGGTGTGTTATGCAGCGAATGCCGTGGCCGGAATATTTTATGAACATCACGTACCTGGTGAGCGGGCGTTCCACGTGTACGCGGCGCAAGGTGGGTGCGGTGGCGGTTAAGGACAAGCGCATTTTAGCCACGGGATACAACGGGGCTCCGGCGGGGGTTCCGCACTGTCTTGAGGTGGGGTGCCTGCGAGAGCAACTGGGCATTCCTTCGGGGCAGAGGCACGAGATATGCCGGGGGCTGCATGCGGAGCAGAATGTCATTATTCAGGCTGCCGTGCACGGCATCAATATCAGTGGCGCAGAGATTTATTGCACGACGCATCCTTGCGTGTTGTGCAGCAAGATGTTGATAAATTGCGGCATACGCCACATTTATTATGCGGAATATTACCCTGACGAGCTTGCGGAGCAAATGCTCAAGGAAGCCGGGGTCATTGCGGAAAAGCTGGATTTTGCACCGCCTGTTATCAGCGCCCAAGCCGGAGTAGACTACCATGTCTGAACTGGATTTTGTTCCCTTTATGCGTGAAGCCATTGATCTTGCAGAAAAAGGTCGGTGGCATGCCTGCCCCAACCCCACGGTGGGGGCGGTGCTGGTGCGCGATGGGCAAATTGTGGCTCGGGGCTGGCACCACGCCGCCGGAGAGGATCATGCAGAAGTGGACTGCATCAAGGATGCGGCCTCGCGAGGCATAAATCCTGCGGAATGCACCCTGGTTGTCACGCTTGAACCGTGCTGCCATCAGGGCAAAACACCCCCCTGCACCGAGGCCATCAAGGCTGCGGGCATCAAAAAGGTGGTCGTGGGCCTTGCTGATCCCAATCCTGTTGCCTGCGGCGGCGCTTGCCAGCTGCGCGAAAGCGGCGTTGAAGTGATTGAAGGCGTCTGCGAGCAGGAATGCCGCGACCTTGTGGCCGATTTTCTGATCTGGCAGCAGCACAAGCGCCCCTATGTAATGCTGAAAATGGCCGCCACCCTTGATGGACGCATCGCCACCCGCAAGGGCCAGTCAAAATGGATAAGCTGCGATAAATCCAGAGAAGAAGTGCAGGAACTGCGCGCGGGCATCGGCCTTTGCGGCGGCGCTATTCTCGTGGGCGGCGGCACCTTTCGCACTGACAACCCACAGCTTACCGTGCGGGGCGAAAACGCCGGGCCGCAGCCTCTGGCCTGCGTACTTACCTCACGCCTGCCCCAGCCCGATGCGGATTTTCACCTGCTTAAAGACCGCCCGGAACAGACAGTTTTTATGGTTTCGCCCGCTGCGGCGGCCTCCACCACTGCCAAGGCCCTGCGCGACATCGGCGTGAGAGTTCTGGCGCTAGGCCCCGGCATGCACGGTGGGCCGGACTTTCCCAATCTGCTGCGCGCAGTGTGGGAAGAACTGAACTGCCCCTACATGCTTTGCGAGGGCGGCGGGCATCTGGCCCTGAGCCTGCTGGAAGCGGGCCTTGTGGACGACTTCCGCCTGCACCTTGCGCCCATGATTCTGGGCGACGAAGACGCCCTGCCGCTCTTTTCCGGTCGCGCGCCCCTGAGCCTGGAAGACGCCCTGCGCATGCGCGTGAGCAATACGCACCTGTGCGGCGAGGACATACACATTCACCTGCGGCCTCTTGAAGCCGCCAAGGCATAGGCGGGCGCATGTTCACCGGCATTATCCAGGGCCAGGGCGAGGTTCTCGCCCTGCGCGACACCGGCACGGAACGCAGGTTCACCCTGCGCCCCCTGTTCAGTCTGCCCTCCATAGTCGATGGCGAATCCATTGCCGTCAACGGCGCATGCCTTTCGGTGGAAACCCACGGCGAAGGCGTGTTCACAGCCTATGCCTCCGCAGAAACCCTCTCGCGCACCACGCTGGGCAAGCTCAAGACCGGCGACAGCGTGAACATGGAGAGGGCACTGGCCCTGGGTGACCGCCTTGGCGGGCATCTGGTGAGCGGGCATGTGGATTGCCTTGCCACGGTGCGCAGCGTTACGGGCGCGGGCCAGTCGCTGTGCTGCCGCCTTGCCTTTCCCAAGGAATACGGGGTGGAGGTCATTGCCAAGGGCTCCGTGGCCCTTGACGGCATCAGCCTTACCATCAATGATTGCGGACCTGATTTTCTTGAGGTCAACATCATTCCCGATACGCAGAAGCGCACCACCATGCGCAACTGGCGGCCGGGAACACTGGTGAATATGGAAACCGACCTCATCGGCAAATATGTGCGCAGCCTTTTGGGGGCCTGGGCTCCCGGCAGCAAGAGCGCGGCAGAGCAAAATGCCGCTGCGCAGACCAGCGGGTTAAGCCGCGAGATGCTCTTGCGCAACGGCTTTTTCTGAACCTTTCCACTTACAGAAATATTACAAAAAACGCGTTAGCGCGCGGGCACTTGCGCCAACGCGCCAAGGAGTTGCCATGAGCACTGTTACCACCATCGCCGGACAGTTGGACGCCAAGGGCCTCAAGATCGCCATTGTGGCCACCCGTTTCAACGATTTTATCGTAGACCGCCTTGTGGGCGGCGCGCAGGATTATCTGGAACGTCACGGCCTTGATACCGCCAACATCACCATTGTGCGTATTCCCGGCGCATTTGAAATGCCGCTGGTCTGCCAGAAGCTGGTCAATTCCGGCAAGTATGACGGCGTGTTGGCGCTTGGCGCGGTTATTCGCGGCGGCACCCCCCACTTTGACTACGTGTGCGCCGAGGCCAGCAAGGGCATTGCCCAGGCCATGATGCACTCCGGCGTTCCCATCGGCTTTGGCCTGCTGACCTGCGACACCATTGAACAGGCCATTGAACGCGCCGGTTCCAAGGGCGGCAACAAGGGCGTGGAAGCTGCGGCAGCCATGCTGGAAACCATCCGCGTTATGGAGCAGTTGTAACCCATGGCAAAAGCCAAATCAGCCACACGCCGCGGCGAACGCGAACTGGCCTTTCAGGTTCTGTACGGCCTTTCCTTCACCCCGGCCCGTGATATTGACGATCTGCGGCGCTTTTTTCGCATTTCTCCTGACTATCTTGCCCGTTGGGAAGGTCAGGAACCGCCCAGCCATCCCTCTGGTTTTGCCTGGGAACTGGTGGCAGGCGTGTGGAGCAAGAGCGACGAGCTGGACGCAGCCATCACCAATTTTTCTCGCAACTGGCGCGTAGACCGCATGGGCCGCGTGGAGCTGACCCTGCTGCGCCTTGCCGTTTTTGAAATCATGTACCGCAGTGATGTGCCGCCCAAGGTTGCCATCAACGAGGCACTGGAACTCAGCCGCCAGTTTGGCGAAGGCAACGCCAAAAGCTTTATCAACGGCATTCTTGATGCCGTGGCCAAAGCTCTGGAAACCGGCGGAATCTCCCGGCCCGCTGCCGATCCTTCAACCATATCCGAGTAATCCGGTAAAGCCCCATGACGCACGAACGCTATAATCCGCAAGCTATCGAAGAAAAGTGGCAGTCTCGCTGGCAGGCCGAAAACGCTTTTGCCTGCACCCACATGAGCAACAAGCCCAAGTATTATGTGCTTGAAATGTTCCCCTATCCTTCGGGCAATATCCACATGGGCCATGTGCGCAACTACGCCATTGGCGATGTGGTGGCGCGCAGCAAGCGCATGCTGGGCTTCAACGTATTGCACCCCATGGGATGGGACGCCTTTGGTCTGCCTGCGGAAAACGCGGCCATCAAAAACAATACCCATCCCGCCAAGTGGACATACGCCAACATAGACAACATGCGGGCGCAGCTGAAGCGCCTTGGCTATTCCTACGACTGGGATCGCGAAATCGCCACCTGCCGCCCCGAGTACTATCGCTGGGAGCAGATGTTCTTTTTGCGCCTGCTGGAAAAAGGGCTCGTGTACCGCAAAAAGGCGGCGCAGAACTGGTGCCCCTCGTGCCACACGGTGCTCGCCAACGAGCAGGTTGTCGATGGCCTTTGCTGGCGTTGCGACAGCCGCGTGGAGCAGAAGGATCTGACCCAGTGGTTCCTCAAGATCACGGCTTACGGCGATGAACTGCTGCAAGACCTGCAAAGCCTTGAAGGCGACTGGCCCGACCGCGTTATCGCCATGCAGCGCAACTGGATTGGCAAATCCACGGGCGCGGCCATCACTTTTGGTCTGGAAAACGCGGGCCTCAAGGCAGAAGGCGTCACGGGCATAGACGTGTTCACCACGCGACCCGACACGCTCTTTGGCGTGACCTTCATGACGCTGGCCCCCGAGCATCCGCTGGTGGAAAAGCTCATCGAAGGCTACGAAAAAGCCGATGAAGTGCGCGCCTTTGTTGATCGCATCCGCAATATGGACCGCATCGACCGCCAGTCCGATTCTCTGGAAAAAGAAGGCATCTTCACCGGTGCCTACGCCGTGCATCCCTTTACCGGGCAGCGCGTGCCGCTGTGGCTGGGCAACTTTGTTCTGGCCGATTACGGCACCGGCGCGGTTATGGGCGTGCCCGCCCACGACCAGCGCGATTTTGAGTTTGCCCGCAAATACGGTCTGCCCGTACGTGTGGTCATCAGCCCCAAGGATGAGCAGATTGAGCCTGAAACCTTGACCGAAGCCTACACCGCTGAAGGTTTCATGGTTAATTCCGGTCCCTTTGACGGCACCGCCAACGAGGACGGCAAAAAGGCCGTGGCTCAGGCGCTGGAAAAGGACGGCAAGGGCAAGGCCACCACGCAGTTCCGCCTGCGCGACTGGAACATTTCGCGCCAGCGCTACTGGGGCGCGCCCATCCCCGTCATTTACTGCGACAAGTGCGGCGTGGTGCCTGAAAAGGAAGAAAACCTGCCCGTGCTGCTGCCCATGGACGTGAAAATCCGCGAAGACGGGCGCTCTCCCCTGCCGGAAACGCCGGAATTCGCCTCGTGCACCTGCCCCAAGTGCGGCGGAACCGCCCGGCGCGAAACCGACACCATGGATACCTTTGTGGAATCCTCGTGGTATTTCGCCCGCTACACCAGCGCCCGCAAGGAAGATGGCCCCTTTGACGCGGAGGCCCTCAAGTACTGGCTGCCCGTTGACCAGTACATTGGCGGCGTGGAACACGCCATCCTGCATCTGCTCTACTCGCGCTTTTTCACCAAGGTGCTGCGCGATCTGGGCTTTTTCCCTGCCGAACTCAACGAGCCTTTCGCCAACCTGCTCACCCAGGGCATGGTGCTGAAAGACGGCAGCAAGATGTCCAAGTCCAAGGGCAACGTTGTTGCGCCTTCCGACATGATCGCCAAGTACGGCGCGGATACGGTGCGCTTGTTCTGCCTCTTTGCCGCGCCAGCCGAGCGCGACTTTGACTGGTCGGATTCTGGCATCGAAGGCGCGTCGCGCTTTATTGGCCGCGTGTGGCGTCTTTTTGATGACGAAAAAGACCGCCTGCTGCCCCTCAAGGCCTGCCAGTCCACGGCCGAGGACGCCCAGAGCGAGGAAGCCCGCGACCTGCGGCGCCGCGAGCACCTTACGGTCAAAAAATGCAGCGAAGACATGGGCGACCGCTTCCAGTTCAACACGGCCATTGCCGCAGTAATGGAACTGGTCAACACCATGTACCTTTCACGCGAAAAGCTTGGCGTCACGGAAGGCGACCGCCGCGTATTCTCGTCGGCCATGGCCTCCGTGCTTACGTTGCTTTCGCCCATCACGCCCCATGTTTGCGAAGAACTGTGGCAGCACCTGGGGCACGGCACCCAGCTTGCCAGCGAACTTCTGCCCAAGTGGGACGACGCCGCTACCGTTCAGGACATGCTCACCGTGGCCCTTCAGGTCAACGGCAAGCTGCGCGGCACGGTGCAGATACCCGCCGCCGCGGACAAAGCCGCCATGGAACAGGCCGCACTGGCTGATTCCTCCGTACAGCGCCACATTGACGGGCTGACCGTGCGCAAGGTGGTGGTGGTTCCCGGCAAACTGGTCAACATCGTTGCCAACTAATTGATTATCATGGCGGAAGGGACTGTTTTTCGCAGATGAAAAACGCCCCTTCCGCCTGTGTACCCCTTCCCCGTTCCCCCTTTTGTACCTATACTGACTGCGTTGGCAGTTTTACCAGATGACAAACCTGGATTTGCGGGATTTATTCCAAGGCGGAATCTATTCCGGGCGGGTTTTATTCCGAGGCTGCTACGGCAGTCTTTTTTTTATCAATTTTCAGAACCACGGAACATCATGAGCGCGGCACATCCCGGATTCAGTTTTCTTGTATGCCCTGACGGGCAGTTGCTGCGCGCGCGCATGGAGCAGCTGCTTTCTTCCTTTCCGCCCGCCAGCGGGCAGTGGGAAAGGCACGTCTACTGGGGTGACGAGGAACCCTCGCCGCGCTTCTGGGAGCAGCTCACCCTGCAAGGGCTGTTCGGCGCGCCGCGTGTGCTGGTGGTGCGGCAGGCCAACTTGTGGCCCGCAGCGGTGTGGAAAAAGGTATCGCATGCGCTGGCCCGGCCCTCAGAACAGTGCTGGCCCTTTTTTTGTATGGAAGTGGCCTGGGACAAAGGTCAGCCCAAAATTCCCGCACATATTGCCAAGTTGCGCTGCATGGCCTTTGCCGATCAGCAGGGCTGGATATGGCGGCAGGACGGCCTCAACGAACGGGCGGTCAAAAAGCACGTGCTGCAACGCTCGCACGAGATGGGGCTGCGCTTTGAACAGGACGCCCTGGAGCAGTTCTGCGCCTCTGTGCCGCCCGATGCCATGGCCATTGAAAATGAGCTGATCAAGCTGCAACTGCTGCGCAATACCGCGCAGGATGCTGCCCGGGAGAAATCACAGGCAGATTCTCACGGGGCGGATCAGGTTCCCGACCAGGGCACCATTACCCTGGCCATGACCGCCACGGCTTCGTGGAATCCAGAGTGCAACGTCTTTGACTGCATCCGGCACATGGAGGCGGGCAACCTCACCGCCGTGTGGAAGGAACTTTCGCGCAGCCAGGACGGAGACAGCCTGCTGTTTTCTTTGCTGGCCCTGCTGGCGCGCGAGTTGCGCCTGCTCTGGCAACTGTGGGCGGGCGAAAAGGTTCGCGTACATCCCAACGAGGCCTCCTTTAAAAAGCAGTTGGCAACCCGGCTCGGCCCCGCAGTGCTCGCGGAGTGCATGTCCACTGTTATGGATGCGGAGTTGCAGGTAAAGAGCGGCCGCAGATCGCCAAGCCAGAGCCTGGACTATCTCGCGGCCCGCATGACAGACCTGTTTGCCGCAGGCCGCACCCGCACCTGACGCAACCCGCCGGGCAGAACATCGCCGCGCCAGCCTCGCGCGGTGCAAATGCGGTTATTGCGGCCCATATTCCGCTGCGGCCCGCATTTATCATTTTCGCTCACATAAAAAACGGCAAAGGATTTGCGGGATGCATGCGCCTTTATCCGCCCGCCCCCTTGCGCAACCTCCAAGACTGCTTATTTTATGACAGCAAAGCCAACATCCACCCCGCCCACAAGCCTCGGGCATCGTGAGCGGCTACGGCAAAGACTGGAACTGGAACCCACAGCAGTGGCGGATTATGAAGTGCTGGAGCTGCTGCTTGGCTACGGGTTGACCCGCAAGGACACAAAGCCCCTCGCCAAGGAACTGATACAGGAGTTTGGCAGCATCCGCGGAGCGCTGGACGCAAGGCCCGAAGAACTCTTGCAGGTGCCCGGTTTCGGGCCGGGATTGCTGGCCTTATGGCGTGTTTTGGACGAAACGCGGGCGCGCTACGCCGCGGCAGAGCTGCGGCAAAAGGAAGTTCTGGCAACACCCGAGGCCGTGGCCCGCATGGCGCAGGCCCGGCTTGGCACAAGCCCCCACGAAGAATGCTGGCTGGCGCTGGTAGACAGGCGCAACCGCCTTATGGCCTGGGAGCGCCTGCGCAGGGGCGGCATTGCAGAAGTTTCAATCTACCCAAGGGACGTTCTTGAAGCGGCCCTGCTCCGTAAGGCAAGCGGCATAATTCTGGTGCACAACCACCCCGGCGGCAACCCGGGGCCTTCGCAGGAAGACCGCCTGCTGACAGAAGAACTGCAAAGACTGGCGCCCCGCATGGGGCTGCGCTTTCTGGATCATGTCATCGTTACTGATGGAGACTGCTACAGCATAACGCAATCGCAACGCATTTGAATCGAAAGCAGTCGGGGAGAATATATATGGCTGACATCAATGAAAAAGACATTTTGCTGCATCAGGAAGAGCCCATTGAGGCAGAACCTGCCATCGACAGCGAAACGGACAAGGCGGAAATGAACGCGCCCGAAGCGCTGGATCACGAGGGCAGCCTCAATACAGCGGCGCAGAGCATTCCCGACACGCTGCCCGTGTTGCCCGTTCGAGACGTGGTTATCTTCAACTATATGATCCTGCCGCTCTTTATCGGGCGCGACAAATCCGTGCAGGCCGTGGACGCAGCCCTGAAAAACGGACGGCACCTGCTTGTGTGCGCGCAAAAAGAAGAAGCCACCGAAGACCCCAAGCCGGAAGACCTCTACGAGGTCGGCACCGTGGTGCAGGTTATGCGCATGCTCAAGATGCCCGATTCGCGGGTGAAAATTCTTGTGCAGGGCGTCAGCCGCGCACGGGTTACGGGCTACCGTCAGGTGGAACCATTCCTTGAAGCGCGCATCGAAACCCTGCCCGAACAAATCCCTGTGGTAGATGCCACGGTGGAGGCTCTGTTGCGCTCCGTGCGCGAGCAGAGCGAAAAGGTGCTGACCCTGCGCGGTCTTTCCTCGCCAGACGTGCTTGCAGTTTTGCAGGGTGTGGACGATCCGGGCCGCCTGGCCGACCTTATCGCCGCCAATATGCGCATGAAAACCGCAGATGCACAGCGCATTCTCGAAGCGGAGAATCCCATTGACCGCCTCATGCTGGTCAACACACAGTTGCAACGCGAGGTGGAAGTCGCCACCGTGCAGGCGCGCATACAGAGCTCGGCCCGCGAAGGCATGGACAAGGCGCAGAAGGATTATTTTTTGCGCGAGCAGCTCAAGGCTATCCGCACCGAACTTGGCGACAAGGATGAAGACGGCGAGGAAGACCTTGAAAACCTCAAGCAGGCCCTTGAAAAAGCAGGCCTGCCCAAGGACGTGCGCAAGGAAGCCGACAAGCAGTTGCGCCGCCTTTCGGGCATGCACGCCGACTCTTCCGAGGCCAACGTGGTGCGCACCTACCTTGACTGGCTGGTGGAACTGCCGTGGAAAAAGCTTTCGCGCGACAGGCTGGATATTGTCCATGCCAAGGAAATTCTTGACGAAGACCACTGCGGGCTCGACAAAATCAAGGACCGCATCCTTGAATTCCTGAGCGTGCGCAAGCTCAATCCGCAGTCCAAGGGCCCCATCCTCTGCTTTGCGGGCCCTCCCGGCGTGGGCAAAACCTCGCTTGGGCGCTCCATTGCGCGGGCGCTGGGCCGCAGATTCCAGCGGCTTTCGCTGGGCGGCATGCACGATGAGGCGGAAATCCGCGGGCATCGGCGCACCTACATAGGCGCCATGCCGGGGCGCATCATTCAGGCCCTCAAGCAGGCCGGTACGCGCAACCCCGTTATTGTGCTGGACGAAGTGGACAAGCTGGGCGCGGATTTCAGGGGCGATCCCTCATCCGCCCTGCTGGAAGTGCTTGATCCGGAACAGAACTACACCTTCAGCGACCACTACCTGAACGTGCCCTTTGATCTTTCAAAGGTTATGTTCCTCTGCACGGCCAACCATCTGGAAACTATTCCGGCGGCCCTGCGCGACCGTATGGAAGTCATTTCCCTGCCCGGCTACACCTTGCAGGAAAAGGCCCAGATCGCCCGCAAGCATCTGCTGCCCAAAAAGGTGGAAGACAACGGCCTTGCACCCAAGGATGTGGAACTGACGGAAGAAGCCCTGGAAAAGATCATCCGAGAATACACGCGCGAGGCTGGGCTGCGCAACCTTGAACGCGAGCTTTCCTCCATCTGCCGCAAACTGGCCCGCCGCAAGGCCGAGGGCAAAAAGCCGCCCTTCATGGTTGACGTGGCCGATGTGGAAAAGCTGCTGGGCGCGCCCCGCTTTATTGAGGACGAAAAGGAAAAGAAGCTCATACCCGGCATGGCTCTGGGCCTGGCCTGGACGCCCGCTGGCGGCGAAGTGCTGACAGTTGAAGCCACTGTCATGAAGGGCAAGGGAGGCCTTACCCTCACCGGGCAGCTTGGCGATGTGATGAAGGAAAGCGCCCAGGCGGCCTTGAGCTACATCCGTAGCCGTGCGGAAGACCTTGGCGTTGACCCCGGCTTTGTGTCGCAATACGACGTGCACGTGCACGTGCCTGCGGGCGCAACGCCCAAGGACGGCCCCTCGGCAGGCGTTACGCTGACCACGGCCCTCATCTCCGCCCTGAGCGGAAGGCGTGTGCGCGCAGACCTGTGCATGACCGGCGAAATCACCCTGCAAGGCCGGGTGCTGCCTGTGGGCGGCATCAAGGAGAAGATTCTGGCGGGCGTGGCGCGCGGCCTCAAGCATGTGGTCATTCCGCACCAGAACGTCAAAGACCTCGAGGATGTGCCCAAGGAACTGCTCAAGCGCATCACCGTGCACCCTGTGCACCATTATGACGAGCTGCTGCCCATCGTGTTTGAAACCAAGGGCGGGCGCGGCAGTTCCGCAACGGGCAAGGGCGGCAAAAGCAAGGTGGAAGAATCCACAGGCGTAGCTGCCAATGGGACGGCAACAGCCAAAACCGCTGGCGCCAGAAAGCCCAAGCGGCCCGCAGAAGCCGGAGCCTGACATTCGTGCGCCTCAAGCAATATATAGATGAAGCGACAGAACAACTGACAAAGGCGGGGGTGGACAGCCCCCGCCTTTGCGCAGAAGTGCTGGCGCGCGAAACGCTAAAAGGAGATCCTTCCGGATCCGCCCGCCTGTTTTGCATTCTGGAGGCAGGGCGGGAGCTGACAAACAGGGAAGAAAAAGAGTTTCTGGCGCTGGTGGCCTGCCGGGCCACGGGGCAACCCCTGGCCCAGATCATCGGGCGCAAGGAATTTTATGGACGTGACTTTGCGGTTACGCGGCACACCCTTATTCCCAGACCAGAAACGGAACTCATTGTGGACAATGCTCTGGAGCTGCTGCCGGAAGAACGCCTCAGCTTTGCTGACCTGGGCACTGGCACGGGCTGCATTGGCATCACTCTGGCGGCGGAGCGCCCCTGCTGGAGCGGTATTCTGCTGGATATCTGCCCCAATGCCATTGCCGTTGCCGCGCAGAATGCAGAGCGGCATAGTGTGGATAGCAGGATAACGGCGCTGCGGGCAGACATGCGTACTCCGCCGCTCAAGCCGGAATCACTGCGCCTGCTTGTGAGCAACCCTCCATATATAGCTGATGCCGAGCGGCACATGGTTATGGATGAAGTGCTGCACAACGAGCCGCATAGCGCCCTGTTCTCTAAAAACAACGGCCTGCTCCACCTGAAAGCAGCCGTGGATGCAGCCGCGCTTGCACTGCAGGATGACGGTTGGGTTTTGCTGGAGCACGGCGCAAATCAGGCGGATGCCGTACACGAAATGCTGTCTGCAACGGGAATTTTCAAAAAAATTGAAAATAAACGGGACATTGCCCAACTTAACCGTTGCACATTGGCGAGGAAAGGGCTATAAGGCCAAATCGTTTCCGCGCAAATGCGCGAAAAACGGTAAAAAGCAACACGGCTCACTGTAATTTGAAAAAATTTGAGCCAAAGCGAATTTTTTGCTTGCAAAGCAGAATGAAAATCGCTAATAAGCTGTGTTGCCGCTGGCGTAGCTCAACTGGCAGAGCAGCTGATTTGTAATCAGCAGGTTGCGGGTTCGAGTCCCATCGCCAGCTCCACAAGAAGCTGAACGAAGATCGGACATTCCGACTTTTCGGCAAGAGTGGAGGGGTTCCCGAGTGGCCAAAGGGAACAGACTGTAAATCTGTCGTCGTAAGACTTCGGTGGTTCAAATCCACCCCCCTCCACCACCACTTTTCCGTTGCCAAATACTGGACGGTTGGTGGCTGGTTTGAATAAACTGCCTTGGCTGTAGGAGACAGGACGCCTGTCGGGGAACTACGGTAGCGTGCGGGAATAGCTCAACGGCTAGAGCATCAGCCTTCCAAGCTGAGGGTTGCGGGTTCGAATCCCGTTTCCCGCTCCAAAATCCTGCCTGAATCCGCCTCCCCCTCAGTCACCTTGTCCGCCAATGCACGTTCCCTGGTGTCCAGGGACTGAATGCGGATAGCGGGCCGCCCAACGGAACTTCCCACTGCCGCAGCCGTTACGCGAGGAGCAGGCGTTACAGCTCTACGAATTCAAAACGAATTTAGTAACGCAGGTAAAACGCAAACATTTTTTTCTCCAGGGAGACGTACAATGGGCAAGGAAAAATTCGAACGTAAAAAGCCCCATGTAAACATCGGCACCATCGGCCACATCGACCATGGCAAGACCACCCTCACCGCCGCCATCACCAAGATCGCCGGCCTGAAGGGCTCGGGCAAGTTCATTTCGTATGACGAAATCGACAAGGCCCCCGAAGAAAAGGAACGCGGCATCACCATTTCCACCGCACACGTGGAATACGAAACCGCTTCCCGTCACTACGCCCACGTTGACTGCCCCGGCCACGCCGACTACATCAAGAACATGATCACCGGCGCTGCCCAGATGGACGGCGGTATCATCGTTGTGGCCGCCACTGACGGCCCCATGCCCCAGACCCGTGAGCACATCCTGCTTGCCCGTCAGGTCGGCGTGCCCCAGCTCGTGGTGTTCCTGAACAAGTGCGATCTGGTTGACGACGAAGAACTGCTGGAACTCGTGGAACTCGAAGTTCGCGAACTGCTCTCCAGCTACGACTTCCCCGGTGATGACGTTCCGGTTATCCGCGGTTCCGCCCTTAAGGCTCTGGAATGCGATAACCCCGACGCGCCCGAAGCCAAGTGCATTCTTGACCTTCTGCAGGCTTGCGATGACTTCATTCCTGAACCGGAACGCGACATTGACAAGCCCTTCCTGATGCCCATCGAAGACGTGTTCTCCATCTCTGGCCGTGGTACCGTTGTTACCGGTCGTGTGGAACGCGGTATTCTGAAGGTCAGCGACGAAGTGGAAATCGTGGGTATCAAGCCCACCCAGAAGACCATCTGCACCGGCGTGGAAATGTTCCGCAAGCTGCTTGACCAGGGTCAGGCTGGCGACAACATCGGCGCCCTGCTTCGCGGCACCAAGCGTGACGACGTGGAACGCGGCCAGGTTCTTGCCGCTCCCAAGAGCATCACGCCCCACAAGAAGTTCAAGGCTGAAGTGTACGTTCTCTCCAAGGAAGAAGGCGGCCGTCATACCCCGTTCTTCTCTGGCTACCGTCCTCAGTTCTACTTCCGTACCACTGACATCACCGGCATCATCAACCTGCCCGAAGGCGTGGAAATGGTTATGCCTGGCGATAACTCCCAGTTCATCGTTGAACTCATCGCCCCCATCGCCATGGAAGGTGGCCTGCGTTTCGCCATTCGCGAAGGCGGCCGCACCGTTGGCTCCGGTGTGGTGACCGAAATCATCGAGTAGCATATGCGAATTAATATCATACTGGCCTGCACCGAGTGCAAGCGCCGCAACTACAGCACCCGGAAGAACAAGAAAAACACTACCGGTCGGCTGGAAATGAAAAAGTATTGTCCCTGGGATAAGAAGCACACTGTGCATCGCGAAACCAGGTAAAATAAACTTCCGCCGGGGGGCGATAAGCCCCCCGGACGGTGTGCAGGGCAGTAGCTCTAACGGCTAGAGCGGCGGTCTCCAAAACCGCATGTTGGGGGTTCGAATCCCTCCTGCCCTGCCATTTTTTATCTCCGGATTACACCATGGCAAAAAAACAAGCTCAAGCTGCCGACCTTAAGGCGGACAAAGGCCCGAACCCTGTCGTACGGTTTACTCGCTACGTTGAGGACGCCAAGGCCGAATTGCGCAAGGTCACCTGGCCCACGTTGCAGGAAACGCGCAAAGCCACCTTGGCCGTTTTGGGCTTTGTAGCCGTGATGGCTGTCATCCTGGGGCTGGTGGACTTTGGTCTGTCTTCCCTGATCAAGACCCTATTGTCCTGAAGGCCGATATGAAAGACCCTGTTATCGACGAAACTTCCGAGCTCTGTAAAAAAGCTCGCTGGTACATCGTGCACACCTACTCGGGTTTCGAGCAGCGTGTGCAGAAGACCATTAACGAGTTGCGCCGCACCGGACAGGATGAAGGGCTTATTGAGGAAGTTGTTGTTCCCACTGAAAAGGTTATTGAACCTACCAAGGGCGGACAGCAACGCACCTCTACGCGCAAGTTCTATCCCGGGTATGTCATGGTGCGCATGACCATGACGGATCTTTCCTGGCATCTGGTACAGTCCATCCCCAAGGTCACCGGCTTTGTGGGCGGCAAAAACCGTCCTACCCCAATGCGTGAGAGTGAAGCACAGCGCATTCTCTCCCTGATGGAGTCTCGCCAGGAAACGCCAAGGCCCAAGTTCAACTTTGACCGCGGCGACGAAGTACGCGTTATTGAAGGGCCGTTTGGCGGCTTCAATGGCGTTGTGGAAGACGTCAACTACGACAAGGGGAAACTGCGCGTTTCCGTTTCCATTTTTGGTCGTCAGACCCCTGTGGAACTGGATTTCGTGCAGGTATCCAAAGGTTAATGACTTGCCCCCGCGCGACAGGGCTTTGCCTTGAACTGCGCGAGCAGCGATGAAGGATAACTCAAATGGCCAAGAAAGAAGTTGCCAAAATCAAACTGCAGATCCCCGCTGGCGCGGCTAACCCCTCGCCGCCGGTTGGTCCTGCCCTCGGTCAGCACGGCCTGAACATCATGGGTTTCTGCAAGGAATTCAATGCCCGCACCATGGAACAGAAGGGCACGATCATTCCTGTGGTCATCACCGTGTACGCCGACCGCTCTTTCACCTTCATCACCAAGACCCCTCCGGCCTCGGTGCTGATCATGAAAGCCGCCAAAATTGAAAAGGGTTCCGGCGAACCCAACCGCAACAAGGTTGGTAGCCTGAGCATGGCGCAGATTGAAGAGATCGCCAAGCTGAAGCTGCCCGATCTGAATGCTGCAAGCATTGAGTCTGCGGTGAAGTCCATTGCTGGTACCGCTCGCAGCATGGGCATTGACGTTAAGTAAGGCCCATTTAAAGCCGTGAGCGCCCTTGGGCGCTCGTTGCATATACGGCACATTGGTCTTACGGCTGCAAAAGCTTTAAAATGCTTGGCAGCCATCGTTGAAATCAATTGTACTGCCGCCTTTGCGCAAGACAAAGTTCGGCAGGAGATGCAAAACGAAAGGATTATCTCATGCCCACACATGGCAAGAATTTCCGCAAGGCGCTTGAAGGTAGCAACCTTCAGGAACGCTTCAGCATTGAAGACGCCATCAGCAAATCGCTTGGCGCTTCCTTTGCCAAATTTGACGAAACTGTTGATGTGGCCGTGCGCCTCGGCGTTGACCCCAAATATTCCGACCAGATGGTTCGCGGCGCAGTGACCCTGCCCCACGGGCTTGGCAAGACCGTACGCGTGGCCGTGTTCTGTAAGGGCGAAAAACAGGCAGAAGCCCGCGAAGCCGGTGCAGATGTTGTGGGTGCCGAAGACCTGGTCGCCAAGGTCAAGGAAGGCTGGCTCGAATTTGACGCCGCCGTTGCCACCCCGGACGTTATGGCTCTTGTGGGCCAGATCGGTCGCGTGCTTGGCCCCCGTGGCCTTATGCCCAACGCCAAGACCGGCTCCGTCACCTTTGATGTGACCAAGGCCGTTACCGAACTTAAGGCCGGTCGCGTGGACTTCAAGGTTGACAAGGCTGGCGTGCTGCACGCTCCCCTTGGCAAGGTCTCCTTTGGCCCCGAAAAGATTCTGGGCAACCTTAAGGCCCTGCTTGACGCCGTGAACCGCCTTAAGCCTTCCGCCGCCAAGGGCAGCTACATGCTCTCCATGGCAGTGTCCACCACCATGGGCCCTGGCTTCAAGGTTGACATGACTCAGGTTAAAAAATTTCTTGAGGGCTAAGCTCTCAAGGCTGTGGGCGCACTGTATGTCAGTGCGCCCACAATCTGTCTAAGGATATGGAATTCGAGTCGAAGACGACAGGTGGGCGCAAGCTCTTAATACCCTGTCCAGACACTTCTTCTTTGGCTCGGCATTCCACCTGGCAACCCCGAACGTGAGAGGTATCACGTGAACAGGTCTGGAAAAGCCGTAATTATTGAAGCCGTTAAGGCCCGCGCCGACAAGGCTTCTTTTGCGGTTATCACGGACTTCAAGGGCATGACGGTGGAAGAGCTGACGAACCTGCGCGTTTCTCTGCGTAATGCAGGCGGCGAATATCTCGTCGTTAAAAACACGCTTGCCCGTATTGCTCTGACCGACGGTACGCACAACGCTATCAAGGATAATTTCCATGATAACTGCGGCGTAGCCTTTGGGTTCGATGACCCCGTGGCGGTGGCCAAGGCGCTCAGCGATTTTGCCAAGCAAAGCAAGCTCTTTGAGCTTCGCTGCGCCAGCCTGGACGGCAAGGCTATGACTGCCGCCCAGATTGACGCACTGGCCAAGCTGCCCGGAAGGGAACAGCTCCTCGGTCAGTTGCTCGGCACCATGAACGCCGTGCCCACCAACTTTGTTTCGCTGTTTGCAAACGTGGTGCGTGGTCTGCTTTATGCCCTCAAGGGCATCGAAGATCAGAAATCCAACGCCGCATAGCAAGCAACCATCGAATTATTTGCACTCAAGCCAAAGATCAGGAGACTTATCATGGCCGTTACCAAAGAAGAAGTTGTTGAATTTATCTCCAATATGACCGTTCTCGAACTTTCTGAGTTCATCAAGGAACTCGAAGAAAAGTTCGGCGTTTCCGCTGCTGCGCCTGCCGCCGCCATGATGATGGCTGCCCCCGCTGCCGCTGCTGAAGCCGCTGAAGAAAAGACCGAGTTCGACGTTATCCTGAAGGAAGCTGGCGCCAACAAGATCGGCGTCATCAAGGTTGTGCGCGCTCTGACCAGCCTGGGCCTCAAGGAAGCCAAGGAAAAGGTTGACGGCGCCCCCGCTACCCTGAAGGAAGGCGTGTCCAAGGATGAAGCTGAAGAAGCCAAGAAGCAGCTGACCGAAGCCGGCGCCACCGTCGAAGTGAAGTAAGTTCGGTTTATACCGTGCTTTTGAGGCGGAACCTTCGGGTTCCGCCTTTTTTGCGGTCAATCCCTGACAGCCTAAATTATACAAGCATTCCATGGCGGTGTGCCTCCCGCCAGCCACCACCCTCCTCCAATCCGCTGGTCCTTGCCAACTTGACCCAAGATTTCAGGCCCATATGAAAAAAACGCTTGTCCCGCCTTGTTGACATAGCGGGAAGTTCTGATACCCATATACAATATATCTTGAAAATTCGCGGCCTCAGCCTGTGGCCGGTCTGCCCTGTTTTTGGCTTCAAGCTGGCCTGTTTCTGTCACGGTCACCGCTGGAGCAGATCAACATTGAACATGCTTGTCTGTTCTGCATGGATTTTTGTAAAAATCCGCGCTGCGAGGTGCTTGCATGGCGAAGGTAATCCACCGTCACGCAAGCATTTCAACGTAAAAAAGCTCTAACCGGAGCCGCCATGAACAACCGCACTCTGCTTTACGCCCTGACGCTCACCTGTATTCTGCTGATATTTGGCGCATGGACGCTGGCCTTTTTCCATTACGGGGCTGCCGTGCGGCAAACCCCTGCGCCGCAGGCGCTGGCAACCTTGCAGGCAGGCCCGGCAGCAGAACCGCAGTTCAATCCGCCAAAGCCGCAGGACGCGCCGGAAGACATGCGCGAAGCCGTCATGCTCGGCTACAATATTATCAACGATACGGCGCAGTACGCCCCCGAGCACGTGGGCAACGAACTCGCCTGCGCCACCTGCCATCTTGAAGGCGGCACCAGCAAGGCGAGCATCACCCTTGTGGGCGTTGCGGCAACCTATCCTCGCTTTCTGCCAAGCCACGGCTACAGCGCCGATCTTGCCCAGAAAGTGCAGGACTGCTTTGCGCGCAACCTCAATGCCGCGCCCCCGGCCCTCGACAGCCGCACCATGCAGGCTGTGCTCGCCTATCTGCACTGGATTTCAAAAGATATTCCCGTCTATGCCAAGCTGCCGTGGGCCCTGCCCGCAAAGCTTGACAGCAACCACAAGCCCGATGCCGCCAGCGGGGCCAGCGTGTATGCAGACAACTGCGCCTCCTGCCACGGCGATGCGGGCGACGGTTCCCCCCCGCTCTGGGGCAGTGGCGCATACACTGACGGCTCCACCATGCACGACATAAACACCTTTGCCGTGTACACCCATCGCTTTATGCCGCCTGAGGCAGCTAACCTCACGCCGGAACAGGCCCTTGACGTGGCGGCCTATGTGGACGGCCAGCCCCGCACCCATTACGCGCCCGCCAAGCCCGCAACGGCAACTGGCGCGCCCAAAGCGCCGCAGGGGAAATAGGCCATGAACTTTCCCATCCTGCATATTCCTGTGGTGGGCGACGGCATGACCATTGCCCTCAATGCTGTGCTGCACGTTTATATCAGCCACGGGCTGGCCATCGGCCTCATGACCATGCTGGTGATCTTTCAAACCCTCACGTGGAAGGGCAAGGGCGCGTTCTGGGCCGACATTGCCCGCCGGTTGCTGGGGCCGCTGGTGGTGATTACCACCTCTGTGGGCGCGGTCACGGGCGTGGGAATATGGATTCTGACCGGAAGCCTCGCTCCGGAAGGCATTGGCGCGCTTATCCACCTGTTTTTCTGGCCATGGTTTATTGAATGGTTCGCCTTTACCGCCGAAGTCATTTTGCTGCTCTGCTACTACTACCAGTGGGATCGGCTGATAACGCGCAAACCCGGCACACTGGCCGCCATTGGCTGGGGCTATGTGGTGGCGTCCTTTATCTCTGCGGTTCTTATCACCGGCATTCTGGGCTTCATGCTTACCCCGCAGGGCTGGCCGTGGGCCAGAAGCTTTGCCGAGGCCTATTTCAACCCCACCTTTGTGCCGCAGTGCTTTTTGCGTGTCGCCGGCGGTATGGCGCTGGGCATACTGCTGCTCATGAGTTGGATTGCCTGGCGCTTCAAGGGCACGGCGGAAGAACGCGGCAGAGCCTTACGCGTCTGCGGAACAGCGCTGCTGCTCTCTCTGGCTGTGACGGCAGCGGCCACCTACGTGTATTTTTCGCGGGTGCCGCAAACCTACCTCACGCACTGGAAGTTCTCAGTCGCCACATCCTACCTCTCGCAAATGCCGGACTTTCTGCCTGCGGCCAACGCGGTTGCCGCGCTTGTACTCGTGCTGACGGCGCTGGCGGCGCTTGGACGCTCACGGCTGGCATGCCGATTGCTGTGCATTCCGGCCCTGATCATGAGCCTGTGCTTTGTCATGGAATTTGAGCGTGTGCGCGAATTTATTCGCGGCCCGTACCTGATGCCGGGCTATATGCATGCCAGCCAGATAACCCTTGTGGAAAGCGAAGCGCTGGCCGCCCAGAACGCCCCACTGTTGCCCCGGCTGCGCTGGGTCAACACCAGCGGCAATCTGCCCCCGGCAACCCAGGCCGCCAGAACGCTTTTTGCGGCCAATTGCGGCGTATGCCATGCGGAAAGCGGCATCAACGGCATTGATCAGCGCCTTGCTGGGCGCTCGGCAGACGGCATCAACGCCATGCTGGGCATTACGCAGAGGCTGGCCCCCTACATGACGCCCTTTGTGGGTTCGGAGCAGGAACGCGCACTGCTCACGGAGTATCTGTTCCAGCTTTCCTCCAACTATTCCCGCCGCGCCCAACAAGCCGCCAGGGAGAAGTAGCCATGCAGCAATGGACAGACCTGTTTCTCAACAAACCCTTGCCCGAAGGCTGGATGCAGGGGCTGCTCTTCGTCACTTTCGGCCTGCATCTGCTCTTTGTGCTGCTCATGCTTGGCACGGCCATACTGAGTCTGCTGTTCTTTCTGCGTGATCTGCTGCGGCAGCCCACGCCCGATCAGCACTGGAACGAACACGTGGCCCATTCCCACATGGGCCTCAAAAGTCTGGCCGTGGTGCTGGGCGTTGGCCCGCTGCTGCTCATGCAGATAAGCCATCCGCATGCCTTTTTTACGGTTACAGGGCTTTTTTCATATGCGTGGCTGGCGATTATTCCGCTGCTGATCGCGGCCTTTCTGCTGTTTGACGGTTTTGCGCACAAGCTGGGCACCAGCGCGTGGCTGGCCCTCATCTGCGGACTGGTGGGCGTTGCGGCCCTCATGACCGTACCCGCCATCTTTACCGGGGCGCTGACCCTCATGGAACGCCCTGCGGAGTGGGCCGACTTTGCCGCCCGCGGCATCCGCTTTGACGCGCAGTGGATGCCCCACTGGGTGCTGCGCTACCTGCACGTGCTGGGCGCGGCTGTGGCCTTTGGCGCGGCTTTTCACCTGTTTTTCTCCGCCAGAAATGAAAAACAGAAGGCCCCTCTGCTGCGCAAGTGGCTGCTAGGCGCTCTTGCGGCTCAGGCAGTCATAGGGCTGGCCCTGCTGGCAACCATACTGCCGCAACTGTCTGTCCCGGTGCTGTCGTTCATAAGCCTTGGAGCAGTGGCCCTTGGCGCGGCGGTCTGGATTCTGAGGCCGGAATCGTCAACCGCCGATTACCGTTTGCTGGCCCTGCTGCCCCTTATCTTCGTCTCCATGCTGCTGGCCCGCCAGCTCATGCAGAACGAGGCGCTGGCCCCTGGGCAGGCGGAGGCTACGGCCCAGCGCGAACAGCGCGTTCAGGAACTGGCCCCCTTCAGCCAGAAGGCTCTGGACGCCTTTGCCGTCAAGCTGCGCACCGTGTACGACAATGGCGACACCATCTATGACGGCGCATGCGAGCCGTGCCACGGCCTCACCGGGCATGGTGACGGGGCGGAAGCCTCACGCCTGCGCATCCCCGCCACAGACCTGACCACCATGCGCACCGACCGGGATTATGTGTATGAAATGGTGCGCGACGGCATCCCCGGCACAGGCATGCCCTATTTTCGCATGTTCGACCGCGAAAAGCTGGAGAGCCTGCTGGACGTCATGGGCAAGCGCTTTGGCATGTATGCAGCCACGCCGCCGCCCCCGCGCGATATCAGCCCTCTTTCGCTTGAAGTATGGATAGGCACCTGCGCCAAATGCCACGCGGCCAACGGCAGCGTCAGCCCCTCGGGGCGGGCCATGCAGCCCCCGCCGCCCGATTTCACGCGCAGCAGCCTGACCCACGGGCAGGCCCTCAAAATCATTACCGAGGGCTACCCCGGCACAGGCATGCCCGGCTACCGGAACCAGCCCCAGACCGTGCGCGAAGACCTCGCCATCATCTGCAACAGCTTCCGCGCTGCGCATAACAAGAACGGGAAATAGCCTGGGCGGCGGGCTGGCCCTCAGGCCTCGTTGCGCCATACAGGCTTGCCTGACCAGTTTCAAAGAGTCCCATAACAAAGCCCCCGTTCCATGAAGGAGCGGGGGCTTTGATTTCAATCAGTTACTTACACTGTTTGCGGGCGGCTTTTCTGGCCTTGCTGCGCAAACGCCGTTCTTCGTCATCAAGCAGGGCACGCTGCTTGTCAAAGGGTATTCAACCGCAATTCAGCCGGTCTGTGGGCAGCCAGCCTTTTTTGAGGGCAAGCAGGTATATGGCGGCAATACCGCCAAACACCAGCAGGAGAATCAATGTATCCATAAAACCTCCGCCGCTTTATCTGGTCCAGGGATAGAACGCCGAAGATCCATCGGCGGCGGCCCTGGCGGCAGTGGCGCGGCTTGCGTACAGGTTAGTGATGCGCAGCCATGATTCCATGATCCGCTGGCGCGAAATGCGCCCGCTTTCCACAAGCCCGCGCAAGGCATCAAAGGCTTTGCGGGGCAGGGTTTCGTCCCAATACAAGTTATTGCCGAACAGCAGAATGTCCACCCCGGCGTTGACGGCCAACAGCATTGCCTGCTCCATGCCGTAATGGTCGGTGATGGCCTTCATCTGCATGTCATCGCTGATGATCACGCCCCGCCAGCCCATGCGCCCGCGCAACAGGTCGGCAACAACAGCGCGGGAAAGCGTGGCAGGATACTGCGGATCAAGCCCCTTGTGGTACAGGTGCCCAAGCATCACCATGCCGGGCCAGCCCTGTGCAAAGGCCTGCGCGTAGGGCGCAAGGTCGGTCTTGGCATTCCAGCTGCGGGTGATGTCCGTCAGCCCCAGATGCGAATCCTTCTGCGCGCCGCCCTGACCGGGAAAATGCTTGAGCGCGGGGATGATGCCGCTTTGCGCCAGCCCCTGCCCAAAGGCCAGCGCGTGCGCGGCCACAAGCGCCGGATTGGGGCTGAAGCTGCGCTCCAGCGCGCCAATGGCCGGATTGGCGGGATTGCTGTTCACATCCGCCACCGGGGCCAGATCAACAGAAATTCCCAGCGAGGCCAGTTCCACACCCAGCTGCCGGGCGATGGCGCGGGTTTTCTCCGGGCTGGCCGCGCCCATGTTCTGGGCGGAAGGCAGATCGGCAAAACCGCGTTGCGGCTTGAGCCGCCGCACCCGTCCGCCCTCCTGATCAACAGCTATGAACATGGGGCAGGGGGACGCCGACCGCAGCGTGGCCGTGAGCCGCCGCACCTGCTGGGGCGAAATGATATTGCGTTCACCGCCGGTGGTAACATCCCGGTCAAACAGGATAATATGCCCCACATGCCCGGCGCGCACCAGCGCAAGAAAGGCATCGCCCTGGGGCAGATCCGCCCCGCGAAAGCCCAGCATGAGCATGGAGCCGATCATGACGTCCAGCGATGGCGCGGCACTGCCCGCGCTTGTCTTGGCGGGCGCGGCCTGCGCAGCCGAGGCCCCGGATCGCAGCAGGGG
The DNA here is from genome assembly GCF_000420465.1 of Desulfovibrio desulfuricans DSM 642. Taxonomy (NCBI): domain Bacteria; kingdom Pseudomonadati; phylum Thermodesulfobacteriota; class Desulfovibrionia; order Desulfovibrionales; family Desulfovibrionaceae; genus Desulfovibrio; species Desulfovibrio desulfuricans. Next base: position 138,372 of record NZ_ATUZ01000013.1, on the reverse strand, counting down.
CGAAAAACAAAAAATCAGCGCCAGCCCAAGCAGACAAAGCGTGACCCCACCCTTGCGCGCGGCAGCAAAAAGAATCTGGCTGTCGGAACAGCGCGAAACATTGGGGAATTTGCCCCTGTTTACAGCATCAGACACGGCTTTTTACCTCAGCTTTCAGGATCAAGCGTTGTGTAGGGAGCCTGCCCCTGGCAGCCAAGGCACTGCGGGCCATGATCCAGCGGATAGGCCTCGCCGCAGCGGGGGCAAATACCGATGGTGCCCATATGGCCATGTCCCAGAAAAACCTTGTCCACCTGCACGCGTTGCACCTTGCAGATGCTGTGCCCGGCTTCTTCAATTTGCCGTTCAAGCTCCACAATATCCTGCGCATGCTTGGGCTTTTCTTTCATGAACCAGCTACGGATTTCCGGATAGGCGAATAGTTTTGCCGGGTCTATGCTCACGCGCACGCCCACGCCCGTCTTTTTATTGTACAGCGCGAGCGCGTAGAGTCCCAGATCGCGCACATGCAAACGCTTGTTGCCCGTGCTGCACAGGCTGAGCAGCTGCACCGCGTCCGGCAGGCATTTGCTGGTTTCCGCCACTGCTTCAAAAAGGGTTCCTTCGGGCAGCATACCCTTGGCAAGCTCGACCATATAGCCGCCGATAAGCAGACCGGGGGCCGCGCAACCGTGAAACTCCTCTGCGATCCCGTGGAACTGCGAAAACGTATACGCGCCGATATTCATGGATATTCCGTCGTGCTGCCCGCCGTGTGCGGAAGATAAGGTGGGGTGCGCAGGCAGGATGGCTGCGCCGAGAGGCAAAATGCCTTCCGTCACTTGGCATCATTTGCCGCCCAGCGTCAAGTACGCGCTGCAGCAGTGCTTGACCCGGCAGAGCGCGGGCTGCTATCGGTTGCACACGGTCAGATTCATGCACCAGCATTCCGCACTAACCTTTCGGGCGGCATATCCGCATGAGGCACCTCACATGCAGGCTCTTATAATCATAGATATTCAGAACGATTACTTCCCCGGCGGCAAGATGGAGCTTTGCGGCAGCGAGGCTGCGGCCAGTAATGCCGCCCTGCTGCTCCAGGCTTTTCGCAAGGCAGGAAAACCTGTTTTTCATGTGCAGCATATTTCGCTTGCGCCTACGGCCACTTTTTTTCTGCCCGGCACAACGGGGGCGCTTATTCATGACAGCCTTGCTCCTCTGACGGGCGAGGCCGTGGTGGAAAAGCACCTTCCCAATTCCTTCCGCGACACCACACTGCTTGGTCTGCTCCATGCGCAGAATATCACGGACATCGCCATAGCGGGCATGATGACCCACATGTGCGTGGATACCACCACCCGCGCCGCCTTCGACCTTGGCTTCACCTGCCATCTTGCCCACGATGCCTGCGCCACCCGCGATCTTGGGCACGATGGCAAAACCGTATGCGCCGCCCATGTGCAGACAGCGTACATGGCGGCCCTTGGGCAGGTATTCGCTCAGGTGCGCAGCACGCAGGAACTGTGCGCGTCCATCAGCCAGAGCAGTTAGGTCATTGCATCCACAAACTGCTCTGAACCGCGCAACACTCCGTTTACACTGCACATCAACGCCTATGCGCGCTGCACACTCCATCAGGGGGCAATATCATGGCGTCATTCCTGTTGCGATTCCGTTTTTCCGCACTGGCCCTGTTTTTATGGGCCAGCCTGTTTACGGGCTTTTCGCTGGATTCCCTACCCTGCCATGCGCAGGAAAAGGCAGGCCTCGAGCTGCTCTTGCTGCACACCAACGACCTGCACTCCTACCTTGCGGGCAGGGATGCCCACGGCAACGCCTGTCTGAAATCCGAAGGCTGCACGGGCGGTTTTGCCCGCCTTGCCACAGCCATGAAGCGCGCCCGCGCGGAACACGACAACGTGCTGGCCGTGGACGCTGGCGACCAGTTTCAGGGCACCCTGTTTTTTACCGCCAACAAGTGCCCCATGCTGGCCGACATCAACAGCCTGATGCCCTATGACGCCATGACGCTGGGCAACCACGAATTTGACGACGGCTGCGAAGCCACTGCCGGATTTGTGCGGGCGCAGCCCTATCCCGTGCTGGCCGCCAATCTGGATGCCCGCCCCGGCTGTCCCCTGCGCGGAACGCCGTTCCGCCCCTGGATCATCAAGGAGGTGCGCGGGGTCAAGGTGGGCATTGTGGGGCTTGCCAACCCCAGCGTGCGCACGCTTTCCGCAGCCTGCCCCGAAACGTGGTTCTACAAGAGCGAAACCACGCTAAAAAAGGCCGTGGCGGAGCTGGAAAAGCAGGGAGTGCGACACGTCATAGCCGTGACGCATCTTGGCCTGCCAAAGGATCTGGAACTGGCCCGCAGCGTGGACGGCGTGGATATCATCGTGGGCGGTCACACCCACGACTACCTTGGCCCAAAATCATCCAAGGGGCCGTACCCCATTGTGGAGCATTCGCCCTCGGGCAAGCCTGTTCTGGTGGTCACTGCCGGTGCGCTTGCCAAGTATCTGGGGCAGCTCGATGTGACCTTTGACGCGCAGGGCGTCCCCGTGCGCTGGCAGGGCGAGGCCCTGCCGCTGGATGCCTCCATTCCGCCCGACCCGGCTGTGGAAGCCAAAATCACCCAGTATGCCCAAAAGCTGGAAGCCTTCACCTCCGTTACCGTGGGGCAAAACAACCTGAATGCGCCTGACGGCCTGCACCAGTGCCGCGTAGGTGAATGCCTTTCCGGCCTGATCGCGACCGATTCCATGCTGGATTATGGCCGCGCATACGGAGCGCAGGCCGCCATTATCAACGGCGGGGGGCTGCGCGCCCCTCTGCGGCAGGGCGCGTTGAACCTTGGCGACATGCTGGCCGTGCTGCCCTTTGGCAACAAGGTCATCATTCGCGATTTCAGCGGCGAGCAACTGCTGGCAGCGCTGGAACACGGCGTGGCCGACTACAAAGGCGTGGGATCGCCCCTGCTGCACACGGCGGGGCTGCGCTACGTGTATAATCCCGCTCTGCCGTCCGGCAAACGCATTGTGCGCGCAGAGCTGCTGGACGCGGGCGGAGCCGCGCGCCCCCTTGACCCTGCCGCCCGCTACCGGGTGGTTCTTGTGGATTATCTGGAACGCCGGGGCGATGGCTACGCCATGCTTGCCAAAGGATCGCCCGTGGAAGCCCCCGACCCGGTGGATGTGGACGTGCTGGCGGCATACATCAAAAAATTCAGCCCGCTGACGGCCTTGCCGCCTGACCGCCTGATCCGACAGACAAACTGATTGCCGCAAGGGACGCAGGCTGAACCGCGCGGCTCCTGCGCACAGATGCCTGACCATGCCACGCGTGCCTGAGAGTACCAGAACATGCCTGCCCTTGGGACTTGCCAAGGGCAGGCATGTTGGGCAGTGTGGCGAAAAAGTTGAGGCCTTATGAATTCCCGCGACCTTATCATGGTCCTTTCTTCGCTGCTTTCCATGGCGGCGGGCGTTTTTCTGCCCCAGGCGGCAGAGCCGCTTGCCGCAATGCCGCGCCTTATTCTCATTTTCATGCTTTACATGAGTTTTCTGGCTGTGGGCATGGAAGCCCTGATGCGCGAAATACGCCACATGAAGGGCACACTCTGCTTTCTGGTGGCCTTGCGGCTTGCGGTGCTGCCGCTGCTGTGTCTTGCGGTCTTCCGCCTGTGCATGCCCCAGTTTGCGCTGGGAGCCTTTCTGCTGGGGGCTGCGCCCGTGGGGGTCATGGCCGCTGTTTTTTCGCTTATGGTGGGGGCCAATACGGCGCTCATTCTTGTGGCCAACATCGCCACGTCCCTGCTGCTGCCCGCAAGCCTGCCCGCCGTGCTTTCCGCTACCGATGCCGCGCTGCGCCTGCTGGGGCTTGAGCCGCTCAACATGCCCGCGCATCTGGAACTGGGGCACATGAGCCTGTCGCTCTGCGTGACCATTCTTGTGCCCTTTGCCGCCGCGCACCTTACGCGCATCCACCTTGACGGGCTGCGCAACCTGCTTTTGCGCTGGCAGTTCCCGCTCATAACCGTGTCCATCGTGGTTTCCAACATCGCCATTTTCAGCCACTACGGCGACCTGCTGCGCCAATCACCCGATTTGCTGCTCAAATCGTTGGGCGCGGCCTCCCTGCTCTGCCTCGTCATGACACTTGCCGCCATCCCCCTGGCCCGCCGCATGAGCAGGCAGGTGGGCATGGCCTTTCAGATTTCATTTGGCGTTATCAACAATGTGCTGGTCATGATCGTGTGCATGGAATTTTTCAGCGCCACAGAGGCGATCATGGCCGCCGCCTACCTGGCCCCCCTGTACGTGCTGCTGTTTTATTACCGCCTGTGCAGCCGGGATAAAAAGCAGGGCTGACATTGCAGTGAATGCGGTGCCCTTACAGCGAAAACGGGTTTACTTGCGGCCCCGGCAGATGTAGAAATCACTCAGGGGATGGAGTTCCCCTTGAACCGCATTTGCTGATAACTCCTACCAGGGCCAGGGCGTTGGTAGACTATTTTGCGACCGCGCCCAAGCGCGGTTGCTTTTTTTATTCAACGCCGGGGCATTACCGCTGCCATCGGCAAGCATGAAAACGCGGGCAGCGTGGGCCTTTAACAGCCGTACTTGCACCGCATAACGGATTGACGCATGGTCAAAAACGTTCTTGTCATCACATTGGGGGCCGGGGCCGGGGCCTGCCTTCGCTGGGTGCTTTCAATGCTGCTCAATTCCATCTTTCCGGCTATTCCGCTTGGTACGGTGGCCGCCAATTTTCTCGGCGGGTTCGGCATCGGGCTTTCGCTGGGTGTGTTCAACTCGCTGCCCGGTCTGGCCCCCGAATGGCGGCTGCTTATCATCACCGGTTTTCTTGGCGGCCTCACCACCTTTTCCACCTTCACGGCAGAGATCGGCACCCTGCTGCAGGAACAACGCATAGGCATGGCCGCCGGGGCCATAACCCTGCACGTCTGCGGCTCGCTGATCTGTTTTTTCATGGGCCTTGGCGCGGTTTCGCTTCTCAAATCCCTCTTTCGTTAGGAGCAGGCCATGAACGGCTACAAACTGACATTTTATACGCAGCAGGGGCGCTCGCACGGGCACATGAGCATTGCGGAATGGCTACTCAAGGAAGCAAAGGCCATTGGCGTTGAGGGCGCAACCTTTGCCGCGGCGCAAGGCGGTTACGGGCGCGACGGCAAATACCACAGCGCACGCTTTTTTGATGTGGGCGAGCAGCCCATGGAAGTGACCATGGCCGTGAGCCCGGAACACAGCGAGCAGCTTTTTGCCCGCATTGAGCAGGAAAATCTGCAAATCTTCTACATGAAAATCCCGGTGGAATTCGGCATCACCTGCTCGGGAAAAAATCAGCCCGCCTGACCGCAGACGGCCCCCTCCCAATTAAGACCCCCCCGGCGGAAGCGGCCTCTCAGACCGCTTTTGCCGGGGGGGGCACAGTTTCAGCCCATAGAAACTAGGCCTGATCCAGACTCCACTGGTCTTCCACTGGCAGGTCGGCAAGACGGCGGCGCAGCATGTCCAGCGCATGGCTTGAGGCAAGGCGGCGAGTCCAGTCGCGGCCCAGATAACGTCCTTGCGGGCGCATGACGCGCAGCCAGACATGCTCCGCATCACTCAGGGCAATATACACAAGGCCCACAGGCTTTTGCGGCGTGCCGCCGCCGGGCCCGGCCACGCCCGTGATGCCAATGCCGTAATCCGCGCCGCTGCACTCGCGCACGCCCTGAGCCATGGCCCGCGCCACCTCAGGGCTGACGGCCCCCTGCGCGCACAGCACATCGTGCGGCACGCCGAGCAGCCGTTCCTTGGCCTCGTTGGCGTAGGTTACCATGCCGTAACCAAAAACATCCGATGCGCCGGGCTGGTCAGTGATGCGCTTTGCAAGCAGACCGCCGGTGCAGGATTCCGCAGTGGCAAGGGTTTTGCCCTGACGCGCCAGTTCCTGCACCACCACCGTCTCCAGCCCCGCAACATTCACGCCGTACACAAAGTGCCCCAGCAGTTTGCGCACCTCCGCCACCATGGGGGCAGCCAGGGCCTCGGCAGCGGCGGCATCCTGCGCCTTGGCCGTTACCCGCACAAACATTTCCGCATCGCCCGCATAGGTTGCCGCCGTGGGATTGGCCCCACCAGTCAGCCCCGCAATGCGCAAGGCCGCCACGCCCTCGCCTATGCCAAAGGTCTTTACCATAAACGATGAAATGACCGACCCGCTCATGCTCCGCAAAAAGGGCACGGCGCTGTCGTGCAGCATGGGCAGCAGTTCGGAAGGCGGCCCAGGCAGCATGAGTACCCAGCGCCCCTCGCCCGCAGGCGTGGCGCAGCCGGGGGCCGTACCCGCCAGATTGGGAAAAGCCACGGATCCGCGCGGCAACATGGCCTGTTTGGCCTGATTGGCCGACATGGGGCGTGTGCCAAAATATTCCCGCAGCCGCGCCATGCTGTCCGCATGTTCCTCAAGCGGCGCTTCGGCCACCAGAGCTACTGTTTCCTTGGTCAGATCGTCTTCCGTGGGGCCAAGGCCCCCGGTGGTGATGACCACCTGCGCGCGTTCCAGGGCCTCGCGCAGGGCTTTCTCAAGCCTTTGCGGATTGTCGCCCACGGTATGCACCTGCAAAAGATCCATACCCAGTGCGGAAAGCTCCCGCGCCACATGGGTTGCATCCGTATTGACCGTATGCCCCAGCAGGAGTTCTGTGCCGACCGATATTATTTCCGCCTTCATGCGGCCTCCGTTTTTCTTGATGCGCGTCCCGCCTGCAAAGACGTGGAACGTGCCGTTGAGCATCCTAGTCTCCCAGCCTGCACGGCGCAAGACTGACGCGCCGCGCACGCAAGATTTCCCGGCAGGGCTTGCTTGACAAGCCCAAATATCTGGGCCAATCATTTCTTATCAATTTACTAAGAAATTATTTGTCGACTAGGATCATACAAACTGCAAAAGAATCAGGGGACAGAGATGAGCGAAAAAAAGAAACCACGTTTTGAAACCCTGCAGGTTCATGCAGGGCAGGAACAGCCGGATCCGGCTACCGGGGCGCGCGCCGTACCGATCTATCAGACAACATCCTTTGTTTTTGACGACTGTGCGCACGCTGAGGCTCGCTTTAACCTCAGCAATGCCGGCAACATATACAGCCGCCTGACCAATCCCACGCAGGACGCTTTTGAACAGCGCGTGGCAGCGCTTGAGGGCGGCGTTGCGGCCCTGGCCACGGCCAGCGGCGCCGCAGCGGTCACCTATGCCCTGCAAAATCTGGCCGAAGCAGGCGACCACATTGTGGCCGAAAAAACCCTCTACGGCGGCACCTACAATCTGCTGGCGCACACGCTCAAGGCCTGGGGCATAGACACCACCTTTGTGGACCCTGATGAACCCGGCGCTTTTGAGCGCGCCATCACACCACGCACCAAGGCCATTTTTATTGAAACCCTGGGCAACCCGCACAGCAATATTGTGGATATTGAAGCGCTGGCGGATCTGGCCCACAAAAACGGCATCCCCCTGGTGGTGGACAATACCTTTGCCACGCCCTGGCTGCTGCGCCCCATCGAGCACGGGGCAGACGTTGTTGTGCATTCGGCAACCAAGTTTATTGGCGGCCATGGCACAACCCTTGGCGGCGTGATTGTGGACGGCGGCAAGTTCGACTGGGAGGCCTCAGGCAAGTTCCCCCGGCTGTGCGAGCCGGAACCGAGCTACCACGGCCTGAGCTTTACCAAGGCAGTGGGCGCGGCGGCCTATGCAGTGCGCGCCCGGGCCATCCTGCTGCGCGATCTTGGTGCAACGCTTTCGCCCTTCAACGCATTTATCCTGCTGCAGGGGCTGGAAACCCTTTCGCTACGGGTTGAGCGCCACGTCAGCAATGCGCTGGCAGTGGTGGAATATCTGACCAAGCATCCCAAGGTTGAGCGGGTCAACCACCCGTGCCTCGCCAACAGCCCCAGCCATGCCTTGTATCAGCGCTATTTTCCCAAGGGGGGCGGCTCGATCTTTACCTTTGAGGTCAAGGGCGGCGCGGCGGAGGCCAGGGCATTCATCGACAGGTTGCAGGTCTTTTCCCTGCTGGCCAACGTAGCAGATGCAAAATCGCTGGTTATCCACCCCGCTTCCACCACGCATTCACAGCTCACCGCCGCGGAACTTGCCGAAACGGGCATCCGACCCAACACGGTCAGGCTCTCCATTGGCATTGAGCACGTGGATGATATTATTGAAGACATTGCCCAGGCCCTGGGCTAACCCGGCCCGCTGCACGGCGCACGCCGCGCACCCGGAACCGCAGCACGGTTTCAAAGGCCCTGCCGCTACACGCGGCGGGGCCTTTTTTAGCCTGGCTGGCTTGAGTAAAAGGCATTGTCTTTTCAGGGGCCATTGCATACAACTGGCTGATCCATTGTAATACACTGCGACCGGGACAGCCTGTCCCCTATGGGCAACCCCCCGCCGTTAACTGTGCGCTCTCAAGCAGGAGAATTTTCATGTTCAGAAAATTTGCGGTTCTTCTTTTTGTCATGCTCCTGGCCACGCCCGTGCTGGCAGATGAGGTGAGTACAAAGTATATTTCCGTAGACCTTCCCGACAACTGGAAGGCCGTTATGGCTCCCACAGAAAATCAGGGAACCACCACCGTTATCTTTTCAAATGCTTCGGGCAATTCCACGGTGGGTTTTGTGACCGGGCCCAACGGCGGCGCGGATACCAAAACTGTTGCCGAAATGTTCGCCAACCAGTTCAAGGCGCTCAAGCCCCCGGTGGAAAAAAACGGACAATACACCTTTGCCTTCACCCAGCAGCAGACCCCTTGCCAGTCATGGGTGGCGGCGTCTGGCGATATTTTTATGGTCACGACTATCACCGGTGACCGCAAGCTTGGCCTGGCATTTATCAAAAAATATGTAAAGAGTGCGGAATACGCCAGTTTGCTGCCTAAGTAGGCGAATTCTCTCGGCCAATTTCAAGGATTGATAAAACATCAGGGGCTGTCGGCATTGCTGACAGCCCCTGATGTTATTTCCTGCCCCCAAAAAGTGCATTCACAAGGGGGCGCATTCCTGCCCGCAGCCTTTCCAGATTCTTTTAAGACGATTCACCACGGCATCTGAATAAACGTCGTTAGTGCGGCCTGCCGCAACAAGATTGTCCAGCAGCTCCTTGCTGCGACTCAGGGCCTGTTGAATGGGCGCATAGGCGGGATCTTCCTCCAGCACGACGTTATAACCATCCATATCCTTGATGCGGTAGCGCAAGGGCACCTTCCAGTTGCGAACACACATGTTGTACAGATGATAATTCAATACAAACAATCCCATACCGCCGGACTCATCCTTGAACAGCCGGGCATGTTCCTTGCCCTTATTCAGATCCGTATCTTCGTACTCCGAATTGTCGTACTTGCCGCCGTTTACAAAAAAATCATTGGCGTCATAATAGTATTGCGGCAATCCGGCGCAGTTCATGCGGGCACCGTAATCCCCGTCATCTGCGCCGTAGAGGCCGTAATCTTCGCTCCAGCAGCCCAGTATGTCTGAAACACTTTTGGGGATGATAATGGCGCTCCCCATTAAATTGGAATTGCAAATGCCAAGTATGCCGTCTTCGCTGGTGATCGTGCCTGGGTTTTTCACCATATCATGCGCTTTGAATGTTGGCCCCAGTGTAGAAACAGGGGCCCCGTGCGCCCACAGCCTGAAAAGATTCTCAAGCCAGTGGGGCGTTATTACCGCCATATCGTTGTCGAGCTTCATGTAATAGGGGGCGTCCACAGCGCGCCAGCCGATGTTGCAGGCGCAGGATATGCCCATATTGCGCGGCAGCAGAAAGAGATTGTCGATAATCCCGTCTTTGTGCAGTTCCACCAGCCGATCACGCAGGGATTGATCGCTGCCGTTGTCCACCACTGTAACCGCAAATGAAATGCTTGGTGCTGTTTTGCGCAGAGCCACCAGCGTCTTCTGCGTAAGATGATACCTGTTAAAAACAGGTATGGTGATGTTTACAACAGGATTGGCCATCTGAACACTCCTGTACCGACCAGTGATTCAGAATGATGTGCAGACTTACTCTAGCGAACCTCTTCCATCAACCAGCGGCGCATAAAAGCCAGCCCTGCGGCCCGCGCCTGAGCGCCAAGCCTATGAGCGTCTTCGCGTATGGCGCGGGGGTCAAAGCCGTTGACGCCAAGTTCGCAACAATGGCCCACAAGCCAGGTTTCCATCAGGACCGCGTCCATTTCTGCATGAAACTGCAAGCCAAGCTGCCCCGGCCCGGGCCGGAAGGCCTGATGCGGCGTGATGGACGTTGAGGCAAGCAAATCGCTACCGCGGGGCAGATCAAACGTATCGCCATGCCAGTGCAGCACAGGTGCGCCCGCAAGCTCGGCCAGGGGGCCGCTCAATCCCGCCGGGGTGAGTTCAACCTGACCCCAGCCAATCTCTTTGGCAGTTCCGGGGTACACATCGGCATCAAGAGCGCTGGCCATAAGCTGCGCGCCAAGGCAGATGCCCAGCAGCGGGCGGCCAGAGGCAAGGCGGCTTGCTATAAGCACCTTTTCATCGGCAAGGAAGGGGTACAAATCTTCCTGATACACGCCAATGGGGCCGCCCAGCACCACGGCAAGGTCGGCATCTTTCCACAGCTCCGGCTCCAGGGGCACAACCCCGGCCTGCACATAGCTGATCGCAAAACCCGCTTCTTCAAGCGGCTGCACAAACACACCCAGATTTTCAAAAGCCACATGCTGAATAGCAACGCAACGCTTCATACTTTCTCCCGATGCTGAAATGCCTTTTACACTGACTGCCATATGGGCAAACACGACAAACAGCGTTTGCGCCCGTCACTCTGCGGGCATTCTGAACGCCACGGGGGGAAGTTGTACGCGCCCAGGAAACCAACCTCGAGCAATGCACCTGTTGGTGCAGAGGCTCACCATCCTAACATCGCAGACTCCAGCGGCTGTCGCGCAATCATAGCGATCCTGAGCATCTTTGCTGCGTCTTCCCGCACAATCTTCAGGGCAATTGCAAAACAAATCTGCCCTGATTGAACTGCGCCAGCCGTCTGCACCAGCAGTTTTCCATCTCACATAGTACGCAGCTTGTGGATGAAGCGCAAGAATGCCGAGCCTGCCCGGCAAAAACATCTTGCTACAAATTTATTTTTTTTGTTACTACACATCCAGCTACGTCATGCCATAGCGGCAACCCCCTCCACCTCAACCAACAGGAACTTTCTATGTGGAAAATTTGCTGCGCCAGCCTTGCTCTGCTGCTCATGTGGGGAACCCAGGCCCAGGCCCATTTCGGCATGGTCATTCCCTCCACCCCCACGGTTGCCGACAAAAAGGACGCCAATGTGCAGTTGGAGATTTCCTTTGCGCACCCAATGGAGATGCAGGGCATGGATATGGCCGCGCCTGCGGCGGCTACCGTCACCCATGACGGGAAAACAGAAGACATCAAGGCAACGCTCAAGCCCGCCACCGTGCTGGGTCACAAGGCATGGCAAACCACCTATGGCATCAAAAAGCCCGGCGTGTACCAGTTTGCCGTTGAGCCAGCCCCCTATTTTGAACCTGCGGAAGACAAGTTCATCATCCATTATACCAAGACCGTGGTGGCCGCCTTTGGCGAAGAGGAAGGTTGGGATGCCCCCCTTGGCCTGAAAACGGAAATCGTGCCCCTTACCCGCCCCTTTGCCAACTACACAGGCAATGTATTCCGTGGCCGCGTTCTGCTTGACGGCAAGCCCGTTGCCGGAGCGGACGTGGAAGTGGAGTGCTACAACAAAGGCAAGGCGCACACCGCCCCCAACGATTTTTATGTCACCCAGGTAGTAAAAACCGATGAAAACGGCGTCTTTACCTATGGCATTCCCTGGGCGGGATGGTGGGGTTTTGCGGCCCTGAACACCTCCGCCGAAAAAATGGAATACAAGGGTGAAGCCAAGGAAGTGGAACTGGGCGCTGTGATGTGGGTGAATTTTGCCGCACCCAAAACCAAGTAATACTGCGCCAAGTATGGCTGCGGCAAGCCGGGCCGGAAATTGCCCCTTCCGGTTCGGCCTCTGCGCCAGCGGCCTTGCAAGGTGAAGCCAGGCAAAGGCCCATCAAAGGATTGATCATGCATATTGCCGAAGGCGTTCTTTCCCCTGCCGTGCTTGCCACGGGTTACGCCCTTACCGCCGCCGGAACGGCCCTGGGCCTGAAAAAACTCGATTATGACCGGCTCATGACCGTGGCCATTCTGGCCGCGACTTTTTTTGTCGGCTCGCTTATCCATGTGCCCATCGGCATTACCAGCGCGCACCTTATTCTCAACGGCCTTCTGGGCGTGATACTCGGGTGGGCGGCCTTTCCGGCCATTCTGGCGGCACTGGCGCTACAGGCGCTTCTGTTCCAGTTTGGCGGCCTTGTGGTGTTGGGGGTCAACACCTTCACCATGGGATTTTCAGCCGTTGTGGCGGGCTATGTGTTTCGCGGCCTGTGCCGTGCGTGGCCCACACCCGCAGGACAAAAGATTGCCGCTTTCTGCGGCGGCGCTCTGGGCGTTATGGGCGCGGGCCTGCTGACGGCGGTGGCTCTTGCCTCCAGCGATGAAGGCTTTGCCACAGCCGCGCGGCTGCTGTTTTTGGCGCATCTGCCCATCATGCTGGCCGAAGGTCTTATTACCATGCTGACCGTGGGTTTTATCGCCAGGGTCCGCCCTGAAATGCTGCGCCTGAGCGCGGCCTGAGGCCATAAGGAGTCTCCATGCTTTCCATTTGCTCGCGCAGGGCATTCTCGCCCGTATTGCCCGCACTGCTGCCCATGCTGCTTTTGCTTATCACGCTGGTATTGCCCCAGGCGGCCCATGCCCATCGGGTCAATATTTTTGCCTGGACAGAAGGGGATCAGGTTGTTGCGGAATGCGGCTTTAACGGCGGCAATAAGGTCAAGCAGGGACAGGTGGTAGTGTACGATGCTGCCACAGGCGCAAAACTGCAGGAAGGCCGCACCAATGATCAGGGCGTGTACCGTTTTCCTGTTCCCGCTGAGGGCAAGACCCACGGCCTGCGCATTGTCGTCAAGGCTGGCGAAGGCCATCAGAACGAATGGATGATGGACGCCGCCGAACTGGCGGCTATTCAGACGCCCACAATTCCCGCCAGTGCACCGGAAGCGAAGGACACGGCGGCTCCTGCTGCCGAAAAAACATCTCCGGTTACACACGCAGTATCCGCCGCAACCCCCGGAGCAAAAGGCGCGGCCGCACCCGCCCCAAGCGCTGTCGGCGTCAGCTCCGGGGAACTGCAAACCATTGTCAACGCGGCGCTGGACGCAAAGCTTGGCCCCATACGCCGGGAACTTGCGGAAATGCGCGTGTCCCGCCCCGGATTTTCTGAAATTTTCGGCGGCATCGGCTGGCTGGTGGGTCTGGCGGGCATTGCCCTTTACTTCAAGGGGCGTCGGGGGTAATGGCTGGGAGTGTTTGACCAGCCCTTTGTTCGCCCATCGCTCATACAGCGTATTGACCCCCGCGTTCGCATGGCCTTCGCAGGGGGGCTTGCGGTATGCATCTCGCTGCTGCACAGCCTGACCGCCTGCGGCATGGCCCTTGCTCTGGGGCTGGCACTGCTGGCGGTGGCCAATCCGCCTGCCCGCGCGCTGCTGCAACGCCTCGGCGCCATCAATATCTTCATTGTTTTTCTGTGGTGTGTAACGCCCCTGACCACGCCGGGAACCCCGCTGGCGCAATGGGGAATGCTCACAGTCAGCGCCGAAGGCGTGCGCCTTGCACTGCTGGTGAGCATCAAGTCCAATGCCATTGCCTGCATCTTTCTGGCGCTTGTCGCCACCATGGACGCCCCCACCGCCGGTCATGCGCTGGAGCGGCTGCGCTGCCCGCCCAAGCTCGTTTTTCTCTTTCTTTTCACAGCCAGATACGTTCACGTCATCGCCCAGGAATGGCACACCCTGCTGGTGGCAGCACGGTTGCGCGGTTTTCGCCCGCGCACCAGCATGCATACCTACCGCACCCTGGCATCCTTGCTGGGCCTGCTGCTGGTGCGCAGTTACGAGCGCTCGCTGCGGGTACGCGAGGCTATGGTTCTGCGGGGATTTTCCGGCCATTTCAGATCGGTGACGGTATTCCACGCCCAAAAGGGCGACTGTATTTTCGCACTGGGCCTGCTGCTGTGCATGGCGGGGATAATCGCGGTTGAATGCCTGGGAGGCCTCAATGTCTGACCACCATCACGATGCAGCCATTTTCAGCCTTGAGGGCATCTGCTTTGCTTACGGGCAGGGCCACTCGCCGCGCACCGTGCTGTGCGATGTGGATTTTTCGCTGCATCCAGGCCAGCGCATCGGCCTCTATGGCCCCAACGGCAGCGGCAAGACAACGCTTTTCCGCTGCATCACGGGCTTGGCGCGGCCTCAGGCGGGTCAGGTACTGTTTCACGGCACCCCCCTCAAGGACGAAAAGGATTTCTACGATCTGCGCTGCAAGGTGGGCTTTGTGCTGCAACACGCAGAAGACCAGCTCTTTTTCCCCACTGTGCTGGAGGACGTGGCCTTTGGCCCGCTGAATCTCGGTTTTTCAGCCGATGATGCCAGAGATTGCGCTCTGGACACCCTGCGCGATCTCGGCCTGGCCGGATTTGAAAACCGCCTTACCCATCGGCTTTCCGGCGGCGAAAAAAAGCTCGTATCCCTGGCTTCAGTGATGGCCATGAAGCCCGAAGCGCTGCTGCTTGACGAACCCACCAACGGTCTCGATAACGATGCCCGCCAGCGAATCATCGACATTTTGGGCAGCCTGGACACGGCGCGCATAACCATTTCCCATGACTGGGATTTTCTGGCGCAAACATCCACCCAGTACCTCACCATCGCCAACAATCGACTGAGCGCCTGCGCCCCCTCCTCTGCCCACGCCCATATGCACGCCCACCCGCTGGGCAACGAACCCCACGAGCATTAGCCAAAACAATCTTGCTGGCGAAAATCTTCAACAATGCTAGAACAATACGCCAGCAGCTATCTGCTATAAAATAATTCTCCAGCCTGCCGCCTCGCCCCGCCCGTCTGTAAAGCAGTGCAGGCGTTGCCCACGGGCTTGCCCCCGGCAGGCCCCCCGTTATGATTTCCGCGCCCAATATCTACTTGTATATATAAAATGACAGTAGCATTCTTTCCTGAACAATAGTAGGGTCGCGCAGCAATTTATGCTCTGCGTCAGATTCCTGTCTTTTGGCACCATATCTTGGCCTCCCAAGGATTGCCATGCGCGAACCCCATCCCAGCCTCCCCCTGCCGCTTATCCAGACGGACACGACCGATGCCGTGCTGGAATGGCGCGTTGCCTCAGACCTCCTCAGCTTCAGCCTTGGAGCCGGGAGGCTGCTCGGCATTGAGGCAAATGCTCCTTGCAGCATGGCGGCATTTCTTGGCGCATGCCATGAGGATAAAAGGGAGATACTCGGCCAATCGTTGCAGACATTTCTCGAAGGCCACATCGGCGCGCATATGGAAATATGCTTTCCCATCAACGGTCTTATGGCGCGAACCCAGCTTATAACCCTTGCGCGCAACGGTGCCGGGCAGGCAGAGCGTGTGGTTGGCTGCATCAGCGCGGTGGAACGTCAGACGCAGCAGCTTTTGCCATCCGCGCGTTTTTCCATGCAGCACCTTGCCACGCCGCACTCCACGCAGGATGCCGCCCGCCTGATGCTGGCGCTCAATGCTTCCGGCGATGGACTGTGGGATTGGGACGCCAATACCAATACCGTCTACTACAGCCCCCGCTACATTGAAATGCTGGGCTACTCTGCCGAGATTTTCCCGGCAACGCTGCGCAGCTGGGAAGAGAAGATTCATCCGGAAGACTACGCCCACGTGGTGCCCATACAAAAAGACATCATTGCCTCGCCCTCCCACGGCGACACCTTTGAATGCACCTACCGCATGCGCAGGGCAGACAACACCTGGGCCTGGATTCTTGGCCGCGGCAATGTTACGCAGCGCGATGCCAGCGGCAGGGCCACACGTGTGGTGGGCCTGCATACCGACATCAGCGCAAGCCAGGCCGACAGAGCCCACCTTGAGGACATGGTGCGCAACGACCCGCTCACAGGTTTGCGCAGCCGAACTTTTTTTACCATGACCGTGGAGGAGCTGGAGCAAAACGCCGTTCGGCCCGTGGGGATAGTCGTTGCCGATGTCAACGGACTGAAAATGATTAACGATTACCTTGGGCACGAAGAAGGCAATACCGTGCTTTGTCAGGCGGCCCTGCTGCTGCGCGGCGGGCTGGATTCCGCAGCCTGCGTGGCGCGCATGAGCGGTGATGAATACACCGTGCTACTGCCTGGATGCGACAGACTGAAGGTTGCCGAAATTTTGCACGAGCTCATGCAGCGCTTTGAAAGGCACAACAGCCAGCAAAACCGTCCCCCGGTCTTGCTGGCAATGGGTTCCGCCTGCACAGAAAACATGCAGACAAGCATTGCCAACGCCATTGTGGAGGCAGACCGGGCCATGCTGCGGAACAAACTGACCACAAGGGCCGAGACACGCCAGCGCGTTCGGGACTGGATTGAAAACCACACCTTTGCCAAGGTTTCCATGAACGACTGCCGCTATCTGTGACGCGCAACAGGCAGGCCAGCGCAGGCCGCGCCCCCGCCGCTCTTGACGCAAGGCTGGCTTTGCGCCAGAGTATCCCCATGTCGGAAGATAACCCTCCCCCTACGCAGGCCCAGGACTCTGGCATCGGCATCAGCAGGCAATCGCCGCTGGAACAGCCGATAGTCCAGGAGACCGAAAGCGGCCAAAAGTTGTTACAGTTCCTGCAAAGGCGGCTGAACTTGCCCCCCACCCTGCTCCACCGCTGGGTGCGCACTGGTCAGGTGCGCATCAACGGCAGCAGATGCAAGCCTTTTGCCCGTGTGCAGACAGGCGACATTGTTCGTCTTCCTCCCTTTGCCTTCAAGATGGCGGAAGAAAGCGCGTCAGAAATGGCCCCCCAGCCGCTGACGGATACAGCTCTCGACACGCAGCCGGTTGACTCGCCTCCTTTGCCGCCCATGATCGGCACAGACGGGTACCTGTGGGCTTTTAACAAACCCGCAGGCCTGCCTACGCATCCCGGCACCGGGCATGACGACAGCCTCAGTTCCCGGCTGGCCGCCTACTTCGCAAGCGCGCCCTTCAAGCCCACGCCCGTGCACAGGCTGGACAAGGAAACCTCGGGCGTACTGCTGGTGGCTGCCTCGTACGAAGCCCTTGCCAAGGCTCAGGACGCCATACGCGATGGAACGATGGCCAAGGAATATGTGGTCTGGGTGCAGGGCCGCTGGCCCTTTGCCGAAACGCAGCTTCTGCGCCACTTTCTGCGTAAGGACACAGCCCAGGGCTACGAAAAGGTGCGCCCGGCTGCTCCCGGCGAGGCCGACAGCCGCGAGGCCCTGTGCATGGTTCGCCCCCTGAGGGTGGAGCAGGCGCAAAGCCTGCTGCTTGTGCGCCTGCTGACAGGCCGTACGCATCAGATCCGCGTACAGCTTGCCGCCGTGGGGCATCCTGTGATTGGCGACACCAAGTACGGGCAGGCTGCGCCCCCGCGCCGCCATGTGCCGCGCGGGGCCTACGCCCTCCCGGCCCCGGCCCGCATGGGCACGACAGAAAAATCTGCCCTGGAGCCGGAAAGCCTGCTGCTGCATGCCCTGCGCGTAACCATGCCCTGCGGACACGTATTTTCATGTCTTCCGCCGTGGCCTGGCGCGCATGCCCTTGAGCAGATGCCAGAGCCTGTCGCGGCCATGACGGCCCCGGAACATGGGGGCGGATGCGGGGTCTTCCCTTTGACGGAACAAAGTGCTAAAAATAAATTTTTACGCCAGTAAAGCAGTCTCAAAACCCAACTGTCCTGGCTGCCGCGCGGCCTGCGCGGCACTACACGCCAGAAGCCTCAGAGAGCATATGCTCCGGGCGCTTTCTTTTCATCGGAGCGCATGACCGCATGGCGGCGCACTCCGCTTCACGCTTGCAATCTCGCCTGGCAAATCCCAGGCGTACACTAAGGTATTCTCATGGCAGATACATTGCCCCGCGTCATTCTGGTGGGTCGCCCCAATGTGGGCAAATCCACCCTGTTCAACAGGCTTATCCGCAGCAATCGGGCCATCACCCATGACCGCCCCGGCGTGACCCGCGACCGTATGGACGGCGTGGTGCGCCGCAAGGACACCCCCGTTTTCGGCATCGTTGACACGGGCGGCATCACTCTTGACGCCCACTCCGCAGTGGTGGAAGGCCCCGAAGGCATTCGCGGCTTTGAGCGCGACATTCTTGCGCAAACCGAGGCGGCGCTGGTCGGAGCCGCTGCCGTGGCCTTTGTGGTGGATTCGCGCGACGGGTTGCTGCCCCTGGACGAGCACCTTGCGGCCCATGTGCGCCGCAAGGGTCTGCCCACTATCTGCGTGGTCAACAAGGTTGACGGCGTGGAGCGCGAAGATGAACTCATGGCCGAATTTCACGTCCTGGGCTTTCCGCTGCTGGCGGTTTCCGCCGAGCACGGGTACAACATCACCGCCCTGGTGGAAGATCTGGTAGCTCTGCTGCCGGAAGAAACCTCCACCGAGCCGCCCGCGCCGCCGACCCTCAAGCTTGCCATGCTTGGCCGCCCCAATGCGGGCAAATCATCGCTCATCAACGCCATTTCCCGCAGTGACCGCATGATTGTTTCCGATGTGGCAGGCACCACGCGCGACAGCGTTGACGTGCGCTTTGCGAGCGGTGGGCGCGACTATGTATTTGTGGACACTGCGGGTGTTCGCCGCCGCACCAAAATCAGCGACAGCCTGGAAAAGTATTCCGTCAACTCGGCCATCAAGTCGAGTACCAAGGCCGACGTGACCCTGCTGACACTGGACGCCGCCGAAGGCGTGAGCCAGCAGGACAAGCGCCTCATGGACATGCTGAATACACGCAAAACGCCCTTTATGGTGCTTATCAACAAGTGCGATCTGGCCCCCCGCGACTCTCTGGACAGGCTCAAAAAGAACATAGCCGAAATGCTGGCCTTCTGCCCGCATGTGCCAATTCTGAATGTTTCTGCCCTCAAGGGAACCGGTCTGAAAAAAATCCTGCCCCTGGCAACCCAGATTCACGAAGAATGCAGCGTGCGCATTTCTACCGGCAAACTCAACCGCGCCATGGAAGAAGTGCTCGACAAGCACCAGCCGCCGGTGGTCAAGCGTGTGCGCGCCAAGTTCTTCTACCTCACCCAGGCGGAAACCGCGCCGCCGACCTTTGTGTGCTTTGTGAGCGATGCCACCCGTGTTCCTGAAAGCTATACCCGCTATCTTGAACGCGCGTTGCGCAAAATATTTGGCATCACGCATGCCCCCATGCGCCTGCACC
The DNA here is from genome assembly GCF_000420465.1 of Desulfovibrio desulfuricans DSM 642. Lineage (NCBI taxonomy): Bacteria > Pseudomonadati > Thermodesulfobacteriota > Desulfovibrionia > Desulfovibrionales > Desulfovibrionaceae > Desulfovibrio > Desulfovibrio desulfuricans. The sequence goes on along the minus strand of NZ_ATUZ01000013.1, from coordinate 118,967 downwards.
TGCGCTCAAGCCACAAGAAAAAATCTGAAAAATAGCGGCAGGACTGGCTGAAAACAGGCTGCCCGCAAGACAAAAAAATCCCCCGGGTCAAACCGGGGGACACGGCAGTCTGCAAAAGACGGCAAGCCAAATGAGCCTGGCTAATAGAGCTTGAATGGCGGAGACGTATAGGGGTCGAACCTACCACAGACCGCAAGGCCTGCCACCGGTTTTGAAGACCGGGCGCCACACCGGTGACGAAACGTCTCCGCATGGGCGCACCATAGGGCAAAAGCCCATTGCCCGCAAGAGGGCAAACTTATTTGGCCTTTGCAGCACAGCAAAAGCAGCAAAGCCCGCAGCACAGTTTGACCATGCGCAACACGCCCCGACATGCTGCTTTGACTCCTGAACGTCAAACCTCCATTGCCAAGTGTGTTTTGCGCATTATTATGAACAAGACAAGCGCAGCCGAAACCCTGTTGCCTGAACTGCAAATGCCCACAAACATTTGACACCAGCCGCATACAGGTAGTAATTTCTTAACTGTGCTGGCCATATATCCGGCCTGGCCGTGCGCCACCGCGCGCGGAAAACGTAACGGAGGCAGTGTTGAATCAGATAAGTCGCAACCTGATGCTGTGGGCGATAATCGTCCTGGCGATGGTCATGCTTTTCAATATGTTCCAGCAGCCGCAGGGGATCACCCAGCGGGTGCCCTACTCAGATTTTCTCAGTCAGGTGGACAACGGCCAGCTCCTGTCCGTGACCATTCAGGGGCACACCCTCATTGGGCGCACCTCTGACGGAAAAACCGTGCAGTCCTATGCTCCGCAGGACATCGGCCTCGTAAACCGCCTTATTGAAAAAAAGGTCGAAATCAAGGCCGAACCGCCGGAAGAACAGCCATGGTACATGACCCTGCTGGTTTCATGGTTCCCCATGCTGCTGCTGGTGGGCGTGTGGATTTTCTTTATGCGCCAGATGCAGAGCGGCGGCGGCAAGGCCATGAGCTTTGGCCGGTCGCGCGCGCGCCTGCTCAATCAGGACAGCACCCGCGTTACCTTTGCTGACGTGGCTGGCGTTGACGAAGCCAAGGACGAGCTTTCGGAAGTTGTGGAATTTCTCTCCAACCCCAAAAAGTTTACCCGCCTTGGCGGACGCATCCCCAAGGGCGTACTGCTTGTGGGCCCTCCCGGAACGGGTAAAACCCTTCTGGCCCGCGCCGTTGCTGGCGAGGCCGGGGTGCCGTTCTTTTCCATTTCCGGCTCTGACTTTGTTGAAATGTTTGTGGGCGTGGGCGCTTCGCGCGTTCGCGACCTTTTTGTTCAGGGCAAGAAAAACGCGCCCTGTCTGATATTTATTGACGAAATCGACGCCGTTGGCCGTCAGCGTGGCGCTGGCCTTGGAGGCGGACATGACGAACGCGAGCAGACCCTGAACCAGCTGCTTGTGGAAATGGACGGCTTTGAAAGCAATGAAGGCGTTATCCTCATTGCCGCCACAAACCGCCCCGATGTGCTTGACCCCGCCCTGCTGCGTCCTGGCCGCTTTGACCGTCAGGTGATGGTGCCCACACCCGACCTGCGTGGCCGCCGCCGTATCCTTGAAGTGCACACCAAACGCACGCCTCTTGCTGGCGATGTTGATCTGGAAGTGCTGGCTCGCGGTACACCGGGCTTTTCTGGAGCTGACCTTGAAAACCTGGTCAACGAAGCTGCCCTTCAGGCCGCAAAGCTCAATCAGGATCGCCTGGATATGCAAGATTTCGAGTATGCCAAGGACAAGGTTCTCATGGGCCGCGAACGCCGCAGCCTTATCCTCTCTGAGGAAGAAAAGCGCATCACAGCCTACCACGAAGGCGGTCACGCCCTGGCTGCCCGCCTGCTGCCCGGTTCCGACCCCGTGCACAAGGTTACGATCATTCCGCGTGGCCGCGCCCTCGGCGTGACCATGCAGCTGCCGGAAGAAGACCGCCACGGCTATTCGCGCACCTTCCTGCGCAATAATCTGGTGGTGCTGCTGGGTGGCCGCGTGGCGGAAGAAATTATTTTTGACGATATCACCACTGGTGCCTCCAATGACATCGAACGCGTCACCCGCATGGCCCGCAAAATGGTCTGCGAGTGGGGTATGAGTGAAGCTGTGGGTACGCTGGCCATCGGTGAAACCGGCGAAGAGGTTTTTATTGGCCGCGAATGGGTTCAGAACAAAAACTTCAGCGAAGATACGGCACGGCTCGTGGATTCGGAAGTAAAGCGCATTGTGGAAGACGCGCACAGCCGCTGCCGCAAGCTGCTTGAAGAAAATCTGGATGCCCTGCACCGCGTTGCCCAGGCGCTTCTTGATCGCGAAACCATCACTGGCGAGGATCTTGACCTGCTCATGGACAACAAGGAACTGCCCCCGCTCGACATCAACGGCAAACCCGTGCCCGCCAGCACTGCCGCGAAGGGGGGCAAGGCTGCCAAATCCGGTGCAGAATTTGTTATTGAGCCGGATACGGACGCTCAGGCCCCTGAACAGAAGGCTGAACACAAGCCGGAGCAGCAACCGGAGCAGGCGGAGTCCAAACAGTCCGAAGCCGAGAACACCCGGAACAACAGTAAAGAAAATGACCGATAGCATTTGCCCGGCCGCTCTTTCCAGGGGCGCAGACTGGCATATTCTTGGGGGGCGGGCGTTGAAGACGCCCTCCCCCTTTGGCGTCATGGGCATTGTAAATCTGACCCCAGATTCCTTTTATGACGGGGGTCGCCACAATGCCCCGGCATCGGGCCTCAACCATGCGCTGACCCTGCGCAACCAGGGTGCAGACATTCTTGACCTTGGCGCGGAATCGTCGCGGCCTGGAGCCGCGGAACTGCACCCCCAGCAGGAAACCGAGCGTCTGCTGCCGATTCTGACAGGGCTGCGCCAATCTGCGCCCGGAGCCGTAATCTCTGTTGACACCTACCATGCCGCCACGGCTGCCGCTGTGCTGGACATGGGGGCTGTCATCATCAACGATATTTCGGCCTGCGCCTTTGATCCCGCACTGCTGGACGTTCTTGCGCAGTACAAGCCCGGCTATGTGCTGATGCACAGTCAAGGCCGCCCGCAGACCATGCAGCACGATCCGCGCTACACGGATGTGCGCCGCGAAGTGCTGGAATTTTTTGAGCGCGAGATGTCGCGTCTGGTGCGGGCGGGCCTGCCGGAAAACCGCATTGTGCTTGACCCCGGCATCGGCTTTGGCAAGACGCTTGAACACAACCTTGCCCTGCTGGCCCATCCGGAAGACTGGCTTGCGCTCGGGCGACCCGTGCTCATGGCCTTGTCCATGAAAACCGTTTTTGGCGGGCTTCTGGGCCTGCCGCCGCAGGAGCGCGGTCTGGCAACAGCCACGGCCACGGCAATGCTGCGCGGCAAGGGCGTGTTCTGGCACAGGGTGCATGATGTTGTTGCGGCCCGTCAGGCCCTGACTGTTGCTCTGGCTCTTGAGGCCAGCTAGGATTCAAACCGTCAACGATTGCGAGTCTGCCGGTATGGTGCGATTTTTTTCAACGCGCCCATTCACTGGAATGCTGCTCATCACGTTGGCCTTCAACTTGCTTTTGACATGGGTTTTGATTGACCGCAAACAGCAGCTTGAGCGGGTCAAGCTTGAGAGCATCGCCCGCTCGCAGCGCGATAATCTCCAAAACGATCTGTTGCGCCTGATATTCAAAACAGAAACCCTGAACGCGCTTGTTATTGACAACAAGGGGAACATTCAGGAATTCGAGCGTGTTGCCGCTGCCCTGCGCGATGAGGACACCATTCAGGCCTTTGTTCTCGCTCCGGGCGGCACCATAGACAAGGTGTACCCATATACGCCTGCCAACAGCCTGCTGGTGGGGCAGGATATGCTTGACGGCAATCTGGGCTGCCACGAGGCAATCACAGCCCGTCACGGCGCCCCCCTGACCCTGGCCGGGCCGATACTGCTCCCCAACGGGGATGCGGCGCTGGTGGGGCGACTTTCCATATTCCTTCCTGATGCTTCCGGCCGTCCTCAATATTGGGGTATTGCTGCAATATTGCTACGTTTTCCTGACGTGCTGACAGCCTCGGACCTTTACCTGCTGGACAGCATGAATATCGATTTTGGCCTTTGGCGCACATCCTCCCATAAAGGCGATGCGTTGCTTATTGCTGGTAGCGCGGATTCAGAAAAAGACGCCGGCAGCATAGACATGCCTGTGACAATTCTTAACGCTCACTGGCTGATCCGCATGTCGGCAGGCGTTGCGTGGTTCAGATCACTGGAATCATGGCTCTATGTGGGTATGAGCGTTCTTCTCAGCCTCTTCCTGGCAACTCTAGTTCAAAGAAATCATGATCTTACGCAAATTCGTACCTATCTTGAGGCCATCGCTTACAGAGACGCCCTCACGGGTGCTCTCAACAGGCGTGGTCTCTTTGAGGAACTACAGAGGCGCATAGCCTCACCAGTTGCAAAAAAATTTACCTTATATTACGTTGACTTAAATAATTTTAAAGACGTCAACGACACCTATGGACATGAGGCGGGCGACCGAGTATTGCAACTCTTCGCGGAGGTTGTTCGCGCACATGCCCCGGTGACCCATATTCTGGGGCGTATGGGCGGCGATGAGTTTGTACTGCTGCTCACCGGTCCCCCGGCCGAGGAAAGGGACAAGGCCGCCTTTACCCGAATGCGCGCCGACCTTGCAAAGGGTTTGCCAGAGCTGAACATACCTGGGCCGATCACGTTCAGCATGGGCAGTGCAGTGTACCCTGATGCTGCCCTCACAGTGGATGCGCTGCTCTCCTGCGCGGACACTGCCATGTACCAAGACAAGGAACGCGCCAAAGCCCACAGCTGACAGCGCTACGGGTGCCCGATACACTTTGTTGCAAGGAACACACCGTGTTTGACCGTATTGCCATAGACTGGCGCGATGTAATGGATATAGCAGTGGTCAGCATTCTGCTGTACCAGGTTATCCAGATGCTGCGGGGTTCGCGGGCGCTGACAGTCCTTACAGGGCTGGGCCTGCTTACGCTGCTGTATTTCTTTTCAAACGCTCTCGGCCTGTACACGCTTACCTGGCTGTTGCAGCACATCTTCAGTTCCCTGTTCATCCTCATCGTCGTTATTTTTCAGGCCGACATCCGTCAGGCTCTGGGCGAAATGGGCGCACGGCCTATCTTTCGCCGATCCAGCATAAAGAATATCGGCGTGGAAGAAGTGGTGAGCGCCTGTGTTGAAATGGCCCGGCTGCGGGTGGGCGCACTTATCGTTATTGAGCGCAGCATGCGCCTTGGCGATATGATAAAGCGCGAGGGCGTGCGCATTGATGCGCAGCTTTCACGCCAACTGCTCATGAATATTTTTTACCCCAAGGCCCCCCTTCACGATGGAGCCGTGGTTATCAGCCGTGGCAGAATTACCGCTGCGGCCTGCATTCTGCCGCTGGCCGAAGCCAAGGGGCAGAACTTCGGCACACGGCACCGCGCGGCACTGGGCATTGCCCGTGAAAGCGATGCGCTGGTCATTGTTGTTTCTGAAGAAAGAGGCGAAATTTCCGTGGCCCTCAAGGATGAGCTTATGCGCGCCCTTGACGCTGCCCGCCTCAGGCAGGTGCTTAATGAAATCCTCTGATCCCTCACGCCGCCCCCCGCATCTGCTTTCCATGCTGCTGGCGATCTTTATCGCCGTGAGCATGTGGTACATGGTCAGCGTTCGCGACAGGCTGGAAGCGCAGATTGAAGTAAACCTTGATTATTTTGGCATCCCCGCCAATCTTGTGGTGACTGACGGACTCATCAACAAGGCCATTGTGCGCCTGCGCGGGCCGGAAACTCTTTTGCGCTCCATAACGCAGCGCAAGATTATTCAGGCTGTTGACCTTTCCTCCATCAAAAAGGGCACCACGGTAGTTCCGCTTTCGGCAGAACATCTGGGCGCAGGCTTTCGCGCGTTTGAGCTCATTGATGTGCAGCCCCCGCGCATTGTGGTCAAGGCCGACAACGTGCAGGAGCGCAGCGTACCCGTCAAGGCGGTTGTGGATTCGCCCCTTCGCAGCGGTGCCCTGACTGTGGAAAATGTCAGCGTAACCCCGGCAACCGTGGTTTTGCGCGGCCCGGAGTCAGTTGTTTCTGCCATTGCCAGCGTGCCGCTGACCATCATGCTTGACCCCAAGGCAGCGGGCACAACAACGCAGCAGACCATCACGCTGGACACGCCAGGCATGGTCACGGCTACGCCGCCCTCCGTCAAGGTGCAGTACACCATCACCAGCGGGCGCACCGTTATATCGCGCCGCTGCAAGGTGGAAATTGCCAAGGAAAGCCGCCTGGCCTATACGGTGAATCCCGATGAAATTGCCGTGCTGGTGGAAGTGCCCGAAGCTCTGGCAAAGAACAGCCATTACCTTGGCGAGATGGAAGTTTCCCTCATTACACCGGAGATCCAGCCGGGAGAGAGCGTAAAAACGCCCCTGCACTTCAAACTGCCGGAAGGGATGACTCTCTTGAACCCGGTTACGGAAGAAGTTACGGTAACAAGGAAAAAGAAATAAGCGCCGCCCTTCAACTGCCGCATCCGGCAGCCTGCAAGGAACGCAACCCCGCCTTGCCCTTGCGCCTGGGCACGGTACATACGACAAAACCCAGCAACTGCGCCCACGCTGAAACGCGTCTGAGCGCTGCAAAAGAATTAGAGGTAAGGAGTTTTCATGGCTGAGCGTCTTTTCGGCACAGACGGACTGCGCGGCACGGTCAACAACTATCCCATGACCGTGGATGTAGCCCTGCGACTTGGTCTGGCGGCGGGCGTGCGCTTTCGGCGCGGCGACCACCAGCACAAGGTGGTCATCGGCAAGGATACGCGCCTTTCAGGCTATATGTTTGAATCTGCGCTCACTTCCGGCCTGTGCGCCGCCGGCATGCACGTGATCATGACCGGCCCGCTGCCCACCCCGGCCATATCCTTTCTTACCCGCAGCATGCGGGCAGACCTTGGTGTGGTGATTTCCGCCTCGCACAACCCCTTTCACGACAACGGCATCAAGTTTTTTGATGCCGATGGCTACAAGCTGCCCGACCTGACCGAAGACGAGATATCGGCCATGGTGCTGGATTCGGACTTTAAGTGGCCCTACCCGGAAGCGCGCGGCGTAGGCCGCGCCACCAAGATTGAAGACGCAGGGGGCCGCTATATTGTTTACACCAAAAGCTGCTTCCCTCCCCAGTTGACGCTTTCGGGCCTGCGCATTGTGATTGACTGCGCCAACGGCGCCAGCTACAAGGTTGCCCCTCTGGCTCTTGAAGAACTGGGAGCCGAAGTTTTCCGCATCGGCACAAGCCCTGACGGCACCAACATCAACGAGCACTGCGGCTCGCTCTATCCCGAAGTGGTGGCCGCCAAGGTGCGCGAGGTTCGGGCCGATGTGGGCCTTGCGCTGGACGGCGATGCCGACCGCCTCATTGTTGTGGACGAACACGGCGACATCATTGACGGCGACCAGCTCATGGCCATGTGCGCCCAGGCCATGATGGCCCGGGGCGAACTGCCGGGCAATCTGCTTGTTGCAACCGCCATGAGCAACATGGCCCTGGAAATTTTTATGAAGGATCACGGCGGTTCGCTGCTGCGTACAAAGGTGGGCGACCGCTACGTTATGGAAGCCATGCGGCGCGAAGGCGCAATGCTTGGCGGCGAGCAGTCGGGCCATCTTATTTTCCACAAGTACAGCACTACTGGCGATGGCCTGCTGGCGGCCCTGCAAATTCTGCGCATCATGCGCGAAAAGGACAAGCCCCTCTCCGAACTGGCAGGCAGGCTCAAACCCTTCCCGCAGGTGCTGATCAACGTGCGGGTGGAAAAACGCCTGCCCTTTGAGGAACGCCCCGCCATTGGCGAGGCTGTTGCCAAGGTCGAGGCGGAACTGGCCGGACGCGGGCGTGTGCTCTTGCGTTATTCCGGCACGGAATCTCTTTGCCGCGTCATGGTGGAAGGCGAAAACCCCGAAAAGGTCAAAGCTTTCGCCGAAGATCTGGCCGTTGTGGTAGAGCGCGAGTTGCGCTGATTTGACTGTTGAACTTCGCGGCGGCACTTCCGCATCGGGCAGGTACTGCTTGCAGTATGGCTGCTATCCGTTTATTGCTTGCATCGGTTTGCCGCTAATAAAACTTGTTTTGTCTACCCCCCTTGGAGGCATGCATGAAGGATATTCGTAAAGTCGTCATTCCCGTGGCCGGATGGGGCACCCGTTCCTTGCCTGCAACAAAGAATATTCCCAAGGAAATGCTGCCCATCTACAACAAGCCCGTCATCCAGTATGTGGTTGAAGAAGCGCAGCGCGCCAATATCGAAGATGTAATTTTTGTCACCAACCGCGACAAGACGGTTATTGAAGACCACTTCGACTACAACCTCCAGCTTGAGGGCGTACTGGAACGCGCCGGCAAGCTCGACAAACTGGCTGAAGTGCGCAAGGTGGCCGAGATGGTCAACATCATGTCCGTGCGGCAGAAGCGCCAGCTTGGCCTTGGGCATGCGGTGCTGTGCGCACGCGAACTTGTGCGTGATGATCCCTTTGCCATCATGGTGGGCGATGACCTCATGTTTGGCGGCGCTCCCGGCATCGGCCAGCTCATTGAAGTGGCCATGGCCGAAAAAATGCCGGTCATCGGCGTGATGGAAGTACCGTGGGAGAAGGTCAGCCGCTACGGTATCATTGATGGCGACGAAGTGACCCCCGGCGTGTTCCGCGTCAAAAACATGGTGGAAAAACCCGCCCGTGAAGACGCGCCCTCGCGCATGGCTATTGTTGGCCGTTATGTACTCACGCCTGATATTTTTGACTATCTTGAAAAGGCCGAACCCGGACACGGCGGCGAAATCCAGCTCACTGACGCACTCCAGGCCATGGCTCAGGAAAGGGGCATGATGGCTGTGCGTATGTCCGGCATGCGCTTTGACGCTGGCGACTGGGCGGAATTTCTCACCGCCAACATCTACTTTGCCCTTCAGGACGAAGAACTGCGCTACGATCTGCTCAAGCTGCTCAAGAATTTTGTGCAGTTCCATTAAAACCCGCTGCACATACGTATTGCCCCAAGCCTCCTCTGGTTCGCCAGAGGAGGCTTGCCATTGGTGCCGTATTACGTAACTCTGCCCTACATGTACGCCACAGTCGCCCTGCTCACTCCGCCCTACGCCAGCCTTACCTACGCGCTGCCGCCCGAATTTCCCGCCGATTTCTGGCAGCCCGGCTTGCGCGTGGCCGTGCCGCTGGGCCGGGGCGAGCGCACCGCCCTGCGCGCCGCAGTGCTTTTGCGCGTCAGCCCCACAGCCGACGTGCCGGAAGGCGTTGACTGCAAAAGCCTTGGCTGGCCCCTGGAAAACGCCCCTCTGCTCCCCGCTGTGCTGCTGGAACTGGCTGAAGATCTGGCCCGCCGTCAGGGGCTGCACCCCGGTCATATTCTGGGGCATGTGCTGCCACAGGGTTTGCGTCTTGCACGGGTGCGACTGCGCAATATCGAATCGGGCAAGGCTGTAGCCTGGACTCTGGCGCGCATCCGTGAAGCCCTGCCTGAACAGCGTCAGGCGCTCGCCGAGGCCCTTTGCAAAGGCACTGCCCGCATGCTGCCCCCCGGCACAGACGCCGCCAGCGAAGAATTTTGCCTGCTGCGCGTTGATCCGCCCTGGCCTGTGCGGCCCTCGGCCAAACGCCAGATCGAAATTCTGGACTATCTGCACCAGCACGGCAGCGTGAGCCGCAGGCGGCTTGTGCAATCCCTTGGGCAGGCCGTAACCCCAGCCCTCCATACCCTGTTGGAAGCCGGGCACGTCAACCTCGCGCGAGACAACGGCGTTGACGATGATGACGCTCTGGACGCCACAGAGCAAAGCCTGTTGCCGCCCCCGCCTGCCCCCTTTGCCCTTAACGATGAGCAGGCACGTGCGCTTGAAAGCATGCTGGAAGCCCTGCGGGCAGAGGAGGCTTCCTCCCGCCTGCTCTTTGGCGTGACCGGCAGCGGCAAAACCGCAGTATACCTTGAACTTGCCAAGGCCTGCCTTGCGACGGGCAAAAGCGTCATGCTGCTCGCACCCGAGGTGGCGCTGGCCCACAAACTGCGGCGCGATGCCACCTGTGCGCTGCCCGATGCTCCGTTATTTTTCTACCACGGCTACCAGTCGCCTGCACGGCGGGAAGCGACCTTTCGCCAGATGGCGCAAAGCGACACCCCCTGCATCGTCGTGGGTACGCGTTCGGCACTGTTTCTGCCTGTGCCGCATCTGAACTGCATTGTGCTTGACGAAGAGCACGACGGCTCTTTCAAGCAGGACGAAAGCCTGGCCTATCAGGCCAAGGAAGTGGCGTGGTTCCGTGTTGCCCAGGCAAAGGGGCTGCTGGTGCTTGGCTCTGCCACGCCAGACCTCAAGACTTTTTATGCTTCTGAAAACGGCCATCTGCCCATCCTGCGGCTGCCGCACCGCGTGGGCGGACGCGAACTGCCGCCGGTCGAACTGGTGGACATCAGCTCCCTTGCGCCCGGCTCAACCAGCATGGACGGCCTGCTGGCCCCACAGAGCGAAGCCGCACTGCGCGAGACCATTGAGCGCGGCGAGCAGGCCGTGGTGCTGCTGAACAGGCGCGGCTACGCCCCTCTGATGTACTGCCTTGACTGCAACCGCACCCTGCGCTGCCCGCACTGCGAAATTGGGCTCACCTACCACAAGGGGCTGGAAAAACTCGTCTGCCACTATTGCGGCTATAGCCGCCCCTTTCCCTCGCCCTGCCCAGAGTGCGGCGGCATGAACTTTTTGCCCATGGGCGAAGGCACAGAACGCCTGGCCGAGCGCCTGAGCGTACTGGCCGGGGGGCCTGTGCTGCGGCTGGACAGGGACAGCACCCGCAGGCCCGGACGCATGGAAGAAATTCTCGCGGCCTTTTCCCGACAGGAGGCCCCCATACTGGTGGGTACGCAAATGCTCTCCAAGGGGCATCACTTTCCGCTGGTGACGCTGGCCGTCATCGCGGATGCGGACCTTGGCCTGAATCTGCCGGACTACCGCGCCGCCGAGCGCACATTTCAATTGCTGGTGCAGTCTGCCGGGCGCGCTGGCAGGGGCGACAAGCCGGGCCGGGTGCTTATCCAGACGCGTGATGTGGAGCACTACTGCTGGCAGTACGTGCGTACCGCGGACTATGAGGGCTTTTATCAGGCAGAGCTTGCCAAACGGCGGCTGCGCCGTTACCCGCCCTTTGTGCGCCTGGCGCTCATTCGCATATCCTACGCGCTGAACGAACAAGGCGGCCCCCCTGCTCTCAACGATCTGGCTCAGGCGCTGCGCGGCAAGGCTGCGGAACTGGGCGTGCAGCTTCTTGGCCCCGCTCCTGCCCCACTGTCCCTGCTGCGTGGGCGCAAGCGTTTTACATGCTTGATAAAAGGGCAGGACTGGCAGGCGCTGCGCTCGCTCTATTTCTTTGCTTTGTCACAAAAAGCTTCAAGACACTTGCGACTTTTCCTTGACCTTGATCCGATAAATATGTTGTGACAGCCCATTACTGTTGTCGAGGGCGGCCATACAGCCGCGTCCGTTTCTGCGACACCACAACCGTACCAGCGTGCTAAGGTATGCCGGGATGGGCTGTTGTGCGCTTTTTTTGCATCTTAGTGGAGGGGTGATGAAGGTTTTTCGTGCTGTATGTCTGGCGCTGGCTCTGGTGGCCTGCTGCGCGCCCGTGGCCTGGGGCGAAGGTTTCGCCCTGAATGAATGGAGCGCCAGAGGTGTTGCCCTGGCTGGCGGCATGGTAGGCCGCGCTGATGATGTTTCGGCCATTGCCTATAATGCCGCAGGCATTACGCAACTGCCCGGCACGCGCACGATGGGCGGCTTTGCCCTCATCAGCCCTTCTGGCGGGATTTCCACCAGTTATGGCGGCCGCGAAACCTCGACCTACACGAAGCCCGCCCTCTGGAATGCTCCGCACGCCTATCTGAGTCATCAGCTCAGCGACAACGCATGGGTCGGTCTGGGCGTTTTTTCGCGTTTCGGCCTTGGCAACAGCTATTCCGGAGACTGGGCGGGCAGGTACAATGTCTATGACATCGGCGTGCAGACTATTTCCTTCGTGCCTACCCTTGCCATCAAGCTCAATGATACTGTCTCGTTTTCTGTAGGCGTGGAAGCCATGAACGCCCACATGTACATGGGCAACAAAATTCTGACCTACAACAACGGCAAAAAATTTGACAACGACATGCAGCTTGAGGGCAACGGATGGGGTTATGGCGCTCACCTTGGCCTGCACATGCACCTCAACGACCAGTGGTCGGTTGGCCTGTCCTACAAGAGTCAGGTGACCATGAACATCAACGGCGATGTGGAATTCGCCTATCAGGGCGACAACGCCATCAGCAAGGCCAAACACCTGCCCGAGGCCAGAAACTGCGGCGCAAACACCGTGCTTCAGTTGCCCGATTCGGCAGCCCTGGGCGTTACCTACAAGCCGCTGGACAATCTGAGCTTTGAAGTGGGCACGGTCTGGACCCGCTGGTCCACCTACAATGCCCTGAACATCTATATGGACAGCGGCTACAGTTCCATCAACAACAAGGAATGGCGCGACGGCTGGAACTTCAACGGCAGCGTGGAATACAAGCCCCTTGACTGGTGGACCCTGCGCGCGGGTTTTTCGTATGAAACGCCCGTGGTCAATGAAAGCCACGCCGACTTCATGATCCCCACCAATGGCCGCAAAACGCTCAGCGTGGGTACTGGCTTCAACTGGAATAACTGGACCGTAGACCTCGCCTACGCCCACCTGTGGATCAATTCGCTTGACTACGGCGGCACCGATGCCAAGGGCATATCGCCCGAGGTAGGCATTACTGGCGGCAATTCCAAGGATGTTTCTGCAAACATCTATATGCTTTCAGTGGGTTACACGTTCTAAAAAACAAAGCTGGCCAAACGCGCCCCGCTGACGTTGCGAAGACGGCGGGCGCTTATGGCGCAATAGTATATGAACCCGGTTGTTAAAAAGCAGCCGGGTTTTTCTTTTTTGTACAGAATACATTTGGTTTCCTGTTGAGTCAAAGCGTTGCAGCATACTGTTTTGCATGGTCAACACAGTAAATATACGTCATCACTGCTGCCAATATAGAAAAAATATTGACATTTTCTAATGTTTGTTTCAACTTTAAAGCTGCCTTCATTTTTTTGGAGGAAAGTACCTAGGAGGACTGTCATGAAACGCTTTATTCTTGCGTTGGCGCTGGTGCTGAGTCTGGCACTGCCCAACATTGCCGCTGCTGAAGGCAACGGCATGTATCTGGCCCCCAAATTCCTGATGAGCTTTCAAAATACCGGCCAAATTGAACGCTCCCGCGCCATGGCTGGCTCAGGCGTAGACCAGTACAGCCAGTTCACCCTTGGTGGCGCCCTGGCCCTGGGCTATGACTTCTGGCCCCAGCAGATGCTGCCCCTGCGTGCCGAACTTGAATTCGCCATGCGCGGCAACAATGAAAAGACCTGGAGCGATGGCGGCGCGGCGATCAAGCAGGTCAAGGGCACCTGGAACTCTTCGACCCTGTTTGCAAACCTGTTCTGGGATTTCCACAACGACAGCATCATGACCCCTTATGTGGGTGGTGGTCTTGGCATGGCCTTCAACTACGCTGGCTATGACTTTACCGCCAACAACGGCGACAAGTTCAGCGGCGATCAACGCACCACCAACTTTGCCTGGAACCTGGGCGCTGGCGTTGCCTTCAACATCAACGAGCACTTTGCCATTGATGCGGGCTACCGCTTTGTGAGCCTTGGCTACAACGATGTAAGTGTCACCTCTGCTGGCAACAAGTACAACGTTGGCAACCGCCCCTACGAAAACGAGTTCATGCTCGGCCTGCGCTACGGCTTCTAAGCCGCAGATAAGCACCGCGGCCTCCCAGGAGGCACAGCAACGTGCTGTGGACGGTAGATTCAGCACGAGCACCGCTTGCGCTGTCCGTCCCTCAGGAACAAAACCCCGGCTCAGGCCGGGGTTTTTTGCATTCTGGCGCCAGGCGTATTCACCTGCTGCCCGCATGCTCCGGGCATGCCTGGATATTTTCTTAACTTTCTTTAATATCAACAGTTCTTATATAATTTTCGTGGAAATTCCGGTCCAGTCATGCGGCATGAAACCACCGAAAATTTCTTTTTCCCCCTTGACAATCTGCCTTGCCTTACGGTGCGCATAGTTTGCTGATGCCTTGTTAAAAAATGAAGTATACATGAGAAAAACAGAGAAAAAACAAATTGTATTTGTGTAAAACTTTTTGACATCATGTTTAAAACACCAAGACATCCCATGAAAGCCTTGCGCTCAAAGGATATCCCATCATAGGGGCTACAGGCCGAGTAACTAAAAAACATTAAAATTCAGGCCTATTAGATATAAACAAAGTTGGGGATAAGAAATTGGCCTCATGTCTCAAACAGCTCGGAATCATCAATTGCCCCAAAATCTGATTTTGGGCTACAAGGCTGCATGCGCGAACAATGGTCTGAAATTTCTGAAAATCTCAAGAAAATGCTGCATTCCGGCGTTTTCAAGGTCTGGATTGCACCCTTGCGGGCACAAGTGCACGCGGGGGGGCTTTTGCTTACCGCGCCCAATGCTTTTGTGGCCAGCTGGCTTGAAGGCAAGATGCTCTCCACCTTGCGTGAAGCAGCAGCCCCGGTGCTGGGACTTGACCCAGCTTCTGTTGACGTGCGCATTACCGCTGCAGGCGATACCGCCCACAGCAGCAAGCCTGCGGCTAACCTGCCAGCCCGTGACAGCCGAGATAAATCGGCCTTTGCGGCCAGCCCTATGCAACAGCCCTCTTCTTTTGCCCTGGCCCATGATGCAGAAGCCCACGCCAAACAAGCTGACACGGCAGAGCAGTTCGCACACTCATCTTCCATACTGAACGCGACATTTTCCGGTTTGGCGGCCAACGCCACGGAGGCTGCCAGCCGTCAGGACACTGCCGCACAGCAGATGGCGCGCCCGCCGTTGCAGGCCACCCTGCCCATCAGCAGCACCCCGGCCTATCGTCTGGCGACCAACTGGCGCTATGCTTTTGCGGACTTTGTAGTTGGCCCCACCAATAATATGGCTGTTGCGGCAGCTCAGGATGTAAGCCGTAGCAGCGGCTGCGTACGCACCCTGTTCATGAACTCTGCCCCTGGCCTTGGCAAAACCCACCTGGCACAGGCCGTTGGCCGCGCCATTGCAGAAGAACGCAGCGGTGCGCGCGTGGGCTACCTGACGGCAGAAGATTTTGCCTCGCGCTTTGTGGCTGCCCTGCGCACCCACGACATCGAAAATTTCAAAACCCGTTTCCGTGATCTTGACGTGCTGCTGCTTGAAGACGTGCATTTTTTCCAGGGTAAGGAAAAAATGCAGGACATGGCGCTTGCCGTGGTTAAAAACCTTCAGGCCAAGGGCGGACGCGTCATTTTTACCTCATCGTTTTCGCCGCGCGAACTGCAACGCGTGGACAGCCAGCTTGTGTCGCATTTCTGCTCGGGCATCCTCACCGATATTGGCCGCCCCACAGAAGACATGCGCCGCCACATTCTTGAGCGCAAGGCCAAGAGTTATCAGGTGCTGCTGCCCGACTCCGTTTGCGAACTGCTGGCCTGCCGCCTTGACGGCGATGTGCGCCAGATGGAATCGTGCCTGAACAGCCTCATCTTCAAGGCGCGTCTGCTCAATTGCGGTCTGAACCTTGATCTGGCCATGGAAGTGCTCAGCCAGTATGCCGAGATCAGCTGCGGGCCGGACATGCCCACCATCGTGCGTCTGGTCTGTGAAAGCTACGGCCTCAACGAGCGCCAGCTCAGCTCCCGCTCGCGCCGCAAGGAATGCGTGCTGGGCCGCAACACAGTGTATTATCTCGCGCGCAAACACACAGAACTGACTCTTGAAGAAATCGGCGAAAAATTCAACCGCCGCCATTCCACGGTTATCAAGGGCATCACCAGTGTGGAACGTGAACTTTCCAAAGAAACCAGCCTTGGCCGCCAGATTGCCAGGGCCGTCAAACTTATCGAACGCAATGCAGGCATGGGCGCATAAGCGCCCTCGGCCCTGCTGACGCCCTCTTTCCTCCTGCCCGGTCTGGGGGCGCAGAGCATCTTCTGCCTTCCATACCCAATTTTTTCGTTTCGCATGCTTGTCTGAAGTGAGGCCCCTGGCCTTGCAGGCCTCTAGCTGCGTGCAACACAGCAAACGCACAAGTCTGCTCCGCTTCATCCCTCAGGACATGCAGACTGTCCCTGCGATCGCGCCCCAACATTCACGCTTATGATCTAAACCGTGTATTTATTGATACATGGCATCACTCTCCGTATGGTCTTAATGATCGCTGGATATGACGCTACTGGCCGCACAAGGCGCCGGTCATGCCCACCCCGCATTCAGGACAGGCCATGCTGCACGTAGACATCCATAAAAAACACGGCGAGTTTGAACTGCAACTTGCATTTACGCTTGCTGAGTGCGGCATTGCTGTGATCTTTGGCCCTTCCGGTTCCGGAAAAACAAGCCTTATCAATTGTATTGCAGGGCTGGAAACGCCCGATGCAGGGCAGATACGCTGTCACGGCATCACCTGCTTCAACGCGGAACAAGGCATAAACCTGCCGCCAGAAGGCAGACGCCTGGGCTATGTTTTTCAGGACGCCCGCCTGTTTCCACACCTTTCTGTCCGCGAGAACCTGCGTTTCGGCCTCCGGTTTCATGCCGCCCACGCCAGCAAGGATGCGCCCGCCCTTGATGACGTTGCCGATCTGCTCGATATTGCCCCGCTGCTGCACAGACGCCCGGCCCATCTTTCCGGCGGAGAAAAGCAGCGCGTTGCCATTGGGCGTGCCTTGCTCTGCCGCCCGCGCCTTCTTCTCATGGACGAACCCCTTTCATCGCTGGACATGAGCCTCAAGGATGGCCTTATGGCCTACATTGCGCGCATTCCGCAGCAGTGGAACGTGCCCGTGCTGTACGTCACCCATTCGCCCGATGAGGCCTTGGCCCTTGGCAACAGCATGCTGCTGTTGCGCCATGGCCGCCTTGAAGCGCAAGGCATGGTTGAGGTTACCCTTCGCAAGGCGCACGGTCTGGGCCTGTTGCCGTACCCCACCTTTTATCTGTCAGGAGCCGCACATGAAGCCTCTGGTATTGCCTGAACGTTTTCGCCTTTTGCTGATACTGACCGCATGCATCCTCGTTTTTGCGCAGTCGGCCCATGCTGACGGGCCATCCATCACCACCGGTCTTGGATACAAGCCCATGGTGCAGCAGCTGTGCGCGGCCTATGCGCAGCAATCGGGCGTAAAACCCACAGAAATGTACAGCGGCAACATCGGGCAGATAATCGAACAGGCCAAGGCGGGGAGCGGCGTCAGCATTATTGTTTCGGAAAAAGGCACGTTGCAGGATTCCGGCCTGGCCTTTGCCGCCTATGAACCGCTTGGCGAAGCCGTACTTGTGCTGGCGTGGCGCAAAGGGCTGCACCTTGCCTCGGCGCAGGATCTCACCAAGCCGGAATTTGCCAAAATCGGCTATCCCGATGCCAAGGCGGCCATTTACGGCAGGGCAGCAGTGGCCTTCATGAAGGGCAACAACCTTCTGGAGCCGCTCAAGGCAAAGCTTTCCATGCTTTCCACTATGCCTCAGGTCTTTTCCTACCTTGTTTCCGGCGATCTTGACGCTGCCTTTGTGAACGAGGCCATTGCCCGCAAGCAGGGCGACAGCGTTGGCGGCTGGATGGAAGTGCGCGAGGGTTATACGCCCATGCTGCTGGTGGCGGGTGTTGTGGCCGGGCAGGAGAACAAGGCCGAAGTGCGCTCGTTCATGCAGTTTCTGAAAACCCCGGAGGCGCAGCGCATCCTTGCTGGCAACGGCCTGCGCCTGTAGCCATGCAGCTTCATGAACTGTGGCGCGCCCTGTGCGCGCCAGAAGTCAGCTTTTCCGTGCTGCTGACCCTGCGGGTCTGTAGCGCCTGCCTGATCTTGCACGCGCTGACGGCCATTCCTCTTGCCCGGCTGGGCATGGCGAAAAATCCGCATCTGCGGCGGGTGATCAACTTTATCATCACCCTGCCGCTGGTTTTTCCGCCCATGGCGCTGGGCTTTTTGCTGCTCATGCTCTTTGGCCGCAACGGCTGGGGTGGCATTGCCCTGCGGGAGACACTGGGCGTCAGCCTGGTGTTTTCGCAGGGGGGCATCATTCTTGCCGCATGGCTGGCAGGGCTGCCCCTTGTGGTCAAGCCCGTGCAAACGGCGCTGAACAATCCCGAACTGCTGCGCTTTGAGCAGGCGGCGCGGGTGTGCGGCGCCTCTCCCCGCAAGTGTTTTTTTCTTGTGACCTTGCCGCTCATCCGGCATGGCCTTGCCGCCGGGCTGCTGCTGGGCATCACGCGGGCCATGGGCGAGGTGGGCATCAGCCTCATGCTCGGCGGCAACATTGCAGGGCGCACCAATACACTCTCTCTGGAAGTGTTCAACGCCGTATCCACAGGCGAATTTCAGCGGGCAGCCCTGCTCTGCGCCATACTGGCGATAATCAGTCTTTTGCTGTACCTTGGCATTGACTGGTGTCAAAAAAGGTCATTCTAGAGCATTATCACTCCGCTGCTTCAGCGCAAATACACGATTCTGCGCCGTTGACGGAACATTCTCAACTGACATTGCTCTAGCCTGTATAGTGTTCTGCATTTACAAGGAGCATGTCATGCACTTTCCCTGTTCCGATACATGGCTGGAGGGCCTGCTGGCAGACGACTGCCCCGGCCTTGACCTTACGGTAGAACTGCTCGGCATTGCCGCGGCTTCTGGCGTCATGCGCTTTGCGCCCAAGGCGGATTGCACCATCAGCGGCGTGGAAGAAGCCGAATTGCTCCTGCGCAAATGCGGCCTTTCTGTCAGTCGCACCGCCGCCAACGGCGACAGACTTGCAGCGGGCCAGCAATGCCTGGAGGCCACAGGCCCAGCCGCCGCCCTGCACCGTGGCTGGAAGCTGGCCCAGACCCTTATGGAATACATGACAGGCATTGCCACGCGCGCGGCGCACATGGTGGAGCAGGCCCACACCGCAAACCCCGCCGTGCGCGTTGCCGTGACACGCAAAAACTTTCCCGGCGCCAAGGCCATCTGCCTGGAGGCGGCCATGAACGGCGGGGCCATCATTCATCGGCAAAACCTCTCGGACAGCATCCTCATTTTTGACCAGCACCGCGTTTTCCTGCCCGGCGAACAACAGACCTCGTTGCGCAACGTGGCAGCCATGATGGACAAATTGCGCGCGAAAGCGCCTGAGCGCAAGATCAGCGCCGAGGTGGACACCTTTGACGATGCCCTGCTGGTGGCAGAAGCAGGCATTGATATTGTTCAGTGCGAAAAATTCGATTGCGAGACTCTTGCCGCAACTGTGGGCGCAGTGCGCGCCCTGCGCGACGACATCGTCATTCTGGCCGCTGGCGGCGTCAACGGCGGCAACGCCGCCCAGTATGCGGCCACGGGCGTTGACGTGCTCGTCACAAGCTGGCCCTACTTTGGCAAACCGGCAGACATCAAGGTTGTTATGGAAAAAGCCCCCTAGGGCAATAATCGCGGAGGTACAGATGCCTTTTGTAAATATCAAGGTAACAGGCGGTGCAGAAGCCCCCACTGCGGAGCAGAAAGCAGAACTTATCAGCGGCGTCACGGAACTGCTGCAAAGGGTGCTGCACAAAAATCCCGCGACTACCGTGGTTCTTATTGAAGAACTTTCCACGGATAACTGGGGCATCGGCGGCGAAAGCGTTACCGTACGCCGCCGCAAACAGTAGCAGCCATCAAATAAGCACGGCGGCAGCCCGGGCATGAAACCCGGCTGCCGCCTTTATTTTTTTGCTACGGAGATAAAGCCCTACAGCCAGGTGACATCCAGCGCCTTGCGCGGCGGCCTGAAGTGGGGGGCAAGCAGTGGAAAGCCCATCATCTGCGCCGCATAGACCTGCTCATCGTCCTTAACGCCCGCAAAGGCCCGCAGAACGTGGGCAGAGTGATGCCCCATGGCAAAGCATACGTAGCCGCCCCAGCAACAGCCCACCTTGTGCCCGTGGGCCAGCAGCTCCAGATAGGCGGCGGCAATGGAGGCATCCGCAGGCCCCCAATGCCCCTTGGGGGCAACAATCAGGGCAATCTGCGGAGCAGTGCGGGTGATGACGTCATACCCAGCTTCCCATGCCCGCACGAGGCTTTCGGCATGCACATCCTTGGCAGTGGCAGGGTCAATTTCCGGCAGGGCACGCAACCAGTCAATGACAAGGGCTGCCAGCTTTTCCGTCTGCTCGCGAGTTTCCAAAACAATCCAGCGCAGCTCCTGCGTGTTTTTGGCCGTGGGTGCAAAGCGCGCGCCGTCAAGAATCCTGTGCAACAGTTCGCGCGGAACAGGTTTGTTTTTGAAATTCCGCACCGAACGGCGCGAAAATACGAGTTCTTCAACCTGCTCGGCCGAAGGTAGCTGATCACGCCGCAAGGGGCGGCTGTCTTGCGATGAAAGCCCCGGCGCGGAACAGGCATTGGCCGGGCAAAAGGCCATGCACTGCCCGCAACCAATACATACCCTGACCTTATGCAAAGACATGGAGGGGTATTCACCAACATTGCCATCAATAATCTGAATGGGGCACACTTTGGCGCAAATTCCGTCCTTGCGGCACAATTCTGTATCTACTATAAAAGAATTCATAGGCTCCCTGGCGTTATAACGCATGGTCAAAAATGCAAAATGCCGCCTTTGCAGGCATGTGCCTGCTCAGGGGCTTGTATCCTGCACATAAAAGCGGCGGTTTACAGGCTGCCGCAGGGGTGAATACTACGGTAATACCTGTCAAAAGGCAAAAATCCGCCAGCGCGCCCATGGCCCGCCCCTCAGCGGCAGGCATCGGCAGAACCTCCGCCACTGCTGCCGCCTCTTTTTTCAGCAAGCCGCTGCCACTAGTTGCAGTATCCTTCAGCTATCAGTTTCCCGCTTTTAGATTCCCACTCCCAGTTTTCAAAAAAACGATCCCGCAAAATTATCGGAATGGCAATTTTGAGAATAATTTCCCATTATTAAACAATATCATCTGGGAACTTGTTTTTTTCACACTGTTATGGTATCATTTCTTCTTGTGTTCTGAGCAAATATACTCCGCCTTATACTATTTGTTAGCAAATAATGGCGCTTGAATCTTTGTCTTTTTACACAACCTGTCACAAGCCTAAAGTTTTTTCACAAGCACGCGATAGTATTTTAAACTATTGCATATGGAGAACTCTGATGCAATTACGAGCAAAAGTCTGCATCCCCATAGCTGGCATCACACTTGCTATCGGCATTTGTTGCTATTTTGTCATTCAAAAGCAATTTGAAAGACTTAACGAAATAAATATACAGACTTTGGTCGAAGCCCGCTCCTCGCAGATGAAACAGGCCATTGAACTGTGCAGCGAACAGGCCATGCGCATGGCCGCGCTGGTGAGCAGGCTGCCCGAGGTTGAGGCCGCCTACAGAACAGCCATGGAAGGCGACATTAACGATGAAAACAGCGCCGCCGCCCAAAGGGGGCGGGAAATGTTGCGCGCTTCCCTCGCTCCCATGCTGGATGGATTCAAGGCGGTTATCGGTGAAAAACCCCAGATACACTACCACTTTCCCCCGGCCCGGAGCTTTGCGCGCCTGTGGCGCGACAAACAGACCAAGCGGGGCGACAAGTGGGTTGATATTTCAGACGATCTTTCGACCTTCCGCCCCACCGTGCTTGAGGTAAACAAGAACGGCAAAGCCCTGTGCGGGGTCGAAATCGGCAGCGGCGGCTTTGAAATCCGGGGCCTTGCACCTGTCACAAGCCTTTCGGGCAGCCAGCTGGGTTCTGTTGAAGTGCTGGTGAGTTTTACCCACGTTCTGAACGGCCTGAGCGCTGGCGAGGGAGAATCCTCGCTGCTGTACATGAACGCCGAGCACCTTAAGGTTGCCACGGGCCTGCAAAACAAGGAAAAGCACCCCATTGTTGCCGATTCATATGTTCTTGTGAGCGGCACCAAGGACGGCAAGGTTGAGGGATTGCTGGACAAGAGCTTTCTGGATGCAACCCGTAAGGGATCGACCACCCGAATTGTCGGCTCCACCCTGCTTTCCGGTATGCCCATTACAGATTTCAAGGACAAGCAGATCGGCGTGCTCGTGTTCAGCACTGATCTGTCTGAACAGCAGGGCATCATGAGCCACGCGGGGATCATCCTTGCGGCGGCCTTCCTTACCCTGCTTGTGGTGCCGCTGGTCATGACGTTCTTTGTGCTCAGCATAACAGTGCTGCGGCCAGTTCAGAGCATCCGTCAGACCATCCAGGAAATTGCAGAAGACAGGGCTGTGCTGGCCAACCGCCTGAAGTATTCCTCCTCGGACGAAATCGGCGCGCTGGCCTCATGGTTCAACCGGCTGCTGGACAAGATTGAAAGCATGCTCACGGAGGTGCAGGGATACAGAAACCTGCTGGATTCCGTGCCCGACCCCATCTTTGGCGTGGATGACGACTACCGCATTATCATCGCCAACAAAGCCACAGAAACCTTGCTTGAAAAGGATATCACAAAGCTTCGCGGGCAGTTCTGCCACGACAACTTCAATACCGAAGTGTGCCAGAGCGACGACTGCCCCATTGCGCAGTCCAAGTGCAGCGGCAAATCTGTGGTGGCGCGTATACTTGATATCGGCACTGCGGAAAATCCGCATTATATTCAGCCGTTCAGTGATGTGCTGCGCGACAACCAGGGCAATAAAATCGGCTATGTGGAAATTGCGCGCGATGTGACCACTCTGGTGCTGAAAGAGCGCGAAATTGAAGCAACCATGAAGCATATGCAGGAAGTGAATACCTCCATAAGCTTGGCGGCTGACAGCCTGACAGAAGCTGTGGGCCTGATGAAGGACCGCTTCCAGCAGGTTTCGGACGGTGCGGATGCGCAAAATGGCCGTGCGCAGGAGACCGCCACCGCCATGGAAGAAATGACTTCCACCGTGCGCGAGGTGGCGCAAAATGCTTCTTCCGCCGCTGACCAGACAGAAGACGCGCGGCAAAAGGCCCGGCATGGCGCAGAAATTGTTGATGAAGCAGTTTCTGCCATTGCAGAGGTCAACAGCCACACCGGTGCCCTGCTCAAGGAAATGGAATCCCTCGAAACCCATACCGAGGGCATTGGCAGAATCATGGGAGTTATCTCGGATATTGCCGATCAAACCAACCTGCTGGCCCTTAATGCGGCTATCGAAGCAGCCCGCGCGGGCGATGCCGGGCGCGGTTTTGCCGTAGTGGCGGACGAAGTGCGCAAGCTCGCGGAAAAGACCATGCAGGCCACCAAGGAAGTCACAGAGGCCATTACAACCATTCAATCTGTGGCAAAGGGCAACATGCAGGAAATGCGCGACACTGCCGACACTGTCAGCAGGGCCACTGAAATGGCCAACCAGAGCGGCGTAGCGCTTTCCCAGATAGTGGAAATTGTCGCCAGTGCCAGCAATAGTGTGCAATCCATCGCCACGGCAGCGGAACAGCAATCCGCCACAAGCGAAGAAATCAACCGCGCCATTACAGATGTGAAGCATGTTGCAGAAACCACCAACACCCTGACGCGCGAACTGCACGGCACCGTTGCCGAACTTTCACGCCTTGCAGCACAGTTGAAAGCGCTGTCGCAAGGATAAGTTCCCGTAGATCCCGAACAGGCGCAGATATCACAGGGCCCGCATCAGTCATGCTGATTGCGGGCCCTGTAGCCCCTTCTTGACGTTTGGCACAAGATGCCCTACCCACAAGCTATGGAACGTTGAGTCAAGGGCGTGCTCAAGCGCCAGCACTGATCCTGCGGTAGCTCAGGCGGCAGCTCAGGCGGCAGCACTGACCAGGCACCAGAGCCGACCAGGCCAACGACGGCCTGCCCTGCAGACCAAAGCAAAGAAGTCATAACCCTATTGCAGACAATCCGGCAGCCCCCCCCTTGCTGTCAGCGGCGCAATACCAATGTTTCACAAATTTCGCCCCCCCCCAAAAAAATCCCGCAACTACGCACGTCCCAACCAACCATGCTTATTGAGGTTATTTGATGAAGAACGTTGAACGCTTGCTTCAGGGAAATGCATTTTTCCAAAAAAACTACTTCTGCAAGCATGAAAATGAGCTTCTGGAACTTGTTTCCAGCGGCCAGCACCCCAAGGTGCTCTATATCGGCTGCGCCGATTCCAGGGTTATTCCATCGCTTATCACCAACACTCCTCCCGGCCAGCTCTTTGTGCTGCGCAATGTGGGCAACTTTGTAGCCCCTTACAAACCGGACGAAGACTATCACGCCATGGCCGCAGGTATTGAATATGCCGTAACAGCCCTGAA
Organism: Desulfovibrio desulfuricans DSM 642; assembly: GCF_000420465.1. Classification (NCBI taxonomy): domain Bacteria; kingdom Pseudomonadati; phylum Thermodesulfobacteriota; class Desulfovibrionia; order Desulfovibrionales; family Desulfovibrionaceae; genus Desulfovibrio; species Desulfovibrio desulfuricans. The sequence continues at coordinate 94,541 of NZ_ATUZ01000013.1, read as the reverse complement.
TGTTGAAGAAATCATCATCTGCGGCCACACCTATTGCGGCGCCATCGCAGCCCTGTACAAGGACATTCACGATGAGGCCTTTGTGCACACGCAAAAATGGCTTTCGCTGGGCAAAAAAGCCAAGGAACTTGCCACGCTGGCACTTGGCAAGGAAGTTGGACAGGATAAACTGCTGCGCCTGACAGAAAAACTCTCCATCATTTTTCAGATAGAAAACCTCATGACATACCCGTGCGTGCGCGACAGAGTAAAATCGGGCGACCTGCACGTTCACGGCTGGCTCTACTATATTGAATCTGGCGAAATCAAATATTACGACCCAGACGAGCACGATTTTCTGGCCCTGAAAAAATAACGGCCCAGAGCGCAGGCCAACGCGCTGCTTTTTATTGCGACATGCAGTGACAGCGGATTTTCCAACCATGGAAAATCCGCTGTTTTTATATACCTTCCAGTGTTTCGCATGCTGCGATACGGGTGCAGGCATTGATGCCATTTGCCAAATGCGTCCCCGCTTGCTCGCAAGACATCTGCAACCTGTTTTGAAGGCGCACTTCTGTGCGGGTCTTTTATCCTTCAGGCGTGCCTACCAGCAATCGCAGTCATATATTTATAAATTTACAACGATACAGAGAAATTGCTTTATAAGAAAAATTCACATTTACACCAGATAAATTTTATATTTAACTAAGTTGAAATACATTCCAAGCTAGTCAGCCTCAATCAAGGGACTACTTCCATGAACAAAAATCTGACAGATCAATTCATGAAGTGGAATAGTTCAACAAATATTGCATGCTGTCTTTTAACTCGGATTGAAGGCAATACATTTTCCATCAGTGCCGCCAATACAAGATTTACTGAGCGCCTAAAAATCGCTGACTTTGAAAGCTTAGAAAAAATTATCGAAAACAGGGAGCACCTGAACAAATCGCTCTCCCAGGATATTGCGGAAGAATGGACAGTGTTTTGCGAAACCATGCATTGCTTCCTTGATTGCCGCTGCCAGCGGATTGAAGAAAACGTTTGCGTACTGTGGATTTCTGCCGCAGAACAGCAGCCGATTGATGTTCTGTCTGATATTCCAATCGGCATCATCCGCATGAAGGTCACGCAGGGGCCTGCCACGCTTCACTGCACCTACATGAACAGCGAGGCGCTGTTCATGACAGGCACATCGGGGAGTGAGGCGAGCAAGTGCTTCCACGCCAGTGATCTCATGCATGTTCACAGTGCCGACGTGTGCAGGGTAGAACACATGCTGGCAATGTTCACCTCCGGCAAGGCCGTGCCGCCTCTGGAGTGCAGACTGCGCCCGCAAGATGGGCACGTCAGATGGATTCGCGTCAGTCTCTCCTGGGTTATTCCCCAAAAAGTTCTGCAACTGGCATTTGTCAACATTTCCACTGAAAAGGAGACCCTGGCGCACAACCGGCAAAACCAGGTTCTGCTGCAAAAGATTCTGGACACCACCCAGGCTGCAATCTTCTGGAAAGACGCTGAAAGGCGTTTTATCGGCGTAAACAAGGCTTTTCTGGAATATTACGGCTTTGATTCCGAGCAGGTGCTCCTGGGCAAAAATGATGAAGACATGGGCTGGCACAGCGACCCCGACCCATACAAAAATGATGAACTGCGAGTGTTGCAGGGCGAAAACACCACGCGGGTTCCCGGCATGTGTTTTTGCAAGGGCGAAAACCGCCACATTGTAGCCAGCAAAAGCCCACTTTATGAAGACGGAAAAATTGTAGGCCTTGTGGGCAGTTTTGAAGATGTCACAAGTGAATACATGTTGCGCAAAGACGTAGTGGATCTCAATGCCAAGCTGCACACAGCGCTGAAGAAAGAACGCCAGGCCAACCGCGCAAAGTCGGACTTTCTCTTGCGCATGAGCCACGATATGCGCACTCCCCTTGCCACCATTGTGGGTTTTTCAGATCTTGAGCTAAAAAAGCACAGGGAGCCTGACCTCACCAAGGCCTTCTCCACCATAAAGGCGTGTTCAAATTTTCTGCTTGCCATTCTTTCTGACATTCTTGACCTGCAAAAACTCTCTAACGGAAAAATAGACGTTATACCTACAATTTGCACTGGCGCACATAGCGCAAAAAGCATTGAGTCCATCATCAGGCCCCAGGCGGAGGCAAAAAACATCACATTCATAACGCATTTCAACTGCACAGCAACCACCTGCCATGCGCAGATCGATACGCGCAAGGTTCAGCAGATTATCGTCAACCTTCTGAACAATGCAGTCAAATACACGCAACCCGGCGGCACCATAACATGGCGCAATGACATCAGCGGTGAAAATGCCGACAGTCTTGTTGTAACCCACGTTATTTCTGATAACGGGCCGGGAATCAGCAAAAAATTTCAGGCCAGAATGTACTCCCCGTTCACGCAGGAAGATCATGTTTCCAGCGCAGGCAGCGGGCTTGGGCTGGCCATTGTAAAAAATCTGGTCGACATTCTTGGGGGCAACATCACCTGCAAATCTGCGCCGGGCCAGGGAACGACCTTTACGGTGATTTTGCCCCACAAAAAAGCCACCGCCGCAGATATTACCGCTTTCCACAAAAAAAATTGCAAGCAGCACGCCGCAGCCTCACTCAAGGGAAGGAAGATCCTCATCTGCGAAGACAACGTCATCAACAGTGAAATCCTGAAAGAAATGCTAGAAAGTGAAGGCATGTTGTGCGAGCAGGCGTTCAATGGCAGCGAAGGGGTGGAAAAGGCCAAAGGCCGTAATTACGACATCATCATGATGGACATTCGCATGCCTGTGATGGACGGCTATCAGGCCACCCGCGAAATACGGGAGTTTGATGTGGACACCCCCATTGTGGCGCTTTCCGCCAATGTTTTTGCCGATGAAATACAGAACGCCTTTGAATCCGGCATGGACGAATTTCTGGAAAAACCGGTTGTTATGAGCAAGATGTTTTCAGTTCTTGGGCAGCTTCTTTCCCCCACGCCTGACGCGCCTTTGCACAGGCCGGATTAAAAACTCGCCAGCCCGTCAGAAGCTCTCTTTTCAGAAAAAAACCCTTCATCCCTCCCTGCCAGCTTGCGTCTGAACTGTTTTCCACCCACAGTGCAACCATAAATCACATTGTTGTAACTATCACAGCTATGCAGGGCGCATTATAAAAATGTGACTTTTCCAATCGGGTCTTGCACCCCCCGGAAACATGATTACCTGAAAAGAACGTAAAGTAGTCAACTACTATAGTGTCCCCTCTTGCTGCTTTGCAGTCTGCCCATAGTGAGGTATTATGTGCAGGACTGCACCATATGCGGCAAGCCACAGATACGGCTATAAACGGATCTTCATACCCTTCCAACCGGAGGCTGTCCCCCGAAGGAGGCCATGATGACAACTATTAAGAGCATCAGCGCGCAAGCCCTGCGGCAAAAAGACCTCAAGCAGGCGCTCATAGTGGATGTGCGCACCCCCATGGAATTTGCAGAAAAACGCCTCGACTTTCCGACCATGCTGGCCCCGGTGACGGAGCTTGATCCTCACATGGTTGCCCTGCGCAGCGGGGCATTGACAGACACCCCCATTTATACCCTTTGCGCCAGCGGAAAGCGTGCGCAAACGGCGGCGGCCAAATTTGCCGAAGCCGGATTTGCGGACATAACCGTTATTGAAGGCGGCCTTGCGGCCTGCAAGGAAGCTGGATTCCCCACCACAGGACAGGCGCTGCCCAAAACAGGCGAAACCTCACCCACGCTGGACAGGCAGGTGCGCCTTGTGGCCGGGGCGCTCACAGCCCTGTTCGTTTTGCTGGGGCTTTTTGTACACAAGGCATTTCTGGTTGGCGCGCTCTTTATTGGCTGCGGGCAGGTATTTTCCGGCCTTACCAACTGGTGCGGCCTCGCGCTGCTGCTCACACGCGCACCCTGGAACAAAAAGGGCTGCTCTGGCGGCGCCTGCCCCATTGGCGCCGGCAAAAGCCCCGGCGCAAGCTGCCAGTAATGCTGCTTCCCCCTGGTGCCGGAACTTTCACCCTAGCTTTTTGCAAAGGAGTTCGCCATGTCTGCACCCAACGTGCGCGGATTTTTTGACCCCGTTACCGCTACCTGGACATATGTGGTCTGGTCTGCAACCGATGCCCAGAAGCGTTGCGCCATTATAGACAGCGTGCTGGATTTTGACCTTCACGCCTGCCGCACATCCACTGTTTCTGCCGATGCCGTTATTGATTTTGTCCGCCAGCAGGGCTTTGTGGTGGAGTGGATTCTTGAAACCCACATCCATGCCGACCACGTCACCGCAGCCAGCTATATCAAGGAAAAGATGGGCGGGAAAATAGCCATCAGCAAACACATGCTGGATATCATTTCCACCTGGACGCCCATCTTTCAAACGCAGGAGGACACGCCCGCAGACGGCTCGGCCTTTGACCATCTGTTTGAAAATAATGAAGAATTCACCATTGCCGACATGCCCGCAAAAATCATCCACACGCCGGGGCATACCCCCGCAGACACCACCTATATTGTGGGCAATGCGGCCTTTGTGGGCGACACCATCTTTTTGCCCGATGTGGGTTCAGGCCGGTGCGACTTCCCTGGCGGCAGCGCCGAGGATTCGTATGATTCCTCCCGCAAGCTCTTTGCCCTGCCCGACGACCTGCGCATCTATGTAGGGCATGACTACCCGCCTGAGGGTGTGCGAGGCCCGCAGTGCATGGCAACCGTTGGCGAGCAGAAAACCGCCAACGTGCGGCTGAACCTGCAAGTGGGCAAGGCCGAATTTGTGGCAAAACGCAAGGCGGACGATAACGGCAAGGCTGTGCCGCCGCTCATATTGCCCTCCCTTCAGGCCAACATGCGCACAGGAAAATTCGGCAAGGCCGTCAACGGCCTGCAATTTGTAAAACTGCCCCTGAACCGCATGTAAGACCAAGGACAAATATCCAGCATACAGACAAAGCCCCTTCTTCCACCGGCATGCCGGAATGGACGAAGGGGCTTTGAGAACATGCCTGACTAAGGCCGGAGCGTCAAAAAGAAGGAGGCTTGCGACAGAGCATGGGCCTTGTAATTTGGGCTACTTTTTGCCGTACACTGCCCTTGCAAGGCCAACCGCAAACGGCCCCGCCATCCCCGTAGGCGTGGTATTGGTAAGCGCCACAAAGGATATGCCGTTGGCGCGATCCATGAAAAAATGGCTTCCGTATGCGCCGCTCCAGCTCCAGGTGTTCTGGCCCGCGGGGTATTCCGCCTCTTCAGGGTGTAGCAGCACCGCGCCGCCAAAACCAAATCCCCAGCCCGGCGCAACAACTTCGTTGGTTTTACCTGCGGTTACACTCAGCCGTTGCGACAATATGGGACAGACCTGATCGGCAGTCATGGCCTTCGCGGTATCCGGTTTGAGGATGGAGCCGCCGTTTTCGCGCACGGCCTCGAGAAATTTCAGGTAGTCTGCCGCTGTTCCAACCATCCCTGCCCCGGCGGAGGGAAAGGCCTGTTCGTCCAGCGCCCTCCCCGGCTGAAAGCGCGTTGCGGAAACAGCATTGGACACAATTTCAGTTTCCGCCATGCGCTGGGCCTTGCCATTGGCCCACACATAGGGTGCGGCAAGCAGGTCAGGATCATCTGCCATAAAGCCTGTGTGCGTCATGCCCAGCGGCCCGGTTACAAGCTCCTGCACCACATTGGGCAGCTTGTCCCCGCCAGCCCGTGATACGATTTCGCCCAGCACATCAATGGCAAGGGAGTATTTCCAGTCTGTACCCGGCTCATAATAAAGCGGCACCGTGGCAAGCCGCCAGATGTTTTCTTCCAGCGTGATGGGCGGGTCATCCAGTCCATCGGAAACTTCGGCCAGCGCCATGGGGCCATCGGGCGGCTCCGAAAATCCATAAGAAAGCCCGGCAGTGTGCGTGAGCAGGTGCCGCACGGTAATGACCGGATCCGCCTTGCCCGCAAGCGCAGGGGTAAAGGAGGGGATCCAGCGGGTTACGGGATCGTCCAGAGCGATCATGCCCTTCTCCACCAGAGCAAGTGCTGCGGCGCTCGCAATGGGCTTGCTCATGGAGGCCAGCCGAAAGCGCGTATCCGGACTCATGGGGGTGCCTTTTTCCACATCGGCCATGCCCACAGCCCGCGCATAGACCACCTGCCCCTGACGGGCAACCATGACCACAGCCCCCACTATGCGGCCCTCGGCCACAGCCTTGTTCAACACGGCATCAAGCCGCTGGGCCAAAGCCACATCGGCTGGCTTTTCGGCGTTGGCGGCGCTGCTGCCAGCCGGAACCAAGGCGCAAAGGGCAACAATCAGCAGGGCAACAAACCGGGACGCCAGTTTGCCCGCAAACAAATTCATTATTTTTTTCTGCTTCTGCACGCATCCTCCCCGAAGGCAAAACTGCCCTGCCCTATTTCTGCTGATAGAGCCATTTTTGGTCACATATGTAAATACCGGGCACACTTTTCACAAGCATTGGACGCTTAACAAAGAAAAAGCATTCCGCTAGGATTAAAACCAAGCAGGAGGACACCATGAATCCACTCTTTTCTCCCATCAAACTCAAAGGGCTGACACTGCCCAACCGGATAGTCGTCCCCCCCATGGATCAATACTCGGCAGAAGAGGGCCGCCCCGTGCAATGGCATGTCATGCACTACGGCACTCTTGCCGTTTCCGGCGCCGGGCTGCTCATTGTGGAAGCTACGGCTGTGGAAGCGCCAGGGCGCATATCCCCGCAGGATCTCGGTCTGTGGAATGAGGCGCAGGAAGCCGCCCACAAGGCCATGCTCGATTCCATCCGCTCCTATTCTTCCACGCCCATCGGCATCCAGCTTGGGCATGCCGGACGCAAGGGCGCTACCGGACTCCCCTGGGAAGGCGGCAAGCCGCTCATGCCCGGGAACGGCGGGTGGGAAATATGCGCCCCCTCCGCCCTGCCCTATGCCCCGGGCCATCAAAAACCAACTGAACTCACGGCGGCAGACATTGCCCGCCTTACAGAATCCTTTGTCGCTGCAGCAAAGCGCGCTGTGCGCGCCGGGTATGACGCCATTGAGCTGCATGCGGCCCACGGCTACCTTATGCACGAATTCCTCTCGCCCCTCAGCAATGCCCGCACCGATGCCTACGGCGGCAGCCTCGCAAACAGAATGCGCTTTCCGCTGGAAGTGCTGGCAGCGGTACGCGCTGTTGTTCCGCCCAATTACCCGGTGGGCGTGCGCGTTTCCGGCACCGACTTTGCCGAAGGCGGCTGGAATGCGGAAGAATGCGCTGTCTTTGCCAGGGCAGTTGAAAAGGCAGGGGGCGCGTACATACACGTTTCCGGCGGCGGCCTTTCGCCCGACCAGAAGATTACCCTTGCGCCCGGCTATCAGGTGGCGCTGGCTGCGGCGGTCAAGGCCGCAGTGAGCGAGCTTCCTGTTATTGCCGTGGGCCTCATCACAGAGCCGGAACTGGCCTCAAGTCTTGTGGTTACAGGGCAGGCCGACATGGTGGCCATTGGCCGCGCAATGCTTTACGATCCGCGCTGGCCCTGGCATGCCGCTGCCGCTCTTGGGCAGACCATTGCCGGGCCGTCGCCCTACCTGCGCAGCAAGCCGCATAACGTGAAGGATCTTTTTGCGTAAGGGCTGATTTCCACAGCGCACACTCTAATGCAGAAGGCCCCGCTATCTTTATTTGATGCGGGGCCTTCTGCATTGACCAGCCAGATCAATACCGCGTGGGGATTGCTCCCGGCGCAGGATCTCGGAACATATCCGACTAGGGTGCGTCCACCTTGTGGGCCGGCGCTTGCGGCTGAGCCTGCGCTTGCGGCTGGGCCTGAGGTTCTGCTCCGGCATTGGCCTCGGGGCTGTTTACGATCTGGGTTTCCAGCGGGGCCGCCCCGCTGCGCAACTGCCAGCGCGTGATGGTCTTGGTGCTGAACATCCGCAGCGGTATATAAAAAAGAATGAACCAGAAAACCATGCTCGGCTGATTGCCAAACAGCGGCAAGGAAAAAGGCAGCTCAGGGCTGATCATGCCAAACCGCAACTGCATCCAGGCCAGCATGATGGGAACGGGCCACAGCGAAGCCACAAACAGGGCGTTGCTGAGCGAAAAATAATAGCCAAAAGCCTCATGCCCCTGGCGGTTTACGGCCTTGAAGGCTTCCTTGCCGGAGTTCTGCAGGGCGGATTCGCTCAGTTCATGGTAGTGCCGCATGTCATCCTGCAATTTTTTCAGGCGCTTGCGGTGCATGCGCTGGGCCATGCGCAGTGTGGCAATGCCTATAAGGCCCGCCACCAGCGCAAGAACTGCTGTTCCCAAAAAGTAGGCTGCCTCGGGCTGCGGCACCATGCGGTACGGCAGCACAAAAAAAGGATCAAGCCAGACTAGAAGTTGTTCCATATCTCAGAGGCTCCGTATTTCGCGCCGGGCTGATTCTACGCCCTTGCGCACGGGCAGATTACCATTCTGTTGTAAAAAGGAAACACTGCATCCCCGTGGGCAGGCCAGGGGGATGCAGTGTTTTTCATGTTTTCAGCATGTTCCGGACATAGCCGGAATACTAGCCGAACATCTTGATGTTGAAGAAGCCGCGCAGGATGTAGTCGGTGCCGACGTACAGGGCCAGCACGATGAACAGGCGCTTCAACCAGATTTCGGAGAAGAAACGCGAGGTGTAGGGGCCGACAATGGAGCCCACGGCAATACCGGCCAGTTCAAGACCGACCAGATTCCAGTCCACCAGCGCGCCGTGCAGCATGAGGGTGGTGATACCGGTGATCATGCTGAGCAGCACGGCCAGAGCGGAGGTACCGGCAGCCAGGTACATGGGAAGCTGGGTCACGCTGGTGATGAAAGGCACCAGCAGGAAGCCGCCGCCCACGCCCAAAAAGGCCGCGATGCTGGCGATAACCACGCCGCCGAAAAAGGGCAGCAGGGGGTTGAAGGCAAATTCCACGCCGCAGAAGGTGAACTGGCAGCTGGTCATGGAGAACTTGATGAGCTTCACGCCCGTGGGGGCAACAACGCCTTCGCCCTTGGACTTGGCGGCAGCTTCAAAAGCCTTGGCGGCTTCCTTGGCCTTGGCCTTGGAGCGCTGACCGGCGGGGGAGGTTTCCCACATCAGGTACAGGCCCAGCAGCAGCACGAAGAGGCCAAAATAGCCCTGGTAGGACGAGAAGTTCAGCTTGCCGGCAGTCAGAGAAACAGCACTGAAAGCGCCCACGATGGAGCCAAGGCCCAAGGCGAAGCCCAGGGGCAGCACAAGACGCTTCATGCGGTAGTAGCTGAACGTGCTGATAACAGCGGAAAGACCGGCGAGCATCTGGTTGGAGGCGCGCACGGAGTCGGTGACGGACTTGTTAAGGGGCGTCTTGCCAAAAGATTTGGCATACGCGCCAAGGCCGTGCACGGTCATGTGGCCCACGCCAGCCATAACGCCGCCAAAAGCGCCCACGGTGGAGAAAATCCAGCCCACCCACAAGGCCCAGCCAAAGGCCAGAATCATGTTGACCTTGGGGCCGCCGGGGATGCCGAGATAGCCGGGTTCAGCCTGCATATTGAGGGTATTGGGAGCCGTTTCCACCTGTTTGGCGATGGCATTGGCAAGCACACTGCCGTCAGCGGCAAGGGCGACACTGGCGGTCAACACCAGAAGTGAAGCCACCACGCCGAAAAGTACCCACTTGTTTCTCATTCCAACTCCTCCCGATCAACGTCGCACAAGCGAACGGATAATAATGCCTGAAAGCGGCCAGTTGAGGCGGCTTCCTAAAAAAACACATGCACCCACGAAAGCAGCGTCTGCGGGAACACGCCCCACAACACCACACCTGTCAGACAGCACAGAAGTACAGCCCTCACGCCCGCACCGCCCGAAGCTGCCTGTATGGTGGCGGGGTGATTTGCCGGGGCCTCCTGCATGTACATGCGTCGTGCCACTCCAAGATAATACCATGCGGAAATGGTGCTGCTGATCACAGCCACAAGCACCGTTACCGTATACCCTGCCGAAAAGGCTTCTTTAAAGAGCATGAATTTGCCCATAAAGCCCGCAGTCGGCGGAATGCCCGTCAGGGAAAAAAGAAAAACCAGCATGGCCGCAGCAAGGGCGGGATGTCGTGCGGCAAGGCCCGAGTAATCATCCAGATCTTCACCCGCATCAGCCAGCGGATTATTTCCCTGTTTTTTCCCGTACACGGCAAGGTAGCCCATGATGGCAAAGGCCCCCATGTTCATGCACAGGTAAATGGTCAAATACGCCGCCGTGGCGCGCAGGCCGTCGGCTGTGCACGCGGCAAGCCCCAAGAGGGCATAACCCGCGTGAGCTATGGCCGAGTACGCCAGCATGCGTTTAAGGCTTGTCTGCATTACGGCAGCGATATTGCCCAGAAGCATTGTCAATGTGGCCATCAAGGCCAACGCCCCGCTCCACTGAGCGCCCAGTTGCGGCAAGGCCATGACCAGTACGCGCGCAAGCACGGCGAAACTGGCTGTTTTGGCCGCCACAGACATAAAGGCGGTCACGGTTGTGGGCGCGCCTTCATACACATCAGGCACCCACACGTGGAAGGGCGCGGCAGCTACCTTGAACCCCATGCCTGCCAGCATAAGCGCCAAAGCAACTACCAGGGCGGGCATGGTCTGCCCGGTTGCGGCAACAGGCAGTGCCGCAGCGATCTGCGCAAGCTCGGTATGCCCGGTAAGCCCGTACAGCAGGGACATGCCAAAAAGCAAAAGAGCTGAAGCGAAACTGCCCATCAAAAAATATTTAATGGCCGATTCACTGCTGCGCGGATCGCCAGTGCGCAGGGCCACCATCGCATAAATGGGCAGGGCCATGAGCTCAAGCCCCAGATAGAGCACAATGAGATCACCAGCCGAGGCCATTACGCACATGCCCAGTGTTGAACATACTGCAAGGCAGTAATATTCGCCCTGACGCATTTGGGCATGTGAAAAAAAACTTTCGCCATTAACGCCGTAAAAGCAAGTGCTACTACGCAAATGGCTTTAAAGAGCGCTCCAAAACCGTCAGCACGGAACATTCCGTCAAAAGAAACACTCCCGCCGCCCGCAGAAACTGCTACAATTGCTGCAAAAGCTGTTATTGCACCAACGACCGTCAGCCATTGCAGAAAAGTCCGCGCCCTTGGAAAAAACATGTCGGCGCACAGCAGGCCAATGGCCGTGGCCAAGAGCGTCAGTTCCGGCAGCAGGGCCGGAAGTTCTTTCAGCAATGGCAGGGCCGAAAGAGGCGCTACGGATATGGCTGTCATGATAGCTCCTATGGTGTTGCCCTCGTGCCGCAAGACACGTTGTCCGCCATCTGTCTGGGACATGCGCTGGCCTGTGGCGGGGGCGCAAACATTTATTGCCTGTGCGCGGGCCGGAACAGTGTCGTGCCGCCCTGCCCGCGATGTCGTCTAGACCAGATTACCTTTGAAATGCTTCACATTTCAAAGGTGTCATTCTGCCGAAAAATGCGATTTTCGGCAGAATCCACGCCACGTTGTGGCGCGCTGCACTCTCGTGCAGCGGTAGAGCATTTAACCTTTTCAAAGTTGAAATGCTCTAGTTTGCGGCAAAAACCGCAAAGGCCTGCTGGGTATCTGCCACCAGATGTTCCACCGTAACGTGCATGTATTCCAGCAGCACGTTTGGGAAGATGCCGATGCCAACGATGAGCAGGCTCATGGTCAGCAAAATGGCTATCTCGCGCCCATCAAGTTTTTCCCCAACCAGACCGCGCACGGTTTCAGACACCTGACGGAAAAACACGCGCTGATACAGCCAGAGCATGTACCACGCGCCCAATATCAGGCCGGAAGACGCCACCACCGCAGCCCAGGGCGCGCGTTCAAAACCGCCGAGCAGGATCAGGAATTCGCCCACAAAACCGTTGGTGCCGGGCAAACCCACCGCCGCCAGGGTAAAGACCATAAAAAAGGCCGCCAGCACAGGCATCACCGAGGCCAGTCCGCCGTATACCTTGATCTCGCGTGTATGAGTGCGGTCATAGAGCATGCCCACGCCCAGAAAGAGCGCGCCAGTCACTATGCCGTGGTTGATCATCTGCAAAATGGAACCTTCCACACCCTTTTGGGTCAGCGAAAAAAGCCCCAGAGTCACAAAGCCCATATGACTGACGGAACTGTAGGCGATCAGCCGCTTTACGTCCGCCTGCGCAAGGCAGACCAGCGCGCCGTACACAATGGCGATGACGGAAAGCACCAGCATGGGCTTGAGCAGCACCCATGCGGCATAGGGAAACAAAGGCAGCGAGAATCGCAAAAAGCCGTACGCGCCCATCTTGATCAGCACGCCAGCCAGAATGACCGAGGCCGCCGTGGGCGCTTCGGTATGCGCATCGGGCAGCCAGGTGTGCACGGGCCACATGGGCACCTTGACCGCAAAAGCGGCAAAAAAGGCCCAGAACAGCAGCAATTGCAGCCGGGGGGCAAAGTCGTTGCGCGCCAGCGCCATGATGTCGAAGGTATGCCCGCCCTTGAGGTAGAGCAGGATGATGCCCAGCAGCATCAGCAAACTGCCCAGCAGGGTGTACAGAAAGAACTTCACCGTGGCGTAACTGCGGCGCGGCCCGCCCCACACGCCAATGAGCAGGAACATGGGAATGAGCATGGCTTCCCAGAAAATGTAAAACAGCATGAGGTCAGTGGCGCAAAACACGCCCACCATGGCGCTTTCAAGCAGCAGCAGACTGATAAAAAACTCCTTGGCCTTGACCTTGATGCTTTTGTACGACACCGCCACGCCCATCAGGGTTATGAGGGCCGTCAGGGGCAGAAACAGCACGCTTATGCCGTCCACGCCCAGAGCGTAATTGATGTTCAGGCTCTCAATCCACGCGCAGTTTTCCACCAGTTGCATCTGCCACAGGCTTTTATCAAAGCGGCCCAGGGCCACAAAGCTCAGGCACAGCTCAATCAGGCAGACGGCAAGCGTGCCCAGCTTGATGGTTTCTTCATTGCGGCGCGCAACAGCCAGCAGGGAAAGCCCACCCGCCAGAGGCACAAAGATGAGCAAGGAAAGAACAGGTACAGACATGCGATCTCCCCGCCGTTGTTAGGAAAAAAAGCCCAGTTGCAATACCAGCAAGAGCGCTGCCGCGCCCCCGGCCAGCCATGTCAGATAATGCGCCACCTGCCCGTCCTGAAGCTTGCGCAGGCTTGTGGACAGTCTGCCGATGGCGCGCGGCACACCGTTGACAACGCCTTCAATACCGCGCGTGTCCACCACGCCCAGCAACAGGTTATCCGCCAGCCACAGCGTGGGCCGCACAAGACAGGCCACATAGATTTCGTCCACCCAGTACTTGCGCGAAAACAGTCGGTACAGGCCGCTGAAAGCCCTTGCCACCTTGCCCGGCAGTTCCGGGCTGCGGCAATACATGAGCCAGGCCAGGCCGATGCCCGCAAAGCCAGCAGCTACGGAAACAGCCATCAGCCCAAGCTCCACAGCGCCGGATACATGCACGTGCGGGTGCCCCGTCACCGGAGCGAGAAACTCCGCCCAGTGGTTGGAACCGCCCAGAACATGCGGAATGCCCAGCCAGCCCGAGGTCACAGCCCCCACGGCCAGCACCAGCAAAGGCACAGTGACCACGCGCGGCGATTCGTGCAGATGCTCGCGCTGGTGCTCCGTCCCCCGAAACTGGCCCATAAACACGCTGAAATACAGACGGAAGGAGTAAAAAGCCGTCATAAAGGCCACCAGTACGCCCACGCCCCAGGCCAGATAGCCCGTGAACGTGCCAGCGTTGAAGGCCATGAGCAGGATTTCATCCTTGCTGAAAAAGCCAGCCAGCCCCGGCACACCGGCGATAGAGAGCGAGGCCAGCAAAAAGGTGGCGCTGGTAATGGGCATGTACCCTCCAAGCCCTCCCATGGAGCGCATGTCCTGCTCGTGGTGCATTCCCAGAATCACCGAGCCGCAGCCAAGGAAGAGCAAGGCCTTGAAAAAGGCATGGGTAAACAGGTGGAACACGCCAGCGCCGTAAGCCCCCACGCCGCAGGCAATGAACATGTAGGCCAGCTGGCTGATGGTCGAATAGGCCACCACCCTCTTGATGTCGGTCTGTGTGAGCGCGATGGTGGCGGCAAAGAGCGTTGTGACCGCGCCTACTACCGTAATGACGGCCAGCGCCGTGGGCGACAACGCAAACAGGGCATTGCAGCGCGCCAGCATGAAAACGCCCGCCGTCACCATGGTGGCCGCGTGGATAAGCGCGCTCACCGGGGTGGGGCCTTCCATGGCGTCGGGCAGCCACACATGCAAAGGAAGCTGGGCCGACTTGCCCACCGCGCCGCAGAACAGCAGCAGGCAAATGAGCGTGGGCGCGCTGACCGTATAGCCGCACAGGGTAAAGGTCATGCCCTCAAGCATTCCAGCCTGGGGCAACACGTCCGCATAGTGCAGGCTGCCAAAGATGGTGAAGATGCAGAACAGCCCGAGCAGGAAGCCAAAGTCGCCGAACCTGTTGACGATAAAGGCCTTCTTGCCCGCGTCCGAAGCGGAATCCTTTTCATAATAAAAGCCGATGAGCAGGTAGGACGAAAGCCCCACAGCCTCCCAGCCAAAAAAGAGCTGCAAGAAGTTGTTGCCCATGACCAGCATGAGCATGGAAAAGGAAAACAGGCCAAGATAGGCAAAAAAGCGGTAATAGCCCTTTTCGCCCCGCATGTAGCCCACGGAATAGATGTGCACCAGGGTGCTGACGCTGGTAACCACCACCAGCATGACCGCCGTGAGCTGGTCCACCAGAAAGCCAAAGGTCACGCGCAGGTTGCCGGAGGCTATCCATGTATGCACATCGGCATTGACGATATTGCCAGCCAGCACATCCCGCAGGGCAAGCAAGGCGCAGACAAGCGAGACGCCAATGGCCGCAATGGGCAGCCAGTGGGCGCGCTCACCCCATTGGCGGCCGCAGATCAGGGTGAGCACAAAGGCCAGCAACGGGCACAGAGGAATAAGCAGCAAATATATTGGCATGTTTACCCCCGCATCGTGGTTATGTCTTCGTTACGCACACTTTTGTGGCTGCGGAACAGACAGATGACAATGCCAAGCCCCACTGCGGCCTCGCAGGCGGCAACGGTGATGATGAAAATGGTAAAAGCCTGCCCGCGCAGAGCGTCCATGAAATAGCTCATAGCCACCAGATTGAGGTTGACGCCGTTGAGCATCAATTCAAGAGAGAGCAGCATCACAATGATGTTGCGGCGCGTCAGAAATCCGGCCACGCCTATGCAGAAAAGCACTGCTGCCAGCGCCATGTACCAGGAAAGGGGAATCACGCCGCGCCTCCTTGGTCTTTGTTGCCGCTCACGCAGGGGCAGGCCTTGTTTTCGGCCTGCGCCGGGGTGGGTGTGCACACGGGCTGCCTGCGCGCAAGGGTCAGGGCAGCCACCAGAGCCACCAGCAGCAGCACGCCCGCAATTTCCAGCGAAAGAAAATGGTTGGTGAACAGCTCGCGGCTCAAGGCCTTGGTGTGCGTGACCTCGCGCAGGGCTTCAAGGGGCCATTGGCCCTTGCCGCCCGGTACAAAGCCAGCCACGCCCCAGAGCATGCCGCCGCACAGGGCAGCAGCCAGCGCGTAGCCCACGAGGGGCTTGGGGGTCAGGGCAGGCAGCCGCAACTCGCGTTGCAGGTTCACCAGAAAGAGCACAAAAAGGTACATGACCAGGATGGCCCCGGCATAGACGATGATCTGTATGGCAGCCAGAAATTCGGCCTGCAAGGTCAGGTAGACCGCCGCCATGTGGAAGAACAGCAGCAGCACCAGCAACACGCAGTGAATGGGATTGCGCAGGCTGATAGCCAGCACGCCGCACACGGTTATGACAAAGGCGCAGTATAGAAAGAATATTTCACCAAACACCGCTCCACCTCCGCAGTGGACTTGCGCTCTGTTCCGGGATGCCTCGGCAAGGAGGCCTGTCATCCACGCTCACCGCCCGTCCTGCCGTGCATGCCTTTTCCGCTACGGGCAAGGAGGCCTGCAACGTACGGGCATTGCCGCAGATCAACACAGATTTTTGGCAGATCATTGCGCAGCACCGTCCTGATTCGTCTGACCATGGCCGGGCGCGCTCGGGGTCGGCTCCGCATATTGCGTGCGAACCTGCGCAGCACGGTGATTCTTGCCCACCCACTGCTCCGCTCCGCTCCATTCCGCATCCACCGCAACCCGCTTGGTATGCGCCAGCGCGCCCTCGGGCATGTTGCGGGGGCGGCACAGGGGGTTCACATAGCCTTTCATGTCGCCCTTTTGCGCCGCAAAGTCGTCCCAATTGTCCAGCAGGGCCTGCCTGTCGAACATGAAGGCCGAACGCCCGTTGGCTGCGTAAGCATAGACTTCCGTCAGCACGATGGCGTTCACCGGGCAGACCTCCGCGCAGTAGCCGCAAAAAATGCAGCGCAGGGCGTCGATGTTGTAGGCATCCACGACGCGGCTGTTATCTGCGGCGCGGCTCCAGCGGATGCGTATGCAGTGCGAGGGGCATACCCGCGCGCAGCGCATACAGGCAACGCAACGGCTCTCGCCGGTTGCGGCATCGCGCACCAGGGCGTGCCGCCCGCGAAAACCCGCGGCGACCACGGGTTTTTCTTCCGGGTACTGCCGCGTGATGGGGCGATTGAACATGCGCCGCAAGGTCAGGGCCATGCCCTGGGCTATTTCTGTCTGCAACAGGGTTTGCAGCCAGTTGCGGGGCGCTTTGTACTGAATCTGCATCTTTGCTCTCCTCATCAAGAGGCTAGGGCCTTGCCCAGGGCGGTAATCACAATATTGAAGAGCGCCAGAGGGATAAGCACCTTCCAGCCAAGGGCCATGAGCTGGTCGTAGCGGTAACGCGGCAACGTGGCCCGCACCCAGAAAAAGAAAAACATGACGCCGTAGACCTTGAGCACCAGCCAGAACGGCGGGAAAAAGTCCACTTCCACCGGGCCGCGCCAGCCGCCCAGAAAGCAGACAACGCCCACCGTGGCCATCACAAACATGGACGTGTATTCGGCCATAAAAAACAGGGCGTAACGCATGCCGCTGTATTCCGTGCAATAGCCGGAAACAAGCTCGCTTTCCGCCTCGGGCAGGTCAAAAGGCACGCGGTTGGTTTCTGCCAGCATGGCAACGCAAAAGATGAAAAAGCCGATGCACTGACGGAAGGCGAACATGCCGAAAAACGAATCACCCTGCGCCGCCACAATGTCGCCCAGATTGAGCGAACCGGAGAGCAGCATCACGCCCACAAGGCTGAGGCCCATGGCGATTTCATAACTGATTACCTGCGCCGAGGCCCGCAACCCGCCAAGAAAGCTGAACTTGGAGTTTGAGGCCCAACCCGCCAGCACAACCCCGTAGCTGCCAAGGGAACTCATGGCGAACACAAAAAGCAGGCCGATATTGATGTTGGACAAAGCCCAGCCCTCGGCCCACGGCAATATTGCCAGCGAGGCAAAGGCAGGCACCAGACAGATGATCGGAGCCAGCATGAAAATGGGCTTGTCTGCCGCCGAGGGGATGATGTCTTCCTTGAAAAAGCTCTTGATGCCGTCCGCAATGGGTTGCAGCAGCCCAAGCCAGCCCACGCGGGTGGGGCCCATGCGCATCTGCATATGGCCGATGACCTTGCGCTCAAAGTATGTGGCATAGGCCACATGCAGCAGCACGACCACCAGAAGCACGACAAGTTGCAGCACAATTACCAGAACATTCATGGTTTCCCTGCCAGATTGGTTGTAGCCGTAAACCCGGTTGCCCTGCGCAGCCATCGGCCTTGCAGTCTGCCCCTTGGTTTACCGGTCAGATTCTCCCAGCACCACGTCCATGCTGCCGATATTGGCGATAAGGTCGGCAATAAGCCCGCCCGGGGCAATGCTTGCCAGCGCGCCGATATGGATAAACGACGGGCCGCGCACATGCATGCGGTAAGGCCTGCTGCTGCCGTCGCTCACAAAGTAGAAGCCAAGCTCGCCCTTGGGGGCCTCCGTGGCTACGTACACATCGCCGGGCATATAGATATTGTTATCGTGCATGACCTGCCGCAGGCTGCCGCCAAAAAGCGCTGTTTCAGCCTTGCTGCGCCACGCCCTGTAGGGCATGAGCAGGTCGGGGGCGTCTGCCGCAAGGGTCGCGCCGGGGGGGAGCTGATCCACGCACTGTTGCAGAATGCGCACAGACTGGCGCATTTCTTCCATGCGGCAGCGGTAGCGGGCGTAAATATCGCCATCGCTGCCCAGCGGCACTTCAAAATCCACCAGATCATAGGCATCGTAGGGTTCGTGCTTGCGCACATCGTAATCCACGCCAGAGCCGCGCAGGCAAGCCCCGGTGAGGCCGAGAGCAAGAGCTTCCTTGGCGTTCAGCACGCCAACGCCCACCGTGCGCTGCAACCAGATGCGGTTGGTATCGAGCAGGGTTTCGTACTCAAGTATGCGCTTGGGGAAGATATTGAGAAAATCCTGCAAACCTTCCATGAAGCGCCCTGTCACGTCCTGCCGTACGCCGCCGATGCGCGGATACGTCAGGGTGAGGCGCGCGCCGCAGAGGTCTTCAAAAAGATCCAGCAGCATTTCGCGTTCGCGGAAGCAGTACAGAAAGACGGTCATGGCCCCGATATCCAGCGCATGGGTGGCAAGCCAGAGCAGATGCGAACACAGGCGCGACATCTCGCAGGCAATGGTGCGGATGTAACGCGCCCGTAGCGGAGCCTGCACGCCCAGCAGCTTTTCCACCGCAAGGCAGTAGCCCGTGTTGTTGGACATGGCGGCGATGTAATCCAGCCGGTCGGTGAGGGTGAGGGCCTGCGCGTAGGTGAAGGTCTCGGCCATTTTTTCAAAGCCACGGTGCAGATACCCCACCTGCGGGTCGCAGCTCAAAATGGTTTCACCCTCAAGCTCAAGGTCGAGGCGCAACACGCCGTGCGTGGCGGGATGCTGCGGCCCGAGGCGCAGGCTGGTGCGATCCTCATCGCTTTCGTCAAAGCAGTCAAAGTCGTCAGCGTCTTCTGGCAGTTCCCTGCCCAGCAGTTCCTGCATGTTCTGACGCCCCACAGGCTGGCCGTGACGCACAGGGCATTCAATGCTCTGTTTGAGGATATCACTCATGCTTTTCTCCCCCCTGCCAGCTCAGGGCGTCCGCCGCCCTGGCGTGTTCGCGCAGTTCGGTCAGGCCAGACCATTCAGGCACGCCGCGCGAGGGGATGCGCACAGGATAGGCCTTGCGCAGGGGGTGGCCCTGCCAGTCATCAGGCAACAGGATGCGGCGCAGGTCAGGGTGCCCCTTGAAGTGTATGCCCATGAGGTCAAAGACCTCGCGCTCAAGCCAGTTGGCCACAGGCCACAAGGGCACGGCGGAATCAATGCCCGCACCGGGATCGTCCAGTTGGGCGCGCAGACGCAGGGCAATGCGCTGATTCACGGAATACAGGTTGTAGACGACCTCAAACGCGCCAAGGCCCTCCTGCTTGCGGCGGCTGTTGTCCACCCCGCAGAGCGAGCGCAGGTGCATCATGTCAAAATGCTCCCTGGCGTAGACCAGCACATCAAGGATGCGACTGTGGCGCAGCAGCACTGCCGTCTGCCCACGAAACTCCTGTATGTCGAGCACTTCCTGCGGAAAAGCCTCACGCAGCAGACGCGCTATCTCCAGGGACTCCATCGAAATTGCTCCTTGTTAATTTTCTCCTGCAACTTGATAAAGCCATCAAAAAGCGCTTCCGGCCTCGGGGGGCAGCCCGGCACATAGACGTCTACCGGGATAATCTGATCCACGCCCTGAGTTACGGCATACGACTGAAAAAGCCCGCCGCTGCAAGCGCAACTGCCCATGGCGAGCACGTAGCGCGGCTCGGGCATCTGGTCATAAACCCTGCGTAGCACCGGGGCCATTTTTTTGCTCAGGGTTCCGGCCACCACCATGCAGTCTGCCTGTCGGGGGCTGGCGCGAAAGATGATGCCAAAGCGGTCAAGATCGTGCGTTGACGCGCCTGTAGCCATCATTTCGATGGCGCAGCAGGCAAGGCCAAAGGTCACTGGCCAGATGGAGCCGCAACGGCCCCAGTTGACCAGGGCGTTGAGCGGCCCAAGCACGGCGTTGGCGCCGGGGAAAAACCGCAGGCCGTCCTTGTGCACCACAGGCGGCTGGTCGCCATGCGCGGCGGTGCGAGTTTCTACTTCACCCATTCAAAGGCCCCCTTTTTCCAGGCATAGGCATAGGCCAGCACCAGCAGGGTCATGAAGGTCAGCATTTCCGCCAGCCCAAGGCTGCCCAGATGCACAAACTCCACTGCCCAAGTGTAGAGGAAGATGGCTTCCACATCGATGATGACAAAAAGAATGGCAACGTAATAAAATTTGATGGAAAAACGCGTGCGTGGCTCGGCGGTTGGCTCGTTGCCGCACTCATAGGGCATGAGCTTTTCGCGGTAGGGCCGACGCATGCGGAAAAACCGCCCGAAAAACAACGTAAGCACGCCAAAAAGCAGCGCAATAACAAGCAGCAGCAGAATGGCAAGATACTCTTCTCCGGCAACCGTAGGCACCATAAAAAGCCACCTTGTTGAATGTCTTCGTCATATTCCGGGCAGGCAGGGCCGAACAATCGCACGACCCTGCTCCGTCACCGGCGTCTCCTGCCAGAGCCGCCGCCAATCAACCTGAACATTCTGCCGCAGGCCCTGTAAGGCACCGCAGAGAACAAAACACGTTCTAGCGGACAACAGGCCTGTTGCGCTGCATCTGCCCGGCAAATTCCTGCCGCCTCTCCTGACTGGCCGCATCCGGCGTGGAGAATTGCAGACAGCTCATGGCGCAGGTTGTTACGCAGGCAGGCTTGAGGCCCTGATCAATGCGGTCGCGGCACAGGTCGCACTTATCCACCTTGCCGGTCTGGGCGTTCCACTGGGGCGCGGCCCAGGGGCAGGCGGTAATGCAGGCCTTGCAGCCCACGCAGGCCGAGGTTTCCACATAGACAATGCCATCGTCTCTGCGGCGCATGGCCCCTGTAGGGCAGGCCTTGACGCACCAGGGATTTTCACAGTGAAAGCACGAGGTGTACACAAAACCCAGCGCGGGCTTGGGTTCTGTCTGCTCAACGGAAAGAACGCGGCAGAAAAAAGCCCCCGGGCCGCCGTTGTGCAGGCTGCGGCACTGAACCTCGCAGGCCTTGCAGCCTATGCAATCCGCCGAATTGTGCATGACAATATATTTGCTCATAACCATCCTCCCACGCGGCTCGGTGGGTTGTTCCCGTAAATTTCCTTGCAGTATCAGGCCATGCCTTTGACAATATAGGCAGAGTCCGCCTAGGCAGCGCCGGAACCGGCCACCTTCTCCAGCGTGACAAAATGCTCCTGCATGGCAAGACCGCCGCCGCCCATATCCTGCATGCCCAAGCCGCCGCGCAGGCACTTGCTGTCAGAGATACCCTGATTGATGGCCCGACTTTCGCAAGGCAGGTCGTGCCCGAAGCCGTGCACCACAAAAATGGCCTCGGGATGAATGGCAGAGGTGATCTTGACCCCGGCCTCGCCCATGGATTTGCCTGCGGCATCACGCACGCGCACCCGGTCGCCGGGGTTGATGCCAGCGGCCTTGGCCTTCTTGTTATTGATCCACACGGTATTTTCAGGAACCTGCTCAAGCAGCAGCGGATTATTGATGGTATGGCCTTGTGTATGCACGGCCACCCGCCCAAAGGTAATGCGGTAGGCCCCCTCCGGCGGCGCAACGGGCGGCGTATAGGGGGGCAGCATGTTTTGGCCGCTGCCCTTGCCGTAGCCATCGCTGGTCAGTTCCACCTTGCCCGAGGCAGTGGGGAAGGAATAATTTGCCAGATCCACATACAGAGGATCGCTGGTGAGCGAAACAAAGCCCTTTTCGGCAAAGTCCGCGCTGGTGAGGCCTGTTCCTTCAAGCTGAAAACGCCACACGTCCTCCGCGCTTTCAAAAACCAGCGGATCAAGCCCGAGGCGCTTTGCCAGACCGCCGATAATTTCCCAGTCGGCCTTGGTGTCATAACGCGGCGGGATAACGCGGTTGCGCACAAAGAACTGCGGTTTGAGGCCGTTCTTGGTGGCAATGATGCTTTCGCGCGAAAGATAGGTGGAGAGCGGCAGCACTACATCTGAATACCATGCAGTGTCTGACCAGGAGAACGTGACGCTCACAAGCAGGTCAAGGCCGTCAAAGCGTTTGCGCAGCGCATCGGGATCGGGATAGCCCTGCAAGGGGTCGTGCCGCCAGCACATATAAGCCTTGACCGGAGCTGCCCCCTGCGGAGGATTGCTGATGGCTTCAAAAGCCTTGTGCAGCAAGCCCTTACCGGAGTCGAATGCCTTGTTGTCAACGCCAAGGCCATCAGCGCGCAAGCCCTTGGGCGCGGGGAAAAGATCCGTAAACTTCTTGAGCCCGGCCTTGCCGCATTCCTTGGGGGTACGGCCCGGCACTATGCCGCCCTTGACGCCCACGCCGCCCAGCAGGGCCGTAATGACCAGAGCAGTGCGCGCAACCTGAAAAGAATCCCCGTAGCGCGAGGTCATCCAGCCGGGATGCCAGATCACATGGGGAGCCGCAGCGGCAAGCGATTGCGCAAGGCGCACAATGGCCTGCGCATCGACCTGACACTGCTCGGCCGCCCATTCCGCCGTATAAGGAGCCACAAATTCGGCCAGTTCGGCAAAACCCGTGGTGTGGGCGTCCACATAATCCTTGTTGTAGAGCTTGCGGGTAATAAGCGTGTTGATGATGCCCAGATTGAAGGCGTAGTCCGTACCGGGGCGGACAAGCAGAAAATCATTGGCCTTGGAGGCCGAAACATTGTGGCGGATATCAATGACCGTCAGCTTGCAGCCTTCGCGCAGGGCCTGCATGACGATTCTGGCCTCGCCAAGGTTGATAGCTTCAAAAATGTTGCGCGTTTGCAGTACAATGTGCTTGCAGTTGGCAAAGTCGTTCACGGCCATGCCGCGCCCGAGGCCCATGACAGCCTTGCTGGCGTGGTGGGTATTGAGGTCGCACGAGGTGCTGTGCGTACAGACGTTGGGCGAACCGATGCCGCGCATGAATGCGCGGTACAGGTCGGTAAAGGGGCCATCTCGGTCAGACCACAATACGGCTTCCTTGCCGTGTTGCTGCTGCACTGCGGCAATTTTTTGCGCAACATAGTCAAAGGCTTCTTCCCACGAAACCTTTTTCCACTTGCCCTCGCCCCGCTCGCCAACGCGAATAAGCGGGCTCTGCGGGCACTCCGACTCGCGCTCAAGGGCCTTTCCAGCCACGCCGCGCGCGCACAAGGCACCCTTGAGGGGACTGTGCGGGTTGCCGTAAATCATACCCACGGAACCATCTTTTACTTCTACAGAAATTGGGCACCTTGCGGTGCACATTCCGCATACACTCTGAACCAACTGCATACTGCCCATAGTGCTTCTCTCGTGCGAGTAAGTGATATTGTCATCTGCCGTGTCACATCGGGCCAATCCCAAAAACAGCCCGAAGTGAAAAAAGGGGCTTCAGATGTGCCGCTGCAAACGTTTCAAAGCCACCGTAACTGTACCAATCTTGTCTGATTAGATAATTAGGAAGCATTGTCGCTAGCACAGTTTTTTTTTAATTTCCAGCCAGGTTCCTGTTTTCACACACTTTCTTTAAACCTTAATTTAATTGTAGTTTTTATAACTTGAGTGCATACTCAATTTTTTTTATTTATAATTTCAGCATATTGGAAATCATATTTTTTATACGAGAGTGATAAGATATTAATTTCACATTGATGCAGAGCTACCGATCAAATTGAGATCTGACGCAAAAAGAAATTTTGAACAATCCAATCAGTTAGTTGCAAAAACGGCGCGTTTTATCCCTTTACTCCTAAAATTTTGAAGTGTTATATTATTGTAGTGAAAATCAACGCAAATACCTGCCAAAGGATCCACCAGCATGCCTGCGGAACGGATACCTATAGCAAACCTGAAGCCGGGAATGTACGTGCTCAATCCGGGCATTTCCTGGATCAATGCCCCGCTGCTCTACATGCGCGAGGGTCTTGTGGCCGATCAGGCCGAGGTTGACGGAATCATCCAGCAGGGCTTTACCGAGGTAATTCACGATCCGGAGCGCGCCATTCCCGCCTACGAACTAGGCTGCGCTCTACCACGCGTTTTTTCATGCCACCTTGCGCAGGCACGAAGAGCGCACGCTGCCGCCTACGCTCATGTAAAAGCCGCCATGACTTCCGGCGAGTGCGGCAGCGCCGCCATTGCAGGGGCGGAACCCTGCGTTAAGTCCATCATCCTTGCCCTCAAGCGTAATGCCAACGCCATGCTGACCCTTGCCAACCTGAAAGGGCGTGACGAATACACGTACAGGCACAGCGTCAACGTGGCCATTTTCGCCGTTGCCTTTGCCCGGCATCTGGGCCTCACGGATCAGCAGCAGCAACTTGCCGGCATGGCCGGGCTGTTTCATGATTACGGCAAGGCGCTCGTGCCGAGAGAAATCCTCAACGCGCCGCGCACACTTTCCCCTCCTGAATTTGCCGTCATGCGCTTGCATGTGCTGCTCGGCTATGACGCCTTGCGCAAGATACCCAATATCGCACCAGAAATTCTGGAGGGCACAGCCCAGCACCACGAAATGCACGATGGCCTCGGGTATCCCTACGGGCTCAAGGGCTCAGCCATCGGCCTTTTTGGGCGTATCATCTCTATCTGCGATGTGTATGACGCACTTTCATCCAGGCGCGTATACAAAGCGGCCCTTTGCCCCAGCCATGCGCTGGCAATCATGTACAAAATGAACGGAACGGCATGGCCGCGCGGTTTTGCGGATTCTTTCATAAGAATGGTGGGGGTCTTCCCGCTAGGAACGGCGGTTAAACTTTCAGACGGGCGCATGGGCCTCATAAGCAGCTGCGACCCCAATTTTCCAACCCAGCCAACGGTGATCATTGTCAGAAAATCCAGAGGCGTAGCCTATATGGAAGACAGGCTTGACCTGTCGGCGGAAAACAAGATTTGCGTGAGCCGGGCGCTTTCATTCGATGAGACGGAAAATTGGGATATCCCACGCCTTTTGGGCATAACGGAATGAGCGGAATGAGAGCGGATGAAGGCAGTCAGCTTGCAGGCTGAGCAGGGAGGAAACGGAAGATGGAAAAGAGAAAAAAGAAGGAGGAAAAAGAAAAGAACAGAATCAGACTGTGCGCTTGAGCGCGGTGATTTCTTCAATCTGGCTTGGTGCAAGCTCTTGCAGGGCAAATTCAGGCCTTGCCAGATAAAAGCCCTGAGCAAGATCAAAACCCAGAGCAACAACGCTGGCGAGTTCCTCATGGGTTTCCACACCCTCGGCCACAGTGAGGATGCCCTTTGAGCGGCAATATACAAGAATATTTGAAAGAAATTCCCTCTTGGATGCCGGGGCCTTGTGGATGGCGCGGATAAAAAAACTGTCGATCTTGAGAATCTCGGGCGAAATATTCAAAAGCCGCAGCGCATTTGAGTGGGCGCAGCCAAAATCGTCAATGGCGATAAAGGCCGCTAGCTCCTTGCGCAACTGGCGCACCTTTTGGGCAAGGCCCTCCTCGCTGCTGGCGGTTTCTATGATTTCAAACACCATGTTGCGGCTTATGTCTTCATAGCGCGGGTGCATGTTGCGCAGCTCCCGGGCATCCAGATACTGGGCGGAAATGGCGTTGAAAAATATCTTTCTGGCGCCGAGCGAAGGGAGGTTCTTGCCCATCCAGTCAAAAATCATCCTGAACGTCAGATGCTCCAGCTGAGGCAGTTTTGACTGCGCCTCTGCCAGTTGCAGCACATCAAGCGGCGAGGCAAAATGCGGCGTCGTGGAGCGCATGAGCGCCTCATAGCCGTAAATAGCGCCATCTTTCAGGCTCACAATGGGCTGAAAGGCAAAGCGGATCAGCTGGCCTTCAAGCAATTCGTCCAGGCGTTCCTGACGGCTCAAGATATTGGCCTTGGCCCGGTAAACTTCGGGATTGAACCGCATGAGCGTGCCGCGATTGAAGTTCTGCACTTCAAACATGGCGTGGCTGGCATAATTCATGAGCACATCGCCGGTCATGGCATCGCTGGGATACACGGCCACCCCGAGCGAGGCGCGTATGCGCACAACTTCATTGGGCAGTTCAATGGTGGTGTTCAGCAGGGTTTTGCGGTTATCCTGCGCAAAGCGCAAGGCGCTTTCTTCATTATCAAAACCGTGGGCAAACACTGCAAATTCGCTGCCTGCCGTGCGGGCCAGCAGCACGGCGTCATTTTCGCACATCTGCAAGGCTTCAACCACCTTGCTTATGTACAGATCGCCCCCATCATAACCATGTGACTCATTAACATACTTGAGATTGTCCAGACCGCACGAAAGCAGCACGCCAAATTTTCCGGGCTGCATCTGCAAGGCTTCGCGCACGCCGCGAACAAAGGCCCGGCGGTTCATGAGGCCGGTTTCCACATCGTGATTCTGGTCGTGCTCGACCTGTTTTTTGCAGGTCTGCGCCTGATTGATAAGAAAGGTCAGCCCGTCAGAGAGGTCGCCCATATCGTCAACCGCAGGCATGGGGTAGCCCGCGCTGAATATGAGCAGTTGCCGCGCCAGGCGTTTGAGCTTGGCGTGCAGGCTTTCAAGGTGCGTGGAAAAGTGACGGCAGGATTTGGGCGGGCGGACAGACAGATCCCCCTCTGCCAGTGCCGCCGCGTAGACAGAAAGATCCGCGCAGGCCCGCGTAAGCTCGCACAGTTTCTCTGCTGTGGGCTGCTGCCCGCAGCCTTCAAATTCGGCCAGCGCAGCGTCAAATTGCCCGTGCAGCAGATTATCAAGGCCGGTTTCAATATCCATGTGCGCGCCTCAAGTGTGAGCCTCAAGAAAAGTTGAAAAAAACAGATGCGGCATCAGGCCCACGCACGGGCTATGCATCAAGCTCAGCAAAACCGGCTTCCTGTATTCTGACCATACTTTCAAGCACAGCCGCGCTCACGGCATCAAGATCGCACCCCTCGGGCAGGTGTTCTCCCGCCTTGCTCCTCAGCGTGGGCGCATCGTGGCTGCAATGCGCCAGGGCGTTGGCCGCAGAAAGCAGACGCGCCTCCATTTTATACGTTGTGGCAAGTTCGGGCGAATGGTGCAGGTTTATGGGTTCGGTAAGCACCAGTGGCAGCTTCCACTGATGCATCACTGCCGCGCCGATAAGCCCGTGATCCATGCCAAGCTGCGCGGTTTCAGCCTCGGAACTGCCGCAATTTTCGGCCTGTTCCATTTCTGCCGTCTTTTCCCAGAGGTCTGGCCGTGCGGCAGCAAAAAAAATCTTGCCCACATCGTGCAGCAAGCCAGCTATATATGCCTCGTCCGGCACCATGACCAGGCGCTCGCCAGCGCAGGCGCAAGGCCCGCATACGCCGTTATCGCCGCCAAGCAGATCCGCCAGGGTTCGGGCAATGGTTGCCACACAAAGCAGGTGTTTCCAGAACGCCGCAGTATCAAAACTTTTGGGAAGCTGGGCCTCGCGTATAAACGACGACATGCCCACCATGAGCACAAGCAGGCGCACTTCGCGCAGGCCCATGATGCTGATGGCTCTTTGCAAGGTAGAAACCTTGAATTCAAGCCCATACGCAGCCGAATTGGCCACTGTGAGCACACGCGTTGCGAGCCGGGGGCTTTTTTCAATCAGTGCAACGACCGATCGCACCGAGGCATTGGAGCCTTCCTGGGTAACCGCAAACAGCAGGGGGAGCAGCTTGGGTTCAAACGGCAGTGCCGGCGGATTTTGCAAAAGCTTTTGCAAAAACAGCCTGGACTCTTTTTGAGATTGCATGGCAAAATCCTGAGCTAGGGTTTGCACTGCCCCTGCGCACGGTAACACAACTTGCCCAGGCAGATGCCTGAACCCAAAGCCTGTCATATACGAAAAGTCAGGCCAAAGACAATAGCGCGCAATTCTTGATAACTAATACCAAATTGGCCGTAAAATCGGCACAGCCTGATACAAAAGTAGATATTTATTTATTGGGAACAAGAAGGTATCAACACGAGACCACACACCCTCGCACCATATCCAGCAACGATCAGACAAAAGAACTGAACAAAAATAGCAACATCGCTGCAAAATAAAAAATAAATACCGCAACGCATGCAAAACGATTACATATATACTGTTACGCAAGAACAAATGATTACAATTACGTGCGAATATATACAGCAACCACTTCAACACTGCGTGTGTACCAGCAAGGCAAGTACCAAATGCGCACTTATCAAAACAGGTATGCACAAAACACATCGGCATACTTCTGCTTGCCTGACGGGCTGTTGCCTCAACAAGTATTCGGCTCTCAAGGGGCAGCTTCAGCAAGCTGCCACACGCCGGCAAAACATGCGGGCGACAAAATAAAAAAATGCCGGAAAAAAACAGCCTTGCAAGCGTAAGGACGACTGTTTCATTCCGGCACATAAAATTCAAGCAAAAACTTTAGGGGGAAAATAAAAAAAATCTTACAGAACCAGAAAAAGCCTTTATGGCAGCAAATACCGTGCAAAAGCTATCTGCAGAGCTGGTATCACGCCTTCCCTAAATAGAAATAACTCTCATTTTTTGCCGACAACAGTTTTACAACATTGTTAAGAAATACTCTAAGCCGATATCTAGACTTTTTATAGAAAATATTTCCGGCTATTTTTCATTTTCAAGATATTCCAAAATGAGCAGGGCCACGTTTGCGGCAAGGCCAGCAGAAAGCATGGTTTCGTGGGTGCCTTGCGCCCAGCGCAGCGAGATGTTTTCTTTTTTCAAAAAACGGCCCCACCCCTGATAATCATCATTCATTATTATCTGCGGGTTGCTTGCAAAATCCAGCGCGCGCACCAGCAACAGCTTGCAGTCTGAAGGGCTTGGCCGCTCATAGCGCGCAGCCGCCAGGGTATTGCCGCGATAGGTCAGCAGCAGGTTATCCATCTGCACGGCGCTGAACCCGGCAGGTAACAATCCGCTTTTCTCTCCGCATTCCACAAGGTAGCCCAGTTGCCGCTCGCGCGGCATGGCGCGCAGCTTTACGGGGTCAAAGGCCATGCCTTCCTGCAAAATGAGCTGCAACAGTTCAATGTCATCCTTGGCCGCCATCTGCTTTGCGCGGGTATTGTCGGCCACGGTATCAAGAATGATGACAGGCTCGCTGCGGTTGCCCAGTGCCGCATACCGCCGGGAGCATTCATAGGCCAGCAGACCGCCGAAACTCCAGCCGCCCCAGATGATATCGCGGCTCTCGACCTTGAGCATTTCGTCCAGATAATACTCCGACAGACTTTCAACAGTGTGCAGCTCTGTGGTAAGCGACGTGCGCCTTCGGCTGAAGCCTGCCGCTTCAACAGCGTAGACCGTATATTTTCCGCCAAGCAGGCGAGCGAGGTCGCTGTAGCAAAACACGCTGCCGCCAACAGGATGAAACAGAACAAGGTTCTTGCCGCCCTCGCAGTGTTGCAGCTGGATAACAGGGCTTTCGCGCTTTTCGGTCTTTCCGGCCAGCAGAGCCGCGAGCTGCGCGATGCTTGAATGCGTGACCAGCTCGTTCACAGCCACATGCACGCCCATTTCATTTTCGATCATGGCAATAAGCCTGATGGAAAGAATGCTGTGACCGCCCAGACTGAAGAAACCAGCGTCGGCATCGGTAATATCAACGCCCAGCAGGCGCTTCCATATCCCGGCCAGTTTTTCTTCCACCGGCCCGGCAGGCATGCGCCCACGCTGAATTTCCACCCCGCCCAGGGGTGACGGCAAAGCCTTTTTGTCTATCTTGCGATTGAGCGATAGCGGCAGTTCCATCATGGAAACAAAATAGGCGGGCACGCAGTACGGCGGCAGGTGTTGCTCAAGATACCCGCGCAGCACGGCCATATCCACATTGCCCACCACATAGGCGGCGAGGGTTTTTTCCTCCCCGGCGCGGAAGGTATCCGCCACCACGGCCACCTGACGCACGCCGGGAAAGCCCGTCACGGCCTTTTCCACCTCGCCAAGCTCCACGCGGTTGCCGCGTATCTTCACCTGCTGGTCTTCGCGCCCACGGTAAAAAACAAGGCCGTTCTGCACATAACCGTTGTCACCCGTGCGATAGCAGGGCTGGCCGTCTTTTTCCACAAACGCGCCGGGGCTGGCGTTGTTCAGGTAGCCGCGCGACACGCCATCGCCAAAAATCCACAGTTCGCCAGTAACGGAATCTGGCAGTTCCCGGCAATTTTTGTCCATCGCGCAGATGCGCACGCCTTCAAGCGGTCTGCCAATGGGATAGGCGGTAAAATCCTGATGATTACCCGCATCTATGCGAAAGGCGCTACTGTCCACCGTGCATTCCGTAGGGCCGTACACATTGAACAGCACCACACCCTCGTTGCCGGGGATGGCGTAAAATTTGCGGATCACATCGGGCCGCAGCACTTCGCCCGCCAGCAGCAGCGCCTTGAGAGGCAAGGGCTGACGCTGCTCGGCAAGCCAGTCTGTAAGCACATTGAAAAACGCGGGCGTCATGTCGCACAGGTCAAGCCCGCGCTCACGCGCGCAGGCGCAAAAAAGCGAGGGGTTCTTGCGTTCTTCGTCCGACAGCACGTGCAGGCTCTTGCCGCTGAAGACCGACACCGCCAACTGCTGCACCGAGGCGTCAAACGACAGGGGCGCAACCAGCCCCACCCTCTCGCAACCCGCCGCATAGGGGCGCAGGGCGCGCAAAATATGCATGAGGTTGCGGTGCTCTACCACCACCCCCTTGGGAGTGCCTGTTGAACCGCTGGTATACACGATATAGGCAGCCTGGGCGGGATCGCATGGAGGCAGGGCTTGCCCGCCCGCAGGCGGCAGATGCTGCGCCCCGAACCGCGAAACCGGAACCTGAGGACGACTGCCGCCATGGCGGATGGCCACATCATAGCGGAAGGACTGCGCCCCGTGCTGTTCGCCGCCATCTCCACGGCTTTGCTCATGGTTTTGCCCCAGAACGCAGGGAGAGAACGTCACTTCCACCGGCACAGGGCAGCGCGCCGCCCACTCCGTAAAAAACTGGCGGGGAACAAACAGCTCGGCAGAGGCATCAAGCCGCAGCAGGCCAGTTTGATTGCCGGTGGCAAGGGCATGGGCCTGCAAGGCAGCCCGCAGATCATCGCGGCAATCCAGATCGCGCACAGCACCCACAAAAACCAGACCTTCTGGCGTGAGCAGCTGCACGGCGTGATTCAGCACCCTGCGCAGATAATTGTAGCCGGGGAAATTTTCCACCACGCCGTTCATGACCACCACGTCAAAGGTTTGGCCTTCAAGAAAATGTATGTCCGCCGCCTCCATACGATACGGCGTCACCCTGGCGGCAGCGTCAAAACTGGCAAGGCGGCTGAGTTCATTGCGGGCCATATCCACAGCCGCATATTCCTGCGCGGCTCCGGCAAGCGCCTGCGCCACGCAGCCAGACCCGCTGCCCACATCCAGCACCTTGCGGCCAGCCGCAAACGACTTTGCACTGTGAGCCTCAGCTTTGCTAGCCAGCCCGCAT
Organism: Desulfovibrio desulfuricans DSM 642; assembly: GCF_000420465.1. Lineage (NCBI taxonomy): Bacteria > Pseudomonadati > Thermodesulfobacteriota > Desulfovibrionia > Desulfovibrionales > Desulfovibrionaceae > Desulfovibrio > Desulfovibrio desulfuricans. Next base: position 62,993 of record NZ_ATUZ01000013.1, on the reverse strand, counting down.
TTCTCAAGCACGGCAGCAGCCATGACCGCGAGCTCACTTTGCGGGCAGGGGGCGGCGTCAAAATCGCTCTTCCAGCCCATGTCGCTGCCCGCCTGTGCCACCTGCTCCCAGTATTCCGTGCTTACAAGGCCTGTGCCTTTTTCGGCGGCATCGTCATAGTCCTGCGCATCAAGGCAGAGCACGTGCCGGATGCCAGGATTTCTGTAGTGAAAATACTCGGCCTCGCGCAGGCATGCGCTGTCGGCAATAATCAGGCTTGCAGGCCGCAGCATGGCCTCTTTGCGGCTTTGCGGCTGCTCGCGCTCCAGGGGCAGATACACTGCCCCGGCCCGCATAACGCCAAGGGCCGCAGCCAGGTACACCGCGCCGCGCGCGCACAGCACGCCCACCACGGGCTCGTGTCCATAACCCTGTGCACGGATGAAACGGGCAATGCACTCCGAAAGAACATCCAGCTCCCTGAAGCTCAGCCCAGGGCCGCCCCCGGTCAGGGCTTGGGCTTCTGGCCTTGCGTCAGCAATGCTGCGGAACAGGTGCTCAAGGCTGGCAAACTCCTGCCCTGCCTGCGTGGCACCCGCTGTTTGCGGGCCGGAGCCGAAAATACTGGCAGATTCAGGCCTTGCAGACTCTTTTGCAGGAGCAGCAAAGGAAAAATCCGATAACTTCATCATGCCGCCCCTTCAATTATGCCTTCAAGAAAATTCCCGTAATAGGCCAGCCAGTCCTGAGCGGTTTCCGCCCCAAGCTGCTGCGGATCGTACGCAAAATGCAGGGCCAGACCTTCCTCCTGTTCCCGAACCGAGCAGAACAGACCGCAACCCCCCTCTTGCGCATCGGGTGTGGGGACGCCCCCCCGCGCAAATGCAAAGCCCAAGCGCAGGCCGCTTTGCATGGCGGGCATGTCAGTATCAGCAAGGGCAGAATCCCCGTGGTCAGCATCTCCCACATCGGCCTTTTCCGTCAGCCCCTTTTGCGTGCAGGCCAGCAGTTCATCAAACTCCATATTGTCGTCAATGCTGAACCTGATGGTGCGCTCTGGCGACACTTCGACCACAAATTGCTCCTGCTGGGTCACCTTGCCCATCAGCACGGCAAACACCGCCAGCAACACAGCCTCGGCAGATGCCCCCTTGCCCGCCGCCACGGCCTCAATGCCTTGCCGCACGGCTGCCGGGGCCAAGGCCTCGCACGTTTCAAGGCTGACCGCACCGCCAGCGGCGCACGGCAGGTCAGTAGGCGTAAAGCGCAGCGGCGCATCCGCAGGCGCGGAGGTCATGAGTTCAAGCATGCGCACATAATCGCGGGCCATGCGCAGTACATCGGCCTCGCTGAACAGGCCTGCGTAGTATTCAAGGGCAATGCTTATGCTCTCGCCAATATCGCTCACAAAGATGGAAATATCCGTCTTGCTGGAGAATTTGCTGAACCGCAGGGATTCAAACAGGCCCTGCCCTTCGGCGGCAAATTCAAAGTTCATGTACGAGAGAATGATCTCCGAGAGGGGCGATCTGTCCGGCCATGCAGTCTGCCTGAGGTCGGCCAGCAGGCTGTTAAGGATGTACGCCCGGTGACGCATTCCCTCGTTGCTGACCTGCCGCGTGGTGCGCAGCAGGGCGGAAAGCGGCTGGTCGGGGTCAACGCTGAAACGCAGCGGCAGCACGGAGGCCAGCATGCCCGCCGTGTTGAGATGTTCGCCCCGCCCGTCCATCGAAACAGCGACCACAATATCCTGCGAGCCGGTGTAGGCCTGAGCAAGCAGGCTCCAGGCGCAGAGCGAAACCTGATAGTTGGTCAGCCCTTCCCTGCGGGCCAGGCCCTTGATGGCCTGTACAAGCTCCGGTGCAAGGTCAAATTCATACGTGCCGCCCCTGCCCGTATGCACCCGGGGGCGGGGATGCGATGCGGGCAGGTCCAACCGGGGCAATTCGCCCTTGTAAATATTCTGCCAGTAGGCTGCGGCTTCGGCATCGGGATGCGTGACCTGTTGCCAGGCGATATCCTTCATCTGCGCAGTCACAGGCGCAAGCTCCTGGCCATGATACAGGCGGTACAGCTCCACATTCAGCAGCGACATGGTTCTGCCGTCCCCAAGGGCGTGGTGCACATCGAGGAACAACACCTTTTCACCCGCATCGGTCACAAGCAGGCAGGCGCGAAAGCCCGTTTCGTTCCGCAGGTTAAAGGGCCGGATAACAGCATCCTTGTGCGCAAGATCGGGGATGCGCCTTTCTTCAAGGGTAAATCCCGTAAAGGGGTGAATAATCATGGCCGGACGCTCGGCCTCAAAATCGCAAAAGCTCGTGCGCAGCGCCTCGTGCCGCTCCACAAGCTGGACAAGGGCCTTTTCAAGCCGCGCCGCATCCGCATCGGGCGGCATCACAAGAAATGCTGGCAGGTTGAATCCCAGATCGCCCTCGCTGACCATATCGGCATACAGGATGGCAAGCTGCTCGTTGCCCACGGGGTACTTATCCAGAACTGGCGTTGTTTCCTTGGCTTTTTGCAGCGGCTGCGCTGGCTTGCGCGAGGCAAGGGCGCAGTCGATGATATCGCCGAGGGTGTCGCTTTCCAGCAGATCCGCCACCGCGAGGGCAAGCCCCGCCTCCTTGTCCAGCCGGTTCACAATACGCGTGGCGGCAATGGAATCGCCGCCCAGATCAAAAAAGTCGTCCTCTCTGGTCAGCGGCCTGTCATAGCCAAGACAATCGCGGATAATCTCAAGCAGAGCTGCCCCATCAATAAGGTCGGCATCGATGCGGGGATGCGCCTTCGGGGCATTGCCCTGCGCCGCTCCACCGCTGATTGACGCGCTGCCCAACATGCTGCCGGTCAACTCGCTCCCGGGCAGACCGTTAAGGGCAAAATCCGCTGCGTTTTCGTCCGTCATGCCCACAGCCACAAGTTCCTCGCCGCTGGCAAGCGCGGCCTCAAGCACAGCAAGGGCCTGCTGCGGCGCAAGCATGGTTGCGGCCTCCGGCCCGTTGCCAAGCCCCTCGCGGGCGGCCATGCCCACGCCCGACCATGTGTTCCAGTTAATGGAAAGCGCGGGCAGCCCAAGGCTACGGCGATATCGGGCAAAGGCGTTCAGATAGGCATTGGCGGCGGTGTAATCGCTCTGCCCCGGCGCACCCACAAGGGCAGTGCGCGATGAAGCCAGCACAAAGAAGGCCAGATCATCGCCAAGGGTTGCCTTGTGCAGGTTCCAGGCGCCAGCCACCTTGGGGGCCAGCACGGATTCGTATCCCTGCCTGTCGCTGGTCAGCAGATAGCCCCTGCCAGCCACGCCAGCCGTATGAATGACGCCCTGCACAGGGCCGACCTCGCGCCGGATTTTTGCAAAAACCTCTCCAACCTGCGCGGCATCCGCGACGTCGCAGCGGAAGTCGGCAAAGGGCACGCCCTCCAGCGCATGGGGCGGCAACTGGCTGCTTCTGTGCAGCAAAACCACGTGCGCGCCGTGGCGCTCATAAATCTGGCGCGCCAGCGTCTGGCCCATGCCCCCAAGACCGCCGGTAATCACCACGCAACCGTCCTTTGTGATGACAGGCGTGGCAGCAGAGGCAGGCGCTGACGGCAGCTTGACCAGCTCACGCACACGCACAGCCCCATCGCAAGCCGCCACATACGGCCCGTCAACCAAGCCGAGGCTGGCCGCAAGGGCCGCTACCGAAGCTGCGTTCTGCGCCTCAAGCTCCACATAGGCGCAGGAAATCCTGGGCTCTTCCCACGGCAGGCAGAGCAGCGGCCCCATGTATAACGCGCCCTGCGGCAAAGACTCCTGTTGCGGTTCATGAACGGAACAGCCCGGCACAAAGGCCCCGCTGCCCACAACGGTGACGCGCAGGGGGCGGCGCAGCCCGCCGCTGCAAACCTCTTGCAGCAGGGCGCAGAGCGGCCATGTGTCGTTTTGCGCGCCAGACTCAAAGGGGGGCAGCCAGAGCAGATGATCTGTGGGGCCAGCAAGAATTTCACGCGCCAGAGCGAGGATTTCATCCGCCTGCAAGGGCAAGGGACGGCGCGCGTGGGCAAGCGGCTCAAGGGCCTCACCCAGAATGCTACCCTGCCCGCCAAGCAGCATGATGTTTTGCGGCCCGACAACACAACCTTCCAGATCGGCCTTTTTCCATCCAATGGCGTACAGTTCCGGCTGCGGCTGGTCACGATGCAAAGGATGAATCTGCGGCGTATCCGGACCGGGTTTGCCAGCGGCCTGTCCCTTGCGAAGGGCCATAAAGGTCATTCCTTCAAGCTCCGCAACAATCTGGCCCGAGGTGTCCGTCACTGTGCAGTCGGCCACGATCATGCCCTGCTGACGGTCAGTGATACGCACCAGCGCAAAGGCCTGCGCTGTCAGGGGGCTGTGGAGCCGCACCATGCGGCAGCCAGCGGGCACAAAACCGTAAACGCCCCGCAGGGCAAGGCTTGCGGCAATGTCCATCATGGCCGGATGCCAGCGAAAGGTATTGAAATCCGCCCGATAGGCCTCGGGCAGGCACAGCTCTGCCAGTAGGGTATTACCGTCCTCCGCCACCCAGAGCGCCTTGCGGCACTGCCAGCGCCCGCTGACCATGAGCGGCGAACCTTCCGGCGTATCTTGCTGCGCAATTTCGCGCAGGCTTTCGCGCAAAGTGGGCAGATTCAACGCCGCAGGGCGGGCAATCCCGCCGCGCACAAGGCCGCTGGCGGCCACGCTCCATGCGCCGGTGGCCTGTCCTTTAGTAGAAGCCTCGCCAGTCTTGTGGACGGCAGGCTCAAAGTGGTGCAGTTCCACGGCAAGGGCATCGCCCTGCTCCTGCGTCAGCAGCACGGCGCGGCAGCCGGGGCCGCAAGTTACGGGCTTGCGCCAGCGCAGGTCGTGCAGGCTCAGAGGGGCGGCTCCGCCAATCCATCCCAGACAATCCAGCAGGCTCATGCCCACCAGCAAGGGAGTACCTTCAAGCCTGTGCTCCGCCGCAGGCCAGAAATCCGGCCTGTCCACGGCAAGGGCAAAGGCCTTTCCGGCAGGAGTCATGACAGGCTCGGAAAGAAAGTGCGCGGCAAAACGCGGCCACAGCGTAGCGGCTGCGAGGGGGGCTGCGGGCAGATGCACCCTGTAGACGGGCTTTTCTGCGGGCCACGCAATACTTGCCCCGGCAAGATAGGCGCTGGCGGCTGCCTGCGCCGCTTCCCGCGAGGCAAAGAATGCGACGGGGAGCGGATTTTCCATGCTGTCCCGGCTGTCATGGCGTGCCGCATTGCCCACGGCAACGCCCGTAACCCCTGCGCCCAGCTGTTCAAGCAGTTCCTGCCGGGAACGCGCCACACAGGCCGCGCGCACAGGCAGGGCATCCCGCCCGGTCATGAGGGTGGCGGCAACAGCATGCAGGGGCCAGGCCTCGTTGCGCGCCACGGCCGCCGCGACCGCCCGGGCGTAGCCCTGCAACAATGTTTCGTCCGGGGCGGAAAACACCACGCACTGCCAGTGCCCATCGTCCTGCGGCAAGGGCCCCGCCTGATGCTCCGCCACAATCACATGGGTGTTCACGCCGCTGAGGCCAAAGGAACTGACGCCGCAGCGCCAGGGCCGCTCCTGCGGGGGCAGCGGCTCAAGCATTTGCGCCACGCGCACGGGCGCGGCCTCAAAATCAATATGGGGATTGGGCCTCTCAAAATGCGGCTGCGGCGGCACAAGCCCGTTTTCAAGACAGAGCACGGCCTTGGCAAGGCCGGCAGCGCCAGCGGCGGCATCCAGATGCCCCAGATTGCCCTTGACCGAACCGATTAGCGCCTTTTGCCCCCGCCGCGCGCCCTGCCGGGCAAAGGCCCTGCGCAGGCCTTCGATTTCCACGGGGTCGCCCAGAACCGTCGCCGTGCCGTGGGCCTCAAAAAACTGTATGTCTGCCAGCGAGACGCCCGCATTCCGTGCAGCGCGGTCAATGACCTCGGCCTGCGCCTCGGGATTAGGGGCGGCCATGCTGGAGGACTTGCCGTCCTGATTGACGGCGCTGCCGGGGATCACCGCATGTATGGCGTCGTGATCGCGCAGTGCGGCATCCAGCGGCTTGAGCAAAAATACAGCCGCCCCTTCGCCCGCGCCAACGCCTTCGGCCCCGGCGTCAAAGGTTCTTGTACGGCCAGAGACAGACTCGATGGCAAAGGCCGCATCGGCCTTTACAGGCAGATCAATAACATGCGCGCCGCCCACAAGGGCCACGGCGCACTCGCCCTCGTGCAGGCTGCGGCAGGCCTGATGCAGGGCCGCCAGCACAGACGAGCAGGCCGTATCAACGCTGGCCGCAGGGCCGTGCCAGTTTTTCATATAGCTCAGGCGGGCCAGCACATTGGAAGGCACATTGAGCAGGTAGGTCTGCTCCGCCTGATCGGGAAAGGCCCGCGTTACGGCAGTCTGGAACAGGCGCACAGGGCTTGCCCCCACAAAAACGCCCACATCGGCGTTTTCCAGGGCGCTGCCGCCGTAGCCCGCATCGTCCAGAGCCCGCAGGGCTGTTTCAAGAAACACACGCTGGGCCGGGTCAAGCAGGCTGGCATCGTTGGGCGAAAGCCCGAACCGCCGGTAATCAAATGATGAAATATCCGAAAGATAGGCCGCCTCGCGCAGGCGGGCATCATCAAAGGCAAGGCCCACGGCATCAAATATCTGCCGCGTTTCACCGCGCCGTTTTCCGGGCATGGGAATATTCATGTCCGCGCCTCTGGCAAGATCGCGCCAGAAGCTCTGCACATCGGCATAGTCGCCAAGGCGCACGGCCATACCGATAATGGCTATGGGCGCTGTGGTTGCGCGGCAGGCTGCAACCGTGCTGCCAACCTGCTGCGTCCGCGCAATAAAGGCTGCCTGTGCGCGGATGGTGCTTTCTGAAAAAAGCCCCGCCAACGTGAATACTCCCGGCCACTGCTTGTCCAGCAGGGTGTGCAGCCGCACCAGCAGGAGCGAATTGCCGCCCGCGTCAAAAAATCCCAGATCAGGCCCGGCCTGCACCTCTGGCATGACCTGCCGCCACACTTCGCGCACGGCCTCGATCAGTGCGGGAGACATGCCGGGTTCCAGACCAGACTGAGGGCCAGCTTGCCCGTCAGACTGCAATACAATCGGGCCATGCGCACCGGGGACGGCACCCTTTTCTCCACCCGCCAGCAGAGGCTGGCCCTGCAACCGCTTGCGGTCGGCCTTGCCCGAAGGACTCAGCGGGATATCTTGCACCACAAAAAAGCGCGCCGGACACATGTAGTTGGGCAGCAGGGCCGCAAGCTCCGCGCGGATGCCCGCCAGATCAAGTCGTGCGCCGCCCTGCGGCAGCAAAAAGGCCTCAAGCGCCGCGTATTCGCCAATGCGCCCCATCCGCACCACTGCCTGCGACACGCCCCGGCAACGCCCAAGCGCCGCCTCGACCTCGCCAAGCTCAATGCGGTAACCGCGAATTTTCACCTGATCATCGTTGCGCCCGAGGTATTCAATGCCGCCATCAGCCAGCCAGCGCCCCAGATCGCCCGTGCGGTACATGCGGCTGCCGGGGGCAAAAGGATCATCCATAAAACGCTGGGCCGTGAGTTCGGGCCTGTTCAGATAACCTCTGGCAACCTGTATGCCCGAGATATAAATTTCACCCGTTACGCCCAGCGGCACCGGGTGCTTGCAGGCATCCAGCACGTACAGCCGGGTATTGCTGACCGGGCGGCCAATGGGCACCGCATGGGGCGGCGTATGCAGGCAGGGCTGCCACGACACGTCCACGGTGGCCTCGGTGGGGCCGTAGAGATTGTGCAGTTCCACCTGCAACTGCTCCGCATGCGTCAGGGCATTCCACCGCGCCACAAGTTCTCGGGGCAATGCCTCGCCGCTGGTGAACACATAGCGTAATGACCGCAGCCTGCGCACATCGCCGGGGTGCGCCTCCAGATGATCCAGAAAAGCCCGCAGCATGGACGGCACAAAGTGCAGCACCGTGACCCGGCGGGCCTCTATGGCCTGTACAATGAGAGCAGGATTTTTCTCCGCATTCGGTTCCAGCAGGGCAATGCCCGCGCCCTGCCACGACCACCAGAACAGTTCCCACACCGACACGTCAAAGGTGATAGTGGTTTTTTGCAACACCACATCGCCCTGCCCAATGGGAAAGCGCGGCTGCATCCACAACAGACGGTTGGCAACGCTGGCGTGTTCGATAGGCACGCCCTTGGGCTGCCCGGTGGAACCGGAAGTAAAGATCACGTAGGCCGGGGAATCCGGCGGCAGCGGTTCCGCTTCATAATGAGGAACACCGCCGGGCACCTGCGCGCCAGCGGTCAGCGCCTCAAAATCAGGCGAGAGTACGCGCTGCCCGTACTGCCCATTCTGGCAGAAGGCTTCCACAAAGCGCGCCTCGCACAGCACCGCGCACTGCCCGAGGTCTTCAAACACAGACCGCATGCGCTCGGCGGGCAAGGTGGCGGCAAGCGGTACATAGACGGCCCCAAGCCGCAACACGGCAAAAATGCAGGCCATCATTGCGGGCGAGCGGTCAAAGCACACGCACACATACTGACCGCGCTCCACGCCATGCCCTTGCAGCCACGCGCACACGGCATCGACCTGCGCGTTGAACTGCGCGTAGGAAACAGCCGTACCTGCGGCGTCCAGCACTGCCGGGGCATGGGGGGTGCGGGCAGCCTGAGCGCGAAAACGGCTGTCCATGTCGGCGGCGATATCCAGCGGTTCTGCCGTATCGTTAAAGCTGGCGAGTTCTGCACGCTCCTGCGCTGGCAGGATATCCAGTTCGGCCAGGGGTTTTGCATCGTCAGTCAGCGCGGCGTCCGCAAGGGTCAGCAGGCGCTCGGTCATGCGGCGGACTGTCTGCGGGCTGAAAAGCTCGGTGCAGTATTCCACATCCACCGTATAACCGCCGTCCGCCCGCTCCTTGAAGTAAAAACTCAGGTCAAACTTGCTGCACTGGTGCGGCAGGGGCAGAGGTTCCATGCACAGGGGCGCGCGGCCAAAATTGTTCCAGCTTGCGTCTTCCAGCGCGGCAAATACGTCAAACACGGGATTGCGCGCGGCATTTCTCTCCACCCCCACGGCTTCGATAACTTTTTCAAAGGGGCAGTTCTGCGCGGACAATGATTTTCTGAAGGCGGCATCCACCGTGCCTGCCAGCTCGGCAAAGCCGCCTTGCGCGTTCATGCGCGCCCGCACTGCGAGGGTGTTGACAAAGAGGCCCACAACTCCCTGAACCTGCTCATGCTCCCTGTTTGCCGCAGGGCAGCCCACAATAATGTCGTCCTGCCCGGTATGGCGGAGCAAAAAGGCATCCACCAGCGCAAGCAGCACGGGAAATACCGTTACCCCGGCCCGCAAGGCCCAGTCTTTGAGGGCGTGACTGCGCTCAAGGCCCATATCAAAACTCTGCACGGCCCCTTCAAAACGCTGCACCGCCGGGCGGGGGTAATCCAGCGGCAGGCGCAGACGCTCCGGCAAGGGAGCGAGGTCGCTGCATATCTGCTCAAGCCCTTCCGCCTCCCGCTGCGATTCCCACAGGGCGTAGCTTGCAAAATCCAGCTCCAGGGGCCGCCACTGCGGCACGCTGCCTTGCAGCACAGCGCCGTAGGCTTCGTTGAGTTCGCGGGTGATAACTTCCGCCGACCAGCCGTCAAAAATGATGTGATGGAAGCAGAACAACAACGCATGGCTGCCGTCCTCCTGCCGGAACAGGGCCACGCGCACCAAGGGCCTTTCCGGCCCCAGAGGCAGGCTCATGCCCAGATAGGCGGCATCGGTAAGGGGAGTGTCGTAGCATTCAAGCCGCAGGCCGCCAGCAGGGGCAAGTCTTTGCTCCGGCGCATCCAGCGCCACGCGCAGGCGCAGGGCGTCGTGCCTTTCCTCAAGCAGGGTAAGAGCCTTTTGCAGGGCCACGGCATCCACGAGGCCGCGCAACCGGGCCGCAAAGGGAATCACATAAACCTGACCACCCTCATGCAGCTTTTGCAGAAACCAGATGCGCTGCTGGGCTGGCGACAGGGGGTAGGCTGCAAGCCCTTCCACTCGCGGAATAACAGCATCCGGCTTTGCCAGACTGCCAATGCGGGCGGCAAGGGCGCGCGGGCTGGGATAGCCCATCACATCCTCGATGCCCACAGCCACAGAGAGGCTCTTGCTCAACTGCGAGAGCAAACTCATGGCTATCAGGCTGTGACCGCCAAGCTGGAAAAAATCCGCATCCACAGAATCCACAGGGCAACCAAGCACGGCGGCATAGGCAGCGCGCACGGTTTCCGCCAGTGCCGCCACATCCGGCCCCTGCGGGGCCTGGGCTTGCACGGCTGCGGCGGCAGCGTTATCGGGCGCATTTTCTGCCCCGCACCGCTCTGCTCCGTCCTGCTCTCCGACGGGCCTTTCTGCGCCCGCCCCAGCATTGTTCGCCGCTTCTTCCAGCGCAAGGCAGGTACGCCTGGCCCCTGAGGCCGCTGCCGCAAGCACGGCATGCAGCCCATTGCGCAGGCCAAGCGCCCTCTCTTCGGGCAAGCGCTCGGGATCATATAAAAAGCGAAAACGCAAATTCACGCCGGGAATAACCGAAATGCCCAGGGCGTAAGGCAGCTTTTCAAAACCGCGCATGTCGCACAGTTCAACACGGTTGTGATCAAAACACGTATCGACAGGATAATTTTCAAAGACCATCAGGTGGTCGAGCAGATTTCTGCCCATTGTCGCCAGGGGCACATAGCCATAGCGCATCTGTTGCAGATTCTGCTCCTTCACATGGGCCAGCAGCGCACCGAGGGAGTCGCTGGCTGTCCAGCGCGCCCGCAGCGGCAAGGTCTGGATGAACAGCCCCACGGCGGACTCAATGCCCGCCAGCTCCGCCGGACGACCGGAAGTGACCACGCCAAAGACCACATCGCGGCAGCCATTGTTGACATTGCCGAGCACAATGGCCCACAGGGCCTGAACAAGGGCGGAGAGCGTCACCGCCTCTGTTTTTGCCAGTTCTTGCAGGCTGGCGCTTCGGGCGGCGTCCAGTTCCAGTTCCACTGTCTGCGGTTCGCCAAATTCCCCGGAGGCGGCAGCGCGGGGAGCCGGTTGGGCCAGCTCAACCCCGGTCGGCCCGCTGAAATCCTGCAACAATCCGGCCCAGTATGCCCGCGCCGCACGTTCATCAAACTGCGCGCGCCAGCGGGAATAGGCCTCCAGCGGGAAAGGCTCCGGCAAACGGCTGTTTTCTGGCCCGCCCTTGGCCCCGGCCAGGGCAAAAAGCTCCCGCAGCAGCACACCCATGCACCAGCCGTCCATAAGCAGATGGTGGAAGCACCAGCTCATGACCACGCGGTCTGCACCCCGGCGGAAAAACCGCGCCCGCAGCAGAGGGCCGCGCTGCACGTCAAAGCCGCGCTGCCGTTCCGCGCGCAGCAGGGCCTGTGCTTCTGCCTCGGCCTCAGCTTCCGGCAAGTGGGAGAAGTCGTGGAACTCAAGGCTGGTGCGGCCCTTGCGCAACACCACGCGGTAAAATTCGCCCTCCACCGGCATGGGAAAGAGGGAACGCAGGCTTTCGTGCCGCGCGGTGAGCGCTTCCCACGCGCACATGAGCGCAAAAATATCCACCGGGCCGCGAAAATGAAATTCCACCTGCTGGGTGTAAACCCCTGATTGCGCAAGCAGAGACTGATATAGCAAGGGCGCATGGCCGGCATCCGGCTGCGCGGTGCGCTCCACATCGTCCGCATGGCAGCCGCAGGCGGCAAAAATGGCATCCAGGGTCTGCTGCGGCAGATAGGCGGGCAGGGTTTTCAGGGCGGCAAGCCAGCTCTGGAGCAAGCCGAAAACCCAATCCTGCGGCAGACACTGCGGGCTGAACCACGCCCCGAGGTGCAGGATGCCCTGTTGGTCAAAAAAGACCGAAAGTTCCAGCGGGGCGTCCGCCTCCATGTCGGTGTGGACAAGCTCGGGAACAAGCCCCGGCGCCAGAGCCGAAATCATCAGGGAGGCCTCTTCGTCTGGCAGGCCCGTCACGCGCCCCAGATAGTTAAAGGCAATCTGCGCCGCATAGCCAAATTCAGCAGGGTTTTCCTGCCGCAGGTACCCATAGGCATTGCAGTTTTCAGGGCTGAAATGCTGGGCCAGCCACGGGCCAAGGGCTTCGCGGGCCTGCGCGCAGTTCAGGGCTGGCTCAAGAGGCATGGGGCAAACTGCCGTAAACCAGCCAAGGCTGCGGCTGGCGTCAAATCCGGGCAAAAGTTCATCGCGCCCGTGGCTTTCAAGCGTTACGCGCACCGCCTCCTTCTGCCCTTGGGCGTGCAGGGCGCAGGCAAGCGCGGCTAGCAGATCGGCCTTGGCATCGGTGCTGTATTCCAGCCGAAAGCCCTCAAGCTGCGCGGACAGACGGGCGCGGCTGACGGCCCTGTCCCGGCCCCTACCTTGCGGCAAAAGGGCGCGCAAGGGTTCGCATGGTTCTGCGCAGGCAGCCCGCCACAAAACGCGCTGTTCCGCAGACGGGAATGCCCCGGCAGCGCGCAGCCGCTCAACCTCGCGGGCGCGCAAGGCAAGGCCGTGCACTTCATGCGGGGCAATACCGGTGCGGCAGTAATGGAGCAAGCCCTGCCGCAGGGTTTCAAGCGAGAGCGCGTCCAGCGCAAGGTGATGCCCCACCAGCAGCAAGAAGCGCCTCTCGCCCTGCCGGGCCAGCATGGCCCCCAGAGTTTTGCCGCATGCCGCATCAAGGCCCGCCGTGATCTCCGCTACAGCTTCGCGCAGCAGGCTTGTCTGCTCCACAGCATCGGCGAAATCGCGGCAGTGCAGGGCTATTTTTTGCGGTTCGGCCAGCAGCACGGCATGATCCGGCACAAAGGCCATGCGCAGGGATTCGTGATATTCCGGCAGGGTTTGCAGCCATGCTTCAATGGTTGCCGTTGGCACGTCCGCGCGAATTTCCAGTGGCAGCAGCATGAAAAACTGCTGCCAGTGGCTGGGATGCGCACCCAGGAAATAGCGGGCAAAAGGCAGCAGGGGAACCTGCTCGCCAGGGACAACAGGCGTGTAATCCATTGCCTGCGGCGCACAAGGGCCGCTGACGGCGCTTTCCAGCAGGGTGCAGAGATCGCCAAAACGGGGCTTGCGCAAAAAATCCGGCGCGCTCAAGGCGGTTATGCCGCTGCGGCGCAGAATGCCCGTTATCTGGATAGCCTTGATGGAATCGCCGCCATCGCGGAAAAAGTCGCTTTCTTCCTGCACGGAGCTGGCGGGGTGCAGGATCTCGCGCCATGCATCGGCCAGTACCTGCCGGGGATTGCGGCGGGCAAGGCCTTCGCAGGCGCGGCGCATGCTCTGCGCCAGATCATCCAGCAGGGCCGGGGCATCGGCAATGCAACCCGCGTCATACTCCAGCACAATGCGCGATGCCGTGCCCGTTACAAGGGTGAAACTGGCTGTGAGCTTGCTGGCCCGCAATTCCAGCTCCAGCCTGTTCAGTTCAAGCCCCGGAACTCCCACTGGTTCAAAATGCGCATGCGTTGCCAAAAATTCGGGCACAATATTCGTTGCGCAGTAACGGCTGTGTTCAATGGCCTGCCGCATCTGCCGGACGGCATCGGCCACGGCGGCGCTGTCTTCAAGGCCGTCAAGGCGCACACGCAGGGGGACGGTGTTGACGTAGAACCCGGCAGCGCAAAATTCGTCCTGCGTTTCGCGCAGGCCCATGGGCACACCCAGCAACAGCTCCTTTCTTTCAAAACGGCGGCAGAGCGCGCGCCCCGCCAAGGCCACAAAGCACGCCAGCACGCTCGCGCCAGAATTTTTTGCCAGAATTTCAAATCCCTGCGCGGTTTCCGCATCAAGATCAACGCCGATCATGGCGCCCTTGCGACTGGCGGCCCCTGCGGCCTGATTCACCGTGGGTACTGGCGGCGTAAGCACCGCCTGCCAGTAGGCCGCATCATCGGCGCAGGCTGGCGATGCCGCATAGGCGGCCTGCCTGCGGCAAAAAGCCTCCTGCACAGCCAGCAGGCCGCGCACGGGCGGCTCGCCGCGCAAATAACGCAAGGCATTTTGCAGCAGGATTTCAAGGGTTTCGCCATCACCCGCCACATGGTGCACCAGCACCAGCACCTGAACGCATTGCGGCAAAACTGCGGCCACAAGGCGCACGGGAGGCTCCACACGCAGATCAAAAGGCGTGTGGATCTGCTGGTCAAAAAATACCGCTGCTTCGCGCGCATCGGCAATGGCCACGCTGCACAGGTAGACCTCGCCCTTGCCCCGCGCAAAATGGGGATTGTCTATATCGCCCGCCACTGTGCAGTGAAAAAGCTCCTGCGCGTTGGCGGCCCTGCGCAGACCTTCCAAAAAATCCGCAGTTCTGTCGCCCCGCAGTTCGAGCAGAAGGGGCATGTTGTAGTCGATGGAGCCTTCGTTAACCTGCTGGTACGCCCAGATGCGGAACTGCCCGGTGCTGAGCGGCGCGCTTTCAATGCCCGCAAGGGCCGACTCCGCACGAACGCCGCCAAGCAGGGCTTCCACATCAAACAGCGTTTCGCAGCTGACAAAACTGCGGAAGGAAATATCAACGTCGAAGGTCTTGCGGATGGCATGCAGCAACGACATGGCGTTAAGGCTGTTGCCGCCCTGGGCAAAAAAGCTCTTTTCGGGATCATAGGCCCGGCCAAGTACGCGCTCAAAAATCTCCAGAAGCCCCGCATGGGGCTTACGGTCACTGCCGCCCTGAGCATCGCCCCGCCGTGCAAGGCTTTGCAGCGCCTTGCGGTCTATCTTGCCTGTGGGGGCAAGGGGCATGGCTTCCAGCACATGCCAGGCCGAGGGCACCATGTAGGGGGGCAGGTTTGTTCTGCTCCACGAAACCACCGATTCTATGGATGCGCCGGGCCGCAGCACAAAAAAAGCCGCAAGGCTGGCCTGACCGCCCGCATCCTTGACGGCCTGCACCGCCGCCTGACTGACGCTTTCGCAGCTTTCAAGCAGGCAGGCCACTTCGGCCAGCTCCACCCGGTTGCCACGGATCTTCACCTGATCGTCAGCGCGGCCCAGCAGAAGGATTTCGCCCCTGTCCGACCACAAGGCCAGATCGCCGGACGCGTAAAAACGGGCGTTTCCTTCCTGCGGCATGTGGATAAAACGTTGCTCCGTCATTTCAGGCTTGTTGTGGTAGCCGATGGCAAGGCTTGCCCCGCCTATCCACAGCTCGCCCGCCATGCCTGCGGGCAACTCGCGCCCCTCGGCAGTGCGGATGGAAAGCGTCACGTTGGGGATGGGCCTGCCCACGCCGATGGGTTGCGGCTCAAAGGGCGAAACTTCCTTCATAGTCGCGCAGACGCAGGTTTCCGTTGGGCCATAAGCGTTGAAATAACGCAGGCCCTTGGCATAGTGCAGGGCATCGCCCACCACCGGCGGCTCGCCCGCCGTTATGAGTACACGCAATCCGGGGAACGGCTCTCCCTCAAAAAGATTGAGGTACGAGGGCGGGAGGGTGACAACGGTGATGTCGTTATCAATCATGTACTGCCGCAGCGTCCAGGGCGCGTTGCGGCACTGGTCGCTCACCGGGTACAGGGCGGCCCCAGCCAGCAGAGCCATGAACATTTCCGACAGCGAGGCGTCAAAAATGGGCGGCGCAAACTGCAACACATGATCATCGGCCTGCACGCCAAAAAGCTCGACCTGCCCCTGAATCATGTTGGCAAAGCCGCCGTGCGGAGCCAGCACGCCCTTGGGCTTGCCCGTGGAGCCGGAGGTATAGATCAGGTAGGCTCCATCCCCGGCCAGAGGTGCTTGCGGCAAGGGACTTATGGGGGCTTGGCGGTAGGCAAGATCGGCAAGATCAAGCGTGATGTCTGCCCCGGCGTCTTCCACAATATAGGCCATGCGGTCGGGTGCGGCCTTGGGATCTATGGGCAGATAGACCGCGCCAAGCCGCTGTATGCCCAGCACAACTTCGGGCAAATTGGCTGTGCGCTGCGCCGCCACAGCCACAATGCCGCCCCGCCCAACGCCCTGCCCGGCCAGCCACGAGGCGCAGCGCAAAGAATTTTCGCGCACCTGCGCGTACGAAAGGGCGTTGCCCCATTCGTCCCTGACGGCAACGCGCCCGGCAAAGGCATCCGCCGCCGCGTCAAACAGTTCGGGCAGGGAACGGATATCGTACTTTCTGGCAGGGCCGCTGCGCCACTGCGCAAGCTCCCGCTTTTCTTCATCCAGCAGGTAGTCAAGCTGCGGCGGCTCAATGCCAGCGGCAAGCTGGGCCACGACGCTCTCAACGCGGGCGACAAAACGCTCCACATCCCTGTTGCTCAGATGGTTGCGGCTGTTGCGCACCGTGAGCGAAAAGCAGCCCGAGCGCAGCTCCTGCATGACCAGGGTACCGAAAAGGATAGGCTCCTTGGCGCTGTGCCGCTGCTCCGCCTCGACAATCGGGAATTCTGGCGTGCCGGGAGGTGTATTGGGCAGAAAATTGACAAAGGTATCTGCCAGAAAGGCAAAATTTTTGCCTTCAAGCTGGCGGGCAGCCAGTTGGTAAGGCGTGCGCACATGACGGTAAAATGAGCCGTTCTGTGCGCTGACGGCCTCCAGCAACCCTGCAAAGGTATCGTGCGCGGCCACGTTTACCAGCAGGGGCGGCAGCGACATCATGGCCCCCTGCCGCCGGTACAGTACCTTGCGCTCCCCATAGGCCACGGGGGCAAGAGCCACAATGTCCTTTTCTCCGCTCATGAACGACACGATGAGTGCGTAGATGCCCGTAAAAAACACCGCGGGGCTGACCTTGTGGGCGGCGATGAGCGCGGACGTTTCGCGCGAGGCTTTTTCTGACAGCACAAACTTCTGGTGGCGGCTCTCGCCAAGCACATCGGGCCGCCCCGGCAGGGCGCGCAGCAGGCGTTTTTCTGGCAGGCGGGAGAGGTGTTCCTGCCAAAAGGCCATGTCTTTCTGAAAACGCGGCGAGGCGCAGTGCGCCTGATCTTCAAGGTAGGCTTCTTCGCAGGAGCACGGCTCGCCAAGGTCTGGCGTTTCTCCGCGCGCGAGGGCTGTGTAAACGTCCGCAATAACAGCTATGTGAAAAAAGAACGCCAGCCCGTCAAGCACCACGTGCGAGCACTTCATGGCAACGATGCAGCTTGCCTCGCCAGTGATGACAAGGGCGTAGCGCATAAGGGGATTTTCGACCGGCTCTTCAAAAAACTCGTCGATCATGCGGTCGGCAGCGGCGGCGGGGTCCGTTTGCGCAGCAACGTCCAGAACCCTGAAATCAGGCTCCTGCGGCTCACCCACAAGAAAGTACGGCTCGGCTTCATCCTGGCACAGAGAGGCGGCGGGCAGAGGCGTGAAATGCAGGGTACGCTTGATGGCCTGGCGCAACAGATCGGGATCGAGCAGGGTGCCAATGTGATAACAGCCCCGGATGGAGGTTTCGGCATAGTCGGACAACGCCGCTTTTGCCGAGAGCCACAGTTCTTTTTGACAACCGGTTAAAGGCACAATCTTTGCCATTCCGTCCCCCACTGCGGCTTTAATGCGCTTAGTGCAACATGGTGGGCAAAATAGCTTACAGCCTGTATATTAGCAAGTTTTACATATACTTTGGACAGTTTTTGCCGTAAATTCACCAACAGAACAAAAACCGGATATCGAATGCATTTCCTCAACAATAACTCTGTATCCGGGTATTCAGGCACGCCCAAAACGTCTGAACAACAGAAATCCATCCGCAAACCGAGGCCGGAATAATGGACGCTGAACCTTGCTGGAAATGCCTTGACTGGAAAAAGGAACTTGCCAACAATGTCGTCACCATCGACCAGTTGAAGCAATACGCTACCTTCAGTCCACAAGAGGAAGCAACACTTCGTGAAGTCGCCAAGGTGCACCCGGTCAACATTCCCCGCTATTATCTGAGCCTTATAGATAAAAACGATCCCAGCGATCCCATACGCCGTATGTGCTTTCCTGATGCGGAAGAACTGGTGGTTGCCGGATCCATGGGCGCGACCACTGCCGACCCCTATGGTGATGACAAGCACGACAAGGGCAATGGCGTACTGCATAAATACGCCTGCACTGCGCTGCTGGTCACAACAGAATGCTGCGCCATGCACTGCCGCCACTGCTTTCGCCGCCGCATTGTAGGGCACTCCAACCAGCAGACCTTGCGCAACTTTGCCGGGGCGCTGCAATACATTGCCGACCATCCAAAGATCAACAACGTCATTCTTTCCGGTGGCGATCCGCTGACGCTGGCAACCCCGGTGCTGCAAAAAATGCTGGAGGGGCTGGCCGAGATCGACCATGTGGATTTTGTGCGCATAGGCACGCGCATTCCGGTCACCTATCCGCTACGTATCTTTGACGATGCCCTCATGGATGCCCTGCGCGCCTTTGCCGAGCGCAAGGCTCTGTACATTGCCACGCACTACAATCATGCGCGCGAGATCACGCTCACCTCGGCCGAGGCCATCAAAAGACTGCGTCTGTGCGGGGCCACCATCAACAATCAGGCGGTGTTGCTGCGCGGCGTCAACGACAGAGCAGAAGACATTGCCGAACTGATGAACAGCCTGCTTTCCATTGGGGTGAACCCCTATTATCTGTATCAATGTATGCCTGTTTCGCGGGTACGGCACCATTTTCAACTGCCTCTCAAGCAGGGCATTGCCATTGTGGACAAGGCCAAGGCGCAACTCAGCGGCTATGGCAAGCGCTTCAAGTACATAATTGGTCATGACATCGGCAAACTGGAAATCTGCGGCATCAGCGAGGGCAATATTGTTCTCAAGCAGATGCATGCCCGCATTGGACACGAAGAACAGGCCTCGCGCATCATCATCCAAAAACTTGATGACGATGCCGGATGGGTTGAACTGTAGGCGCAACACATGCAACACATGCAACACACGGCTACAACACTTTTCTGCATTCCTCACGCCGGAGGCAATACCGCCTTTTATGCGAGGTTCAACGAGCTTTTTCCGGCATGGATCACCATAAGACCTCTGGAGCTGCCAGGCAAAGGCCGCCGCTGCCGGGAGCGGCTGCTTACCAACATGGAAAGCATGGGGCGCGACCTGCTGGAGCAGATACGCCCCGCCGCCCACACTGGCCCTTATGCCCTTTTTGGTCACAGCATGGGCGGCCTGCTGGCCTTTCTTTGCGCGCGGTTCGCCTGCGATGCGGCATTGCCCCTGCCCATGGCCCTGTTCATTTCGTCCGCCACCACGCCAGGGCTGATGCGCACCGGGATTTCACGCCCTGTTGATCAGCTTCCCCCAGGCGCGCTGTGGGACTACGTAGCCCGCATGGGCGGCATCCCGCCCGAGATTGCGCAGTCGCAGGATTTCAGAAACTACCTTGAACCTGTGCTCCGCGCTGATTTTATGGCCATCGAGGGCTGGCAGCCCGCCCCCTACAGCCCATTGCCCTTGCCTATCCACACCACCATCGGCAGCCATGACCTCGTTACCGAGGCTGACGCCCTGCAGTGGCAAAACCTGACAGACGCGCAATGCACGGTACGCACCTTCAGCGGCGGCCATTTTTACGTTCAGGACCACTGGCAGGAACTGGCAGACCACATGACCCGCACCCTTCAAACAACGGATTAGGCGGTGCTGGCGCAACGTTTTTGCAATTGGCGCGCGCCGTCCGCCCCGGAAAAATCCATTTTGTGCGTTGGCCTGGAGCTTGAGAATATTGCGGACTGGCCCAGCCTGTGCGCGCCCCACACCTCCCCGCAGGAGCAGCAGGAGGCCGGGCGCTACGTACGCATAGAAGATGCGGCGCGGCATCTGGCAGGCAGAGCTTTGGCGCGGCGTTTGCTGCTCGCCGCCTTTGGGCAGAACAGTGCCGCAGAGTTTGCCCGCTCCCCTTACGGCAAGCCCTTTTGCCCCGGAATATCCGCTGATTTTTCCATCAGCCATTCGGGCAGCATGGTGTGGGTGGCCCTTTGCCGCTGCGCAAGCGTGGGCATTGATGTGGAAAGGATGCGCCCTCTGCCCGATGCGGCGGAGCTGACCAGCCAGCTGCATCCGCAGGAGCAAAAAGACCTGCTGTCCCTGCCCCCTGGGGAACTGCAAGCGGCCTTTTACCGCTGCTGGACGCGCAAGGAGGCCGTAATCAAGGCTGTGGGCATGGGCCTGAGCATGCCCTTGCAAAGCTTCAGCGTGCACACCGGGCCGCAAGAGAGCGGCTGGATAGCATCCTTCACTGCAAATGCTGTTCACGGCATGGCTGCAATGCTTGAGGGTGGCGGGCAGTGGACAAGCCGCGACATCAGAACAACAGATGGTTACCAGTGCAGCGTTGCGGCCCATAGCCCCTGCCTGAACGTCGTGGTCCACCTTGCCTGTTGATCCCTGCAACCCGCCAAAAAACATGCAGAAATGCCGATGCGCGCCCCAAATTCATGTGGACGATACCGCTTTTCCTCTGATATGTTGAAACATGCGCGCATGGTTTTGCGCCCGTGTGAAATTCCGGATGGCCCAACGCCGCCAATAGCGCAGATTACCATAAAAAAACGTTTGTCTGCTCTGCACGGATTTTGGAAGAACTCCACTCCAGTTTTGGGGTAGAACCGCCGAGCGGCGGACACTCTGTGTCACCAAGAACGCATCATAGGGTATTTTGTTCCATGAGCAGCAGCCTCGGATCGTTCTTCCCCGCACTTGCCGCAGCACTTTGCTGCGCAGTATGCCTGTGCGCAAATGTGCAGGCAGCCCCCCCCCGCGCGCCTGTGGAACAGATGGCAGCGCCAGCCCCGGCACAAGCCCAGCCCAAGCCCTCGCGCCCCAAGGTTGCAGCCTATTTTGAAGCCGGGCCGTACTGGGAATTTACCCTGCTGCAAAAAGAAATCATCAAGGCCCTGAGGCAACGCGGGGTTGCCGACCGAATCACCCTGCCGGACGAACTGTACATCAGCCCCGGCTGGGATGCCTCTGAGAGCGTTTACCGCGCTGAGGCCCGCAAACTGATGCAAAATCCGGATATCGATGTCATCATCAGTATGGGAACAGAGGCCACCAAGGCCCTGCTGGCTGAAAACAACGGCAAAACGCCCATCATGAGCGTTGACGTCGCCGACCCGGCGGGCGCTGGCATTGTGGACCGCGCCACCGGCAAGGGCGCCGCCAACCTGACCATCCGCTACACCAAGGACAAATGGTTCAAGGTCTTTGCCCTGTTTCATGAGGCGCTGCCCTTTCTTCGCCTTGGCATCATGTATCACGACAGCCCCGAGGGCCTTTCATACTCCAACGTGCGGGAAGCGCGCGAAGTTGCGCGCGAGCGTGGCTTTACCCTTGTGGAATACCCCTTTCTGGACAAGGCGGAGAGCATGGAATCGTGTACCAGGGGCGTGGACAGGCTGCTGACCGCTGGCGTGGATGCCTTTTACATTTCGGCCCTCAACTGCTTTGACTGGACGCAGGCCAATCCTCAGGCCATCTTTGACACGCTCAACGCCCACCACATCAAGACCTTTGCGCGCGACGGCAGCGTGCATGTGCGCAGGGGCGCGCTGATGGGGCTTTCGACCCTTGATTATGTTCCTCTTGGCAAATTTTATGCTGACCATATTGCCGCCCAGCTTGGCCTGTTGCCGCCCAATACCCAGCTTGAAACAGCGGCCTACACGCCCAAGATTGCGCTGAATCTGGTGACTGCCCAGAAGATGGGCATGGATCTGCCGCTGATTCTGCTCATTTCGGCAGACGAACTCTTTGACGTCACACTGGCGGGCGTTGATAAAACGGCCGTTACCCAATAGAATTCCCGTAACCCTGAAACCGGTCACAACGAGGTTGCACATGACAAAAGATACGTTGGAAAACAAGGTCGACGGCGTTGAAGATCAGATGGCCTGCCAGGCCGAAACCACTGCTGAAACGGAAACGTGCGAACGCGCCTGCCCTTCGGAAGAAGTGGTGGACGCCATCATCCGCAAGCGTGTGTACGGCGCTATCGGCCTTGGTTTTGTGCCGGTGCCCCTTGTAGATTTTCTGGGCCTCTCCGCCCTCCAGATTGAGCTTATTCACGCGCTGGCCCAGGCCCACGGCGTTGAATTCAAAAAGGAACGCGTCAAATCCATCATTTCTTCGCTGTGCGGCGGCCTGCTGACCACGGCAAGCGTGCCCCTGGCCGCCTCGCTGCTGAAAAGCATTCCGGTCATTGGCTTCACCGCGGGCGCGGCCACCATCAGTATCATGGGCGGTGCCAGCACCTATGCCCTTGGCTGGGTTTTTGACCGCCATTTCAGAAAGGGCGGCAACCTGATTGATTTCAATGCCGAAGAAGCCAAGACCTACTTCAAGGAAAAGGTTGAAGAAGGCAAAACCTTCGTCGGCAAGATCAAGAACAAGATGAAAAAAGAAACCAAGAACGAAGCCGCCGCTGAAGCCCCCGCCAAAGAAGCGGGCACAGACGCGGCCTAATATCGGCGATCTCTGACGGTTTCGGGAATCGGAGCCTTCCGTATGGGCCAGGCAACTGGCCCTTACGGAAGTGTTGGCTATTACGCCCGCCGCTCACAGCCGCGCGTATGCCAAAATTGGCCGCCAGAGCATAAATCCCAGGCCTTGGCAAAGGCCGAGGCTGGCCGCTGAGGCAGCGTTGACGATTGATTAGCCAGAGTCCCTGCACTGCAAAGGGGCGCATACAAGACCGTCGGGCATGCTGTAATGCGCGGCGCACCTGAACACCGGGGCCACAGAACCACATGCTGCAACTGAAAGAATCGCTTTTTCTGAAACTTCTGTGGGAACAGGCCGGCGAGGAAGGCAAAAAAATTGCCGCCGCGTGCCTCGGCTCAGGCATAATGCAAGGGCTTGCCGTTTTTTCGGTGCTTCAGGGCTTGCAGCAGCTTTCTGAAGACGGGCTGGAATTCAGCACCTTTCTTGCTTTCATGGTGAGCCTCGCCTCCTTTTATTTTCTCTTCCGCTACATCACAGGGCGCTCGGCGCAGATTGCCCTGCGCGGCATCATGGAATGGCGCATGCGCATTGCCGCCAAGCTGCGCGGCGTTTCCCTGCTGGAATATGAAAAGCTGGACAAAAACCGTATCCAATCCGCCCTGCTTGACGGACGCGAAATGGTTGTTGAAGCGGCCCGCATGCTGGTGGCGGCCTCGGCCAACACGGTGATGGTGGTGCTCTCTTTTGCCAAGATGGCGACTGTCTCCATTCCCGGTACGCTGGGTGTTTTTCTTTTTCTTGCTATGGGGTTCTGGATTTTTCTGCACCTTATCAACAAGGTGCATGCCCACATGGGGCCAGCCATGCAGGCCGACCAGCGCTTTTGCGCAGGCCTGCGCGATCTCTACGCCGGGCTGCAGCAGCTCAAGATGCACAAGCCCAAAACTACGGCGCTGTTTGGCGAACAGATCATCCCTGATCTTTCTGTGGCATCAGAAGCCCGCGATGCTACCGAGCACAGACACGCCCTTGGCATATCATTTTTTGCCATGTTCAATCTGCTGATTCTGGGGCTGATACTTTTTATCATGCCCAAGATTCTGAACCTCGAAACGTCGGAAACCTCCTCGCTGCTGGTGCTGTGCATGTTCAGTCTGAGCCCGCTCATAAGCCTGATTACGTCAGTGCCCATGATGGCAAAGGTAGAAATGAGCCTGCAGGAACTTGCAGCCGTGGAAGCGCAGATAGACGCAGTGACAGAGCCCTTTGAAAACGCAGGCGTCAAGGCGCGATGGCAGCAGGCCGACCCCATAGTGCCATCTTTTGATTCCATTGCCCTGCACGATGTGCGTTTTGACTACCATGACCGCAACGGCATGCGGCTTTTTGGCATTACCGTAGACAGCTTTGAGCTGCGCAAGGGCGAGCTGGTGTTTATTCGCGGCGGCAACGGTTCGGGCAAGTCCACCTTCATGAAGGTGCTGGCCGGGCTGTATGCGCCCGAGAGCGGAGAAATGTTCCTGAACACCGTCATGCTTTCCGACGTTAACATGGAATCCTACCGCAACCTCTTCACCATTGTGCCTACAGACTATCACCTGTTTTCCCGCCCCCTCGGCCTGAACATCACCCCGGCCCAGCTCACGGACGTGCTGCGCACCCTGCACATGGAAACCAAGGTGAGCCTGCTGGAAGACGGCACGTTTTCCACGCTTGATCTCTCCGCCGGGCAGCGCAAACGCCTTGCCCTGGCCTGCGCGCTGCTTGAAAAGCGCCATATCTACCTGTTTGACGAAGTGGCCGCAGATTTCGACCCTGTTTTCCGCCGCTATTTTTACGAAGAACTGCTGCCTGACATCATCCGTCAGGGCGGCACCATCCTGGCCATATCCCATGACGACCGCTACTTCCATGTGGCCGACAGGGTGCTGACCATGCGCGAAGGCGGCTTTGTGGAAGAACCCGCAGGCGAAGGGGCGCAGGCATGACCGGCCATTTTCTGCGGCCTGCCCTCTTCCTGACGGCCCTGCTGTGCCTGTGCGCCACGCCCAAGGCAGAGGCCAAAGACCTTACAGGCAATACAAACATCCAGTTTGTGCGCGAACTGTACAACAATGTGCGCGACACCCTGCCCTCTGAAGTGAATGCTGCGGAGAACATGCAGACCATTCAGAACAGGTTGAAATGCTACGAAGAAAACCACGATTACGGGCAGCGCATTCAGGTTTGCAATAACAAATACGTCAAGAGCCTCGTGCACCACGCCCGCAAGGGAATCCATTCGCGCCCCAATCTTGGCGAATTTGTGCTCAATGTTGATATGTGCCCCATTCTTTACAATATCTGTATGGGCCAGACGGAAGACGACAAAGAACGCTGCATTCTGTTTGAAAGGCAGTGCATAGACTATACGCTTGATATGTTCTGGCGCGGCTCCGCGCAATATACACAGCAAACCTATCGGTTGGATCAATGAAAAGCGTCTGTGCAAACATACGGGAAATGGTGCGCCGCAATCGCCTGCGGATCATAGTCGCGGGCGTTGTCGCAACGCTGCTGCTCCTGTTTCTCTGGCCGAGTATTGTCATTTCCATCAAGCCCGGCGAGCTGGGCGTTCTGTACGCGCGCTTTCGCGGCGGCACACAGTTGCAGCACACCTACGAGGAAGGCATACATTTCATCCAGCCGTGGAACATCATGTATATCTATGATGTGCGCGTGCAGGAAGAAACCCAGAACATTGATGTGCTGACCGTGGACGGCCTGACCATCAATGTGCAGATTTCGTTGCGTTTTCAGATCATCCGCGACCGCCTGCCCAACCTGCATCAGGAGATCGGGCCGAACTACCGCGACAAGGTCGTCATTCCCATCATGAATTCCGCAGTGCGGCAAACAATCGGCAGCTATCGGCCAGACGACCTCTACTCCACCGCGCGGCAGGAACTGCAAGACCAGATGCTGGTGGACGCAGTGGAAGAAATGGGGCGCATCCCCGTTCTTATTCAGGGTTTTGTGGTCAAAAGCATCACTCTGCCCGAAGTGCTGCGCGAGGCCATTGAACGCAAGCTCATAGCGGAACAGGACTACCTGCGCTACAAGTACATTCTGCTTGAAGCCCAGCAGGAGGCCCGCCGCAAGACAATTGAAGGCGAAGGCATCAAGGCCTACCAGGCGCTTGTCAACGAGAACATGACGCAGAACTTCTTGCGCTATGAAGGCATTCAGGCCACCAAGGAGCTTGCCACGTCGTCCAACGCCAAGGTGGTAGTGATCGGCGGCAAGGACGGCCTACCTGTTATTCTCAATGCAGATTCGCCCACAGGCGCAGCCGCGCCAGATACTGCAAACGCTGGCAAAACGGGCAATCAGGGGGCGGCCCCCAAGGCTCCCGCGCAGGGCACCCAGCAGACGCCTGCCAAACCAGATATGTCGGGAACAGATTCGGTCAGCCCAGACCAGAAGCGGCCCGAGGATATGCGGCCTGGCCAAAATCAGCCAGGGCAGATGCGGCCAGAATCCGGCAGAACGCCCCCGTTCCGCCCCAATTCCCATTCCGGCCTGCGCCCCCAAATTCAGTACGATTCCCAATCAGGGGCGCAGTATGCGCCGAAGTACGGGCCGCGTAACGACTCCGCAAAGCAGGATTCTGCCGCGTCTGCCGACGCCCAAGCCCCCACCGGGGCAGGCTGGATCGCCCCCGGAGAAAATGTATCGGATTACATCCAGAGGTTGAATAAAACACTGCTGCAACCGCACCGTGGCGGCGCTGTCAGACAGTAAGGGAGGCCCGCTGTGCTATTGTTCGCTCTCATACTGGGCATGAGCCTGCTGATCGGGCTTTTGGGCATCAATTCCCGGCTGGGATTCTGGGGTAACTTTTTTGCCAGTGTTCTGCTGACCCCCCTGGTGGGGCTGCTGCTTGTCCTCGCCTCGAACCCCAAAAAGCCCAAGGGCTGCTAGGCTGCATAGGAATACGGTTCTGATGAACACACTCTTTCACGCGGCGCAGTAGGCATGCTTTTTCCAATTACAGCCAATGGCCCATGCCCTTTGCTGCGCCCGCAGAAAAACCAGGCGCAATGCCCCCATGCAACCGCTCTTTTTCCCCGCATCGCCACGCTGATTCTTGCCATGCTTTTTCTGGGCGGCTTGTTTTTCGTCTTCTGCCAGCCCGCCTGCGCCAATCCGCCTGTAAAACGCATCGGCTATCTCGAGGCCGGGCCGTTCTGGCTGTTTGACAACACCTGGAGCGCCTTTCGCGATGGTATGGGCAAGTATGACGACATACGCTGCGAATACCCATCTGACGCGCGCTTCAGCCCCGGCTGGGAACCAGCGCAGATGCGCCGCCTGCCTGAAATGGCAAAACAGCTTTTGCAGCGCAAGGATCTCGACCTAGTGGTGGGCATGGGCACGGCGGCGGTCAAGGCGCTGCTGGCCGTCAACGATGGCCGTTTGCCCATTCTGGGCATGGGCATGGCTGACCCTGTGGCTGCCGGGGTTGTCAAAAGCGCGCAAGATTCCGGCGTGGACAACTTCACCTGCCGGGTGGAGGTTGACCGCTGGTCTTCCATGTTCCGCGTTTTTTACGATGTGGTGCGCTTTCACAAAATGGGCATCATGTTCCAGAACAGTCAGGAAGGCCGCGTCTACGCGGCACTTGGCGATGCCCAGGCCATTGCCTCGGAGCTGGGATTTTCCCTTGTGCTCTACGATGGCCTCTCCTCCACCGAAAGTGCTGAAGAATGCCGCAAGGGGCTGGATGAACTGCATAAACAGGGCATGGACGCCTTCTTTATCGGCCCGCTGAACTGCTTTGATATCGGCGGCGAGGGCATGGCCCCGCTGTTGCAAAAACTGAATCAGTGGAAGATCCCCACCTTTGCGCGTGACGGGTCGGAATATGTCAAATCCGGAGCGCTCATGGGCTTTTCCACCTGGAATTTCGGCCCCAGCGGCATAGCTCTTGCCGGGCAGGCCCACGCTATACTCAGTGGCACGCAGCCGCGCACCCTGCCCATGCTTGACCAGTCCGAACCTTCCATTGCCCTGAACCTTGGCACCGCCAAGGCCATCGGCTTTGACTTTCCCTTTGACGTGCTGGTAACGGCGGACGAACTGCACGAAACCATCAGCCAGCCGCACC
Source organism: Desulfovibrio desulfuricans DSM 642 (assembly GCF_000420465.1). Lineage (NCBI taxonomy): Bacteria > Pseudomonadati > Thermodesulfobacteriota > Desulfovibrionia > Desulfovibrionales > Desulfovibrionaceae > Desulfovibrio > Desulfovibrio desulfuricans. The sequence continues at coordinate 35,467 of NZ_ATUZ01000013.1, read as the reverse complement.
CCGGTACACCCTAAGGATTTTCCGTGCTTATCCGCGCCACGCGCAAACTGCGCATCAATGCCCTGCTGCTCGGGCTTGGAGTTCTGCTGGTCACTCTGGGCTTCAACGTGCTGCTCTCGGTTTCCACGCTGAATACGCTGGCAACCGACATGGTGCTTTCCGGCTATCGCAGCGGTGCTGAACGTCTGGCCCGCGATATTGAACGCGGCATGCGCTTTGGCAAGCCGCTGGCTTCGTTCGCCGGAATGGACGAAATGCTGGCGGAACTGGGTCAGAGCGCGGCGGGCATCAAGCGTGTGACCATTATTGATGCCAGGGGTTCCACGCTCTATGTGCAGCCAGCCCAAGATTCAAAAGCTGATAGCACGTTGCCCTCCGGTGCAACATCCCAAACCAGCGAAGACAAAGACGGCCCGCAAGGCGCAATCAAAACCGCCGATGGCTACCGCCTGAGCATTCCCCTGAACAACAAAACACCTGTGGGACACCTGCTGGTGGACATTGACGGCAAGCCCATCAATGCGGCTACAGAAGATTTTCTGCGTCTGTCATCCCTGCTGCTGGCAGCGGCCTGCCTTGTGGCGGGGCTGATTCTGGCCGGGCGTCTTGGCCTGCTGACCGGGCAACGCGCGGTGGGTACAAGCCTTTCAGGCATGACCAGAATGCTGCTCGTCATCATCGGCACATCACAATTGCTCTACGCCTGCGGCACGCTGGTACTGTTCGACACCTTTGTCAAACAGGCCGTACGCACCAAGGCCGACATCCTCGCCGAAGGCACCGGGCGCGATTTTGAATACCTCATCCATAAGGGCGTGGATATTGCCAGCCTGCGCGGCAAGGATCAGGCGCTTGAGCAGCTGCTTGCAGCCAACAGCGAGCTTGCGGGTGCACAACTGCTGACGCCTGAAGGCAAAGCTGTAGCCTCTGCCGGGCACGTGCCCGACACCACGCTCACTGTTGAAAAATCACTGAGCACCTACTGGCCCAGCCGCTTCCGCCAAAAGCAGGAGGTGCTGCGCCTGCAACTGGCCGTGCAGCCCCAGGCGATCACAACCCGCATATCGGCGCTGGCCCTTGACCTTGGGGCCTCGCTGCTCATCAGCTTTTTGCTGTTGCTGGAGCTTTCAAAACTGCTGGGGCTTATCGCGCAGCGCAACCTGCCGCCAGATGCTGCGGCGAACGCCCTTGGGGGCAGCCACCACTCCCTCGCCGTGCAGGCATTGCGGGCAGCTGGCTTTGTATTTTTTTTGGGCTACGACATGGGCATATCGTTCATTCCGCTGCTGGCCCGCCAATTGTATGAACCGTTCATGGGCCTGAGCCGCGATGTGGCCATCGGCCTGCCCATCTCGGCAGAGATGGTCAGCGCGGGCATTGCCCTGCTCTTTTCCGGCGGCTTTTCGTTGCGTTACGGCTGGCGAAAGGTCTTTGCCGCAGGCACTCTGGCTGCGGCTGTGGGGCTGATGATGGGCGGCATGGCCAACAGCCTGCACCTGCTCATTCTGGGGCGCGTTGCCACAGGCTTCGGCTTTGGCCTTGTGCTCATGGCCGGGCAGATCGGCACCCTGGGCAAGGCCAATGCAGGGGCTGGGCTCACCAGCGTGTTCGCTGGCATATTTTCCGGCAGCATCTGCGGCTCCGCAGCGGGGGCCATGCTGGCGGATCATGTCTCGTTTCAGGCGGTGCTGGCGACCGGGGCTTGCACAATATTGCTGGCGCTGTTCACCGTGATGCTCGGCAAGGAACCTGCGGAGGCCGCAGCAAGCAGTTCCGATAGCGCGGTCGGCCAGGACTCTGGTGCGCAGACCGCCGCGCATGGGCACATGTTTTCAGGCTGCATGCAATTGCTGCAAGACCCGCGCATGCACATGATACTCTGGCTGGTGGGCATACCCGCCGCCATGTGCCTGACCGGATTTTTGCACTATCTGCTGCCGCTGAGGCTGGCAAACGCCCATGTGGATCAGTCGGATATTGGCCGCATATTCATGCTCTACGGCCTGTGTTTTATTACGGCGGGGCCATTGCTTGGCAAATGGATAGATCACAGAAAAGACAAATCCCTGTTTCTGACGCTCACGGGCCTGCTCTCAGGCATTACGCTGCTCATTGCGGCAACGGCCACAAATATGGCTGGAGCCGCCGCTGCGGTCATCTCCCTTGGGCTGGCCCAGTGCCTTGCTGCTCCGGCATCCATGATCTGCGTTCTCACCCTTGCTTCGGCGCAAACCCTGGGCCGCGAAAAGACCGCCTCGATTTACCGTGGCCTGGAACGCATGGGGCAAGTGGCGGGGCCTGTGGTGTTTGGCATTGCCATAACCGTCATGGCTCCAGCCAGCGCGCTACTGCTCATGGGCGGCATCGTCTGCGCGCTTTCCTTGCTGTTCCACCTGCTATGGCGGCTCAGGACTCCAGCGAACTGACCAGCGCCCGCAGTTCGGGCATGGCGGGATCAGTCAGACCGCCGGGCAAAAACCACGACAGGACTTCATGATAATCTTCAGGCAGAACGATATGCCCGCCCTTCTGGATAAACCTGCGGAATTCGTCTTCGGTGGGATAGCTGAAATATTTTCGGCCTTCGCTGCTCTGCACATGGGTTGTCAGCTCGCGCCCCGCCTCCAGTTCCGGCAGATGGCGCAGCAGGGCGTCTATACCCGCAAAATAGGTATGCACAAAGTTCCACAGCAGGGAGCGGTCGTAGTTGATGGGCCACCAGCCGATCTCCACGATGGGGCCGGTATCCAGCCCTGCGTCAAGGTGGAAAAGAGTGCAGCCAGAGCGCTCATTGCCATGCTCCATAGCCCGAAAAGGGCTGCACAGGCCTTGCAGATCAGGCAACGCGCCGGGATGCATGCCATAGGTGCCAAACCGGGGCATATCTATGACTTCCGTGGGAATAACGTAGTCGTAGCGGCAGGAGATAACAACGTCCGGCGCAAGGTCGCGCATGGCTTGGCGGGAGGCGGGCGACCGCATGGGACCCCACATCTCCATATCAATGCCGTAACGCTTTTTCAGGCCCGCATAGGTCTGGCACCGTGCCGCACTGCCATGAGCGAAGCGGGTTTCCAGCCAGGGCAGAATGTGCTCGAGCACCATGTTCCGCTCATGGGCCACAAGGCTTGCCGCGTAGGCATTGCTGCACTCCGCGTCCAGCACGTAATCTGAAAGAACCACAAAAACATCGTGCCTAGGGGCAATGGCTGCCAGCAGCCTGTTAAGGGCGACACATCCTGCAAGATCCTTCTTGGCGCAAACGACAACTTTCACGGCATATCCTTTCGTGGAACATTGCCCAGCATGCTACGCCGCAAGGTTATGCATGAAAAGAAGAAATCCACCGTAGTTATGCGAGGAACCTCAGTTTATTCCACCGCAAAATTGAAATAGGTATCCGTGTAAGGCTCATTTTTAAGCGTGTAGTGCCACCACTCTTCTTCATAGCGCTTGAACCCGGCATTTTCCATAAGGCCCAGAAGCACAGCCCGGTTGGCCTCCTGCTGCGGGCTCAGCCCCTTGGCCCCGTGGTGCGAGGCCGCGCCAAAAAAGTCAAAGGGGGTACCCATGTCCACTTCTTTGCCGCTCTGCCTGTCAACGAGGGTGAGGTCTACCGTGCTGCCGCGCGAATGCCCGGAGCGCGTGGCAACATAGCCCAGATCAAACACCCGCGCCTTGTCTACCTGCGGGTAAAAAATCGCCTTCATGCGCGTGTCGGCGGCGTTCATGCCCCAGCGCACAAAATGATCCACTGCCGACTGGGGGCGGTAGGCGTCATAAATTTTCAGAGTGTAGCCCTTCTCTTCCGCAGCCGTAGCGGCCTTGCACAGGGCATTCGCCGCTGGCTCGGTCAAGATTGCCCGGGGTGCGAGATATCCATTGATGCGCTCTCCCACAAAGTTGTAGGAAGAAAAATAGCGTATTTCCTGAATAATATTCTGGCATTTGTCGCTTACATGCACAAAACCATCGTGCATGGCCGCCTGCGCGTGCCAAGGAAACAGCATCCCCAAGGCCAGCACCAACATCTGCAAAAAAAGAAGCGGATCGCATTTACGGCGCGCAATCATGGTCGTCTCCTTAATTTTTTCAGCACCCTGCGCTGACGGTAAAACCCGGTACACCAGTTCGGCATTGCACATTATAATGGTTCTGTCGTCAACATGTCATATTTTGACCTTTTACCTTCAAGAAGGCATACTTGGCGGATGAACACAAAACTACCAGGGAGCGCAGCATGAAACTGCTGGAAAAAGCCCGCGCGGCCGGTTGAGCCGCCAAGCTGGCTCCAGGGGCCCTGGAGCGACTTTTACGCGGCCTGCCGTCCGATACGCGCCCTGACCTTGAGGCCAGGGTTCTGGCTGGTCGCGCCCGGAACGAAGACGCCGTTGTGCTGACCGTTCCCCCTGGCTGCGCCCTGGTGCAGACCGTGGATATTCTTGCGCCCATTGTCAATGATGCCTTTGCCTTTGGCCGTATTGCCGCCGCCAACGCGCTTTCGGATGTCTACGCCATGGGCGGCCAGCCGTGGAGCGCCATGAACGTGGCCTTTTTTCCGCAGGCTCTGGCAGAGGACGACCCGCAGCACATACTGGAAAACATCCTGCGCGGCGGCCTTGACGCCATGAACGAAGCGGGGGCCGTGCTGGCTGGCGGTCACACGGTGCAGGACGAGGAACTCAAATATGGTCTGGCGGTCACGGGCATCATAGATCCCTCCCACATGGCCCGCAACGATGGCCTGAAACCGGGCCAGACCCTGCTGCTGACCAAACCGCTGGGCACAGGAGTGCTCGCCACGGCGGTCAAGGCCCGCTGGGACGGTGCCGAAGAAAGCGAGGCCGAGGTTACACGCTGGTGCTCCCGCCTCAACAGTGTTGCCGGGGGCGTTGTGCGCGACCTCAAAATCGCCGCCGCCACAGACATAACAGGCTTTGGCCTTGGCGGGCATGCGCTTGAAATGGCCCTGGCCTCAGGCGTTACCGTGGTACTGAATGCCGAGGCCCTGCCCCTCATGCCGCGCGCTCTTGAATACGCGCGCGATGGGCTTATACCCGCAGGCAGCCACCTGAACAGAAAATATTGGGCCTGTTCCACTCTTGTGGAAGATGGCGTGGACGAAGCGCTCACGAGCCTCGCCTTTGACGCGCAGACCTCCGGCGGGCTGCTGCTGGCCGTGCCGCCAGAGATGGTGCCGCAGGCGCGCGAAATGCTGCTGGCTGGCGGTGATCTGGCCTGCGAGGTGGGCAAGGTTGTTGCGCCAAGGCCTGACGGCGCAGCCCTGGTGCTGCGCTGATGCCGCACGGGCGCGACCGGGGCTGAGCTGGGCATATGGCGCATGCCGTCCCCACGCCGCGTGCTCCGCACCGGGATGGTGATTTCGGCCAGTTTTTTTTTAAAAAAATGCTTGCCGTACCGCCATTGCGACTTATTTATGACGGAGATTTTCGGTTAACGCCCTCCCGCCCGGCACAGCCCCGGCATCAGGCGCGCCGCTCACGGCTTGCAGCCCACCGGCAAGTGTGCTATGGAAACACGCTTTGCGAGAGTGGCGGAATTGGTAGACGCACTGGACTTAGAATCCAGCACCATTGGTATGGGGGTTCAAGTCCCCCCTCTCGCACCATCTACCTCACCAAGAAAAGGAGTCCCTCGTGGAATATAGCGCAGAAGACATTTCGCCGGTCAGAAAAAAGGTCGTCATCACCACCGAAGCCCAGGAAGTGGAAGCAGCCATCATGGGCGCCGTGGCGCTGTACAAAACATCGGTGCAGCTGGACGGTTTCCGCAAGGGCAAGGTTCCGGCGTCGGTCATCGAACAGCGCTTCCGCGACAAGATTTATGAAGAAGCCCGCCAGGATCTGATTAACGTCCATATCAACGACGTGATGCAGAAGCTCGACGTTTCGCCCCTCGCAGGTGTTGACGTGGATGCCAAGGGCACCTTTGAGCGCGGTCAGGGCTACGAATACAGCATCGAGTTTGAAATGCTGCCCTCCTTCACCCTTCCTCCTTATGAAGGTATGGAAGTGGAGCAGGAAAAAGTGGTCGTGGACGAAAAGGAAGTGCAGGAAGTTATCGACCGCATCCGCCGCGACCGTGGCGAGCTTGTGCCCGTTGAAGGCGCTGGCCCCGCTGTGGACGGTCAGGTTGCCACCATCGACTTTGCCGCCTTTGAAAACGGCGAGCCACTGGAAGGCGTGAAGGCCGAAAGCTTTGACCTCGCCCTTGGCGAACGTCAGGCCCTTGAAGATTTTGAAGCCCTGGTGAAGACCATCCGCTACGGCGAAGAAGGCGAAGGCCAGATCACCTTCCCCGAAGATTTTCTTGCCAAGGATCTGGCAGGCAAAACCGTCACCATGAAGGTGCGCGTGCACGCCATCAAGGAGCGCAAGCTTCCTGAACTGAACGACGACCTCGCCAAGACCGTTGGCCTTGAAAGCGTGGAAAAGCTGCGCGAAGCCATCACCGGCAGCTATACCCAGAGCCGCGCCAACCTCAACAAGAGCGCCGCGCAGAAGACCCTGCTTGACCGTCTGCTGAAGATGGTTGAATTTGAACTGCCGCCCAGCCTTGTTGACACCCAGGTGCGCACCCTGCTGGGCGACATGGCCTCCCGCCTCGAACGTCAGGGCCGCAGCATTGATTCCCTTGGCAAGAGTATGGACGAACTGCGCGCCGAAGTGCAGCCCCAGGCTGACGAACTGGCCCGCTCGCAGGTTCTGCTGCTCTCCGTTGCCAAGAAAGAAGCACTTGACGTTACCGACAATGAGGTCAACACTCAGATTTACCAGATGAGCATGCGTACTGGCGAAGATTTCAAGACCCTGCGTGAAAGCTATGAACGCTCGGGCATGATCTTTGTGCTGCGTGACCGCATGCTGGCCGACAAGGCCATGGATCTGATCTACGCCAAGTCCAAGGTGACCGAAGTGGAGCCCAAGGCGCCAGCCGAGGGCGACGCCGCGCCGGGCGCACCCGCCAGCGCTCAGGACTAACTGAAGTATAAGGGAGGCGGCCTTAAGGCCGCCTTTTGGTTTTATTTTGCGGCAACACCGCACCTAACCGGCCCACACGCCGTGCCAAGAGGCTCATATGTCGCTTGTCCCCATGGTTATTGAAACCACAGGCCGCTCCGAGCGGGCCTATGACATCTATTCGCGTCTGCTCAAGGACCGCATCGTTTTGCTTGGCTCCGAGGTCAACGATACCGTTGCTTCCCTCATCTGCGCCCAGTTACTGTTCCTTGAATCGCAAGACCCCGAAAAAGAAATCTATCTCTACATAAATTCCCCCGGCGGCTCTGTTACCGCCGGGCTTGCCGTTTATGACACCATGCGCTTTATCTCTTCGCCGGTGGCGACTGTGTGCATGGGCCGCGCCGCCAGCATGGGCGCATTTTTGCTGGCCGCTGGCAAGCCTGGCATGCGTTTTGCTTTGCCCAACAGTCAGATCATGATTCACCAGCCTTCGGGCGGTTTTCAGGGTCAGGCCACGGATATTGAAATCCATGCGCGCGAGGTGCTGCGCCTCAAGGAACGCCTCAACCGCATGTTGGCCGACAACACGGGCCGTCCCTACAAGGATATTGTCAAAGCTACCGAACGCGATAACTTTTTGACTCCTGAGGAAGCCAAGGAACTCGGCATCATTGACCGCGTGCTTGTATCGCGCAATGAAATGGCTCAGGAAAAGAGCGAGTAATATGGCCAAGAACGATAAACCTACGGTGAGCGAACCCCTGCGCTGCTCCTTTTGCGGGCGCACTGAGCTTGAGGTTCGCAATCTCATCGTGCAGGACGGCGCCAGCATTTGCGACAAATGCATCAAGGCCTGCAACGAAATTATCGCCCGCGACCAGATGGAAAGCCCCGAGAGCGAAGAACGCCTTCTTTCGCCCCAGGAAATCAAGGATCGTCTTGACCAGTATGTCATCGGACAGAACGACGCCAAGAAAATCCTTTCTGTAGCGGTACACAACCACTACAAGCGTGTGTTTTACGCCAGCGCCCTGGGCGACGAGGTTGAGCTTGAAAAAAGCAACATCCTCCTTGTAGGCCCATCGGGCAGCGGTAAAACCCTGCTTGCCAAAACTTTGGCCCGCGTACTGCGCGTGCCCTTTGCCATTGCTGACGCCACAACCCTCACGGAAGCTGGCTATGTGGGCGAAGATGTGGAAAACATCCTGGTGCAGCTGCTCCAGAATGCGGACTACGATCTGGAAGCCGCCAGCAAGGGCATCATCTATATTGACGAAATCGACAAGATTTCCCGCAAGGGCGATGGCCCCTCCATCACGCGCGACGTCTCCGGCGAAGGCGTGCAGCAGGCCCTGCTCAAGATCATTGAAGGTACAGAGGCCAATATTCCTCCCAAGGGCGGGCGCAAGCACCCCCAGCAGGAATTTATCCGCATGAACACGAGCAACATCCTGTTCATCGTGGGCGGCGCTTTTGTGGGCCTGGACAAGATCGTGGGCGGCCGCATGAGCGGAGGCGCAATGGGTTTTGGCGCCAAGGTGCGCGCCAGCAAGGAAATGCCCCTTGGCGAACTGCTCGACAAGGTGCATCCGCAGGATCTGGTGAAGTTCGGCCTTATCCCCGAATTTGTGGGCCGTATCCCCATCATCACCCATGTGGACGAACTGGACGAACCCGATCTGGTGCGCATTCTCACCGAACCCAAGAACGCTCTGGTGCGCCAGTATCAGAAGCTCTTTGAGCTTGAGAATGTTGACCTGCGCTTTACGCCAAATGCCCTCAAGGCCATTGCCGCCAGGGCCATTGAGCGCAAAACTGGCGCGCGCGGCCTGCGCAACGTGATGGAACGCACCATGCTCGACATCATGTTCAAGCTGCCCTCCCTGCCCAATGTGCGCGAATGCCTGATCAATCAGGCTGTTATCGACAAGGGCAAGGAACCGGTGCTGCTGTTTGGCGACAAGGCCGAAAGCGCCGAGACGTCCAAGGCCCAGGCCGGGGGCGACAAGGCCTCTTAGCCAGCCGCCTGAATTGCGCGCTGTCTGCCATGCAGCAGGCACGTAAAGGGGTACCGTCAATGGGTTGACCCCGCAGGTTAAAGCTGGCGCGTTGGCAGCATTATTGTTGCGGCGCACCGTGCGGGTTTTCCTCAAATCCGCGCTGAGAAATGATTGCAAGGCGACCCCTTTGCGCCCCCAAAACGGCCAACCAGCCGCAGGGCAAGCGCAGAATGCTTCGCCTGAAGCTGCCATTTCAAAGAAAAATGCTCCAAGTTCCGCCGGACGGCGCAGACCGTCGTCCGGCTTTTTTTTCAGGGGAGAATTATGACAGACGACATGCGCGGCTCTGACGCTTACATTGAACTGCCCATCATGCCTTTGCGCGAGGTGGTCATGTTCCCCCGCTCCATCATGCCGCTCTTTGTGGGGCGCGAGGCCTCCATCAAGGCCATCGAAGCCGCACAGGCCACCTACAGCAAGCAGATATTTCTTGTGGCCCAGCGCGAGCCGGAGCTGGAAAAGCCCGATGCTCAGGATCTTTCGCCTGTGGGCGTGGTCAGCAAGGTGCTTCAGATGCTGCGCCTGCCCGACGGCACCATCAAGGTGCTGTTTGAAGGCGTGTACCGCGCCACGTGGGAAAACCTGCACGAAGACGAGCAGTGCACCATGGTGGGCGTGCGCCGCCGCGCCGAAAAGCAGAGCCGCCCTGAAGAGCGCGAGGCTCTGGTGCGCGCCGTGCACGAGGCGCTTGAAGAATACGGCAAGAACAACAAAAAAATTTCGCAGGAGGCTGTGCTCTCCATTCTTGCCTTGCAGGAAATCGGCCCTCTGGCCGATGCCATCATCCCGCATCTCAAGGTTGATTACCGCAAAAAGCAGGAAGCCCTTGAGATCGACGATGCCACCCAGCGCCTGGAGCTTGCCTATGAGCTTTTGCAGGGCGAGGTGGCCCTTGCCACGGTTGAAAAGCGCATCAAGAACCGCGTCAAGGTGCAGATGGAGCGCAACCAGCGTGAATATTACCTCAACGAGCAGATCAAGGCCATCAACAAGGAAATGGGGCGAGATGACGACCCCCAGGCCGAAGTTGACGAAATAGAGCAAAAACTCAAGACCCGCGACATGCCGGAAGAAGCGCGCGAAAAGGCGCTCTCCGAAGCCAGAAAGCTGCGCAGCATGCCGCCCTCTGCGGCGGAATACACTGTTGTGCGCAACTATGTGGACTGGATTCTGGATCTGCCCTGGAACGACCTCAAGCAGATAGACATCAACCTTGAAAAGGCGCGCGCAATTCTTGACGGCGACCACTTTGGCCTTGAAAAGCCCAAGGAACGCATTCTGGAATACCTTGCAGTGCAGAAGCTGTCCCAGGGGCTCAAAGGCCCCATCCTCTGCTTTGTCGGCCCCCCCGGCGTGGGTAAAACCTCGCTTGCCAAGTCCGTGGCCCGCGCCACCGGGCGCGATTTTGTGCGCCTCTCACTTGGCGGCGTGCGCGATGAAGCCGAAATCCGGGGGCACCGCCGCACCTATGTGGGCGCGCTGCCGGGCAAGATCATCCAGTCCCTCAAGCGGGTGAAGTTCAACAATCCCCTCTTCTGCCTGGACGAAGTGGACAAGATGACCTCCGACTACCGTGGCGACCCCGCCTCGGCCCTGCTGGAAGTGCTCGACCCGGAACAGAACAATACCTTCATGGATCACTACCTTGATCTGGAGTATGATCTTTCCAAGGTTTTCTTTATCACCACGGCCAACTCGCTGCACTCCATCCCTGTGCCGCTGCTTGACCGCATGGAGATCATCGAGCTCAACAGCTACCTTGAAACGGAAAAACGCCACATCGCCCGCCGCTTCCTGCTGCCCCGCCAGCTGGAGGAGCACGGCCTCAAGGAAGGCAACATCCGCGTGTCGGACAACGCCATTCTCGAGATCATCCGCTCCTACACGCGCGAGGCCGGGGTGCGTAACCTTGAGCGCGAAATTGCCGCCCTGTGCCGCAAGACCGCCATCAAGCTTGTGGAAGACGATGATACCGAAAAGTGCGTCAACATCTCGCGCCAGAGCCTGCCTTCCATGCTGGGCGTAAAAAAATACCGCCATGACGAACGCGAAAGCGAACCTCAGGTCGGGGTGTGCGCTGGTCTTGCCTATAATCAGCGCGGCGGCGAAATTCTGCTGGTGGAAACCAGCCTCATGGGCGGTTCTGGACATGTGGTGACCACTGGTCAGCTTGGCGAAGTCATGACGGAATCGGCCAAGGCGGCCCTTTCGTATGTGCGTTCGCGGGCCGAAGTGCTGGGCCTTGATCCCCGCTTCCACCGCAAGATAGATATCCACGTGCACGTGCCTGCTGGCGCAACGCCCAAGGATGGCCCTTCGGCTGGCATCACCCTGGCGACGTCCATCACCTCCGCCCTGCTGGGCATTCCCGTGCGCAATGATGTAGCCATGACCGGCGAAATCTCCTTGCGCGGCAGGGTGCTGCCCATCGGCGGCCTGCGAGAAAAACTGCTGGCAGCGCGCCGCAGCGGCATCAAAAAGGTGATCATGCCCCGCGATAATGAAAAAGACCTCAAGGAAGTGCCGGACGAAGTGCTGCGCGACCTGGAGATCGTTTTTGTTGACCATGTGGATGAAGTGCTGCCTCAGGCCCTTGCCGCCACGGCGGAAGAAATCTTCTCCGGCCGGGCTACGGCGCTGCCCATCAGCCGCATTCTGCGACCCGAAAAGCACGATGACGACAAGAATCAGCCTGCGCAGTAGCGCACGGCGACAGCGATAAAAAATCAGCGATAAAAAAAGGGAGCCATCTGGCTCCCTTTTTTTATTCCTAGCTGGTGCTTGGTCGCGCCAGTCAGCAGATTCTGCTACGGCTCCACAGCGCGGCTTTCTGCCGCCACCTTGCGCAGCAGGGATTCCATATTGGCTACAGAGGTCAGACGCATCTCGCCGTTAGCGGATGTCACCCGGCCCGTCACGCCATAGGATTCGCCGTTGCCGCCATCATGCACCACAAAGGGCACAAGCCAGCCATCGCCATCGCGTCGGGCCTGCCCCACGTTTTTGATTTCCTTGCGCCCGGTTGAGGCATCGGCAAACAGAGGGGCAAGCAGCCCCTGCGCGGTATTGCCCGAGGGCTTGCGGCCAGCAAATGCGCCGGAAGAAATACCATTGAGCACAAAGGCCCGGGTTTCGTTCAGCAGCAGGGAGCGCACGTTGCCCTCCTTGGACGCTGCCTGCGTAAAGAGCAGGGCAACCATGGGCGGCAGATCCTTTGCCGCTTCCGGATCCTGCGCGCGGCGCACAAAAAGATTCAGCGCCTGCTCAAGAATCGCGTCCACATCCACCTGCCGCTCAAAAGCGGTCACGTCAGACTTGTCTACAGCGCCGCCAGCTTCCAGAATGCACTGGCGCGGATCATTTGCGGCAAAGGCAAAGCCGGACTGCACCACAACCGCCGCCCATAGCAGGGCCGCTGCGAAATAATAAGGCACACGAGCCAAGACCCTGCCGCCCGATTTTGCACCCGCTTCCACACTGGCAGTCCACCCAACAAAATTCAGCATATTTCCTCCGGCAACTGGCCCTTGAGCACAAGGGGCAGACCGCAGCTTACAAAAAGTACCGTGCCGCACACGCGGGCCAGCGCCTGATTGGCAAGACCCAGCGTATCCTGAAAACGACGTCCGAGGCTCGACATGGCAACCATGCCAAGGCCCGCTTCCACACTCACCAGCGCCAGCGGCAGTGGATAGGCCGCAATGCTGGCGGCCAGAGCCTCCACACGGTCAAGAATATCCCTTTCCGTCATGTCCGCAGCCATAAGGTTGGCTACCCACAGGCTAACGCAGTCAAACAGCACAACCCCCGGGCCCTTGCCGCCGGGCTGGGCCGCAGGCATCAGCGATGCCAGAGCGCCAGCCGGATCAAGCGGCTCCTCAAGGCAATGCCAGCCCTGACCGCGCTCCTGCTTGTGCAGGGCAATACGCGCCGCCATCTCTTCATCGTCCTCGCGGCCCGTTGCCAGATACAGCCGCTGCGGGGCTTGCGCCTCGGCCCAGCGCTGGGCCAGACCGCTTTTGCCGCTGCGTGTGCCGCCAACAAAAAGAACTGCTGCGCCCATTACTGCTGACCGCCCACGCGGGGGGCTGGCGCACGTTCTGCACCGCCATGCGCGTTTTCCGCAGGCAGTGCGGGGGTCGCATGCCCCTGCGGCGGGGTCAGCTGAGGGGAGGTCTGCACATGCCCGGCGTTTTGTGCGGCATTGGGAGCCGCAATAGGGGCCGCATGGGCTGCACCATCAGGAACCGCCCCTTGTGCAGGAGTTTGCGGCTGGAACTGAGCGCCTGTTCCAGCCTGCGCACTGCGCCGCGCCAGATCGCGCAACACGCCCGCCGAGGCCTGCACCGAGGCAAGGGCCTGAGCGTCCGCGCGCAGGCGGCGGTCAACCCACTGGGCCACAAACAACAGGGAATCATCGTCCAGAGTCTGCCCGCCGTTCTGGCGTATGGCCGCAACCAAGGTGCGCTGCAAGGCGGCACGTTCCTCAAGCGCACGGCGGTACCGGGCGCTCAGGCCGTCCACCCGCAGTTGCGCTGTGGATATCTGCGCTTCTGGAGCATTGTTCTCGCGCAGCTGGTCTACCGCGAACACGGCTTCGGCCATCTGGGCGTTGATATCTACAACACCCTGCGCGGCTTTGTCCTGTTCACGCAGGCGGGCATCAAGGTTGGGAACTGAGGCCACGCCTTCAAGTGCGCCAGCCAGAATTACAAGACGCCCGGCCAGCGCCATGTGCAACTGGCGGATATGTTCAGGCGTAAAACCCTTGGAGGCCGCATCACGGTTGACGGCATCCAGAAAGCGATCCGCATACAGGGTATACAGCCCGCGCAGCATGGTGGGATGAAAGGCATAGCGCAGCAGGGCTTCGCGCCCGCCCTTACCGTCCGTGACGTTGGCAAACTTTGCACCGTATCGTTGATTGAGCGCCTGCACACTGACGTTCAGTGTGCCGCTCTGCGGGCCGGGCCTGAAACGGGCCACAACAAAGGCCGCCAGATCTTCCACAAATTCCATGCGGATATGGCTGTCTTCCGTCACCTTTTGGGGCATCTGCACCCCGTTCTGCTGCGGGTACAGCCCGGCGGGCGTTAAGCCATCCACAGGCGCGCCCACGCTGCCCTGCACTGTTTGCCCGGCCAGTGTGCCGGGGGAAGTGGGCGGGCTGACAACAGAAATGGGCGGTGGCGGGGGCGCATCGCGCAGCACATCACCCACACCGGCCAGCGGAGTGCCGCTGGTGGCATTGTTTATGATGTCGGCGGCTTGGTCCTTCCACTGGTCGCGGGTTGATTTATCGCGTGTAAGCCAGTAGGTCGCGCCGCCCAGGGCCAGAACCGCCAGCAGCGCCAGCACCACGGCCTTGCGCGCGCCCGCGCGGGCGGGACGGGGCTTGGGCATATTCACTATGTCCGGCACGTCCAAAGGCTTTTTTTCCAATTTCATAAAATTCTCCTACTGCGGCAGGCATGGGCCGTGGCACAACGGGTACAGCCCTGAGCGCCGCAAAAACGGCATACCAGGCCATTATTTCCGTTTATTGCGCGTAAATGCTAGCATTGCTTCCCTGCGCTGTGAAGACATTTTCCAGAGAGTTTCTGGATACGAGGCAGACATTGCCCGCATTGCACCCCGGCGGGCGGCGGGGTATAGTAACTAAATTCGTACGCAGTTTTTTATGAGAGGCTTTTTATGCATACCCCTGCCAACATCCTCACCATCGCCGGTTCTGATTCCGGCGGCGGCGCGGGCATTCAGGCTGACCTGAAAACGATCATGGCGCTCGGCGGTTACGGCATGAGCGTCATCACCGCCCTGACCGCGCAGAACGGATTGGGCGTTACAGGAATTCATGCGCCGGATGCAGATTTTGTGCGCTTGCAACTGCGCACGGTGCTTGAAGGTTTTTCCGTCAAGGCCGCAAAAACAGGCATGCTCTTTTCTGCCCCCATCATCCGCGCCGTTGCGGACGAACTGCGCAACCGCGACTTCCCCCTTGTGGTTGACCCTGTTTCCGTGAGCCAGAGCGGTAGCCGCCTGTTGCAGGAAGACGCCGTGACAGCGCTGGTGGAAGAAATGCTGCCCGGCTGCGACCTGCTGACCCCCAACCGCCCTGAGGCGGAAATGCTCACCGGCATGAGCATCAACAGCCTTGAAGACGCAGAGGCCGCAGGCCAGAAGCTGCTTGCCATGGGTGCGCGCGCAGTGCTCATCAAGGGCGGGCACATGGAAAGCTCCATCGTTGTTACAGACTGCCTGTGCATACCCGGCGAACAGCCCAAGCACCTCCCTCAGGCCAAGGTGGAGACGGAAAACAACCACGGCACGGGCTGCACGCTTTCTGCCGCCATCGCCACAGGGATTGGGCGCGGTTTGCCCCTACAGGTTGCTGTAACCCGGGCGCAGGAATTTCTTAATCTTGCCCTGCGTAAAAGCTACGCCCCCGGCAAGGGCTGCGGCCCTGTGAACCACGCTGCGGATTTAAACATCAAATAGGCATTTGCCCGCCTGTCAGCCGCACGGTCCTTTTCCTCCGCCGCATGGCAGGCGGATTGGCCCGCTGTTTGCAGTTTCCCCCTGAGGATATTCAGGGCGTCAAAATCAAGGCGGTGCGGCGTGCCTTTTCGTTTCAACTTACAGAAAATACTCGACTACCGGGAACAGCTTGAAGAAGAAGCCAAGGTTGATCTGGCCAACAAGCAGAATCTCCTGGAAGAAGCGCGCGCACTTTTTGAACGTCTGAAGGCTGAACTGCGACAGACCGAAGACCGCTTGTTTGAATCAGCCCTTGTTCCGCAGGCGGAACGCTGGCTGCTGGAACAGTATGTAAAAGGATTGCGCGGCGATGTAGCCAATGCAGCCTTGCAGGCCCGCATGCACGAACAGCTTGTTGACGAAGCCCGCAAACTGCTGGCTGCGCGCGCCATTGAAAGAAAACTGCTGGAAAAGCTCAAGGAGCGCCAAAACCAGCAGTATATTCGTGAGGAACAACTGAAGGAGCAACGCGTCAATGACGAAACAGCCACACTCCGCTACAAAGCTCCGGCTCTCTAAACTATTCCGCTGGCTGGCGGTGCTCTGCTTTATGAAGCTTACCATCCTCGGCCTTTTGCTGCTGGATGTGCCCGTACCCTCCTGGCTTGGCGGATCACCCAAGGATGCCACGGTAGCCGTGAACGAGCCGCACAATGGGCAGGAGCGGACTGAAACCGTGGATCCTGTTGCAGATGCGGCCCCCTCTGGCCTGGCGCAAAGCGTCAGTTCTACACTTTCGTCCATGGGTTCGGCCCTTGATTCTGTTGTAGACAACATCAAGGACAAAACTGAAAGGAGCCAGAGCGACCCGCAAGGTTCTGCCGCCGCCCGCATGGCCGCAGCGGTCAAACCCCATGCAGATCAAACCACCAGCGTGACCGATGCCGCCCTGCCCGCCCCGCTTATCCGTACAGCGGCCTCAGGCGGCGCACCTGAAACTGCGGCGGCTTCCAAGGCTCCCGGCCAGACATTTTCTCCAAATTTTCCCGAACCGCAGGCCCTGCCTGCCCCACAGGCGGAACCGGGCACATCCGCCCCCTCCGGCAGCCTGATTGTTTCTGCCAGACCCAACCGCGCCAGCGAATCCGAATGGCTGGACGCCCTGGGTCTGAGCAATCTGCCCATCCCCGGCCTTGGCAGCGTGCAGGCCGCACACGCGGCAGCGCTGGACATGCCTGTTCCCCAGACGCCCACTGGCGGGCAATCGCCATTTGCTCCCGCAGAGCAAACGGCCCCGCTGACCATACCCGGCGCACCGCCCATCCCGGCAAACATTCCACGCGGTCAGGGCACGGACGGCGCACCTTTGCCGCCGCGCGGCGCGGCAGGCAACAACGACGGCTTTTTGCCCCCCTTGCCGCAGGGGCAAAGCTCGGGCACGCTGCCCGTTCCCACGGTGCAGCAGCCTCAGGGCGCGTATTCCAACGACCCCAATACCAAGGCCCAGGAACTGGCGCGCCAGCAGCAGGACATTCTTGTGCTGCGCCAGCAGATGGATCAGCGCCTCAAGGATATTCAGGAAACTGAAAAGAAAATGCAGGACATGATCCGCGAGGCCAGGGGCATTGAAAACGAAAAAGTTCACCGGCTGGTGCTCACCTATTCCATGATGAAACCCAAGGCAGCAGCCAAGGCTCTGGAAAGCATGGACGAACGTGTGGCCATCCGCATTCTTTCCGGCATGTCGCCCAAGCAGTCAGGCGAAATCCTCACCTACGTTTCCCCGGCCAAGACAGCCAAGCTTACGGAGCTTATCACCCGCATGAGGATACCTGATTAATGCGCCTCAAGCTTTTGATCGCCTATGTGGGCACCTGCTACAGCGGCTGGCAGATACAGGAAAAGCCGAGTCCGCCGCCCACAGTTCAGGGCGAGATGGAAAAGGCCCTGCGCACCATCACAGGGCAGAACATACGCGCCCACGGCTCGGGCCGCACCGATTCCGGCGTGCATGCCCATGGGCAGGTTGTGCACTGCGATGTGCCCGATGCGCGGGCCAACATGGACTGGCGGCGCAGCCTCAACGCCGTTTTGCCCCGCGACATCCGCGTTCTGGAGGCCATGCAGGCCGCGCCGGACTTTCACGCACGCAAGGATGCCCTGCGCAAAACCTACGCCTATCAGTTCTGGCTGGAACAGACCTTTATGCCGCCGCAGCTGACGCCCTTTGTGTGGAAATGCGGCCCCCTGAATGTGGAGGGAATGCGCGCCGCCCTGCCCCACCTGACGGGCCTGCACGACTTTGCCGCGCTGCGCAATGTAGGCACGGATGTGGAAAGCACAGAGCGCACGGTGCTGCAAGCCGAGCTGCACGCAATGCCCCCCTGCGAATTTTATCCGCCGCACGCCCCCATGCTGCGCTTTATTGTGACTGCCGATGGCTTTCTCAAGCAGATGGTGCGCAATATGGCGGGTCTGCTGGCTGCCTGCGGCCAGGGCAAGGTATCGCCAAAGGATATCCCCGCCCTGCTTGCCACACGCGACCGCAGGGATGTGCCCTCCGTCACTGCGCCTCCGCAAGGGCTGGCGCTGGTGAATGTGGTGTATCCCGAGGCCTGATAGCCGCACATACTGGTGTGCCCCCTCTGCCGCAAACAAAAGCCCGTCAATACGAAAGGCCGTCCATCTCTGAACGGCCTTTTCCTTTTACCAATGACTTTTGACTAAGCCTGATTTTTCATTTTTTCTATAACCCGCTGGAGTGACTGAGCCTGTTGCGTCAGGTCTGCAACCGCACCGGAAGCCTGCTCCATAGCTTGAGCGGTTTCCGCAGAAATTGTCGCCACCTGCTCAACAGACTGATTGATCTCCTCGCTGGCGGCGGATTGCTGCTCGCTGGCTGTAGCAATGGACTGAACCTGATCGTTGACCAGATGGACGAGCTCAAGAATTTTCTTGAGTGATTCGCCGGAACGTACCGACATGTTGGTTGCACTTTCAATTGTCACAGCAACCTGCTCGACATTCTGGATATTCTTGCGGGTGCCAGCCTGAATGCCCGTAATGGCCTGACCCACTTCCTGCGTGGCAGACATGGTTTTTTCCGCCAGTTTGCGCACTTCATCCGCAACGACGGCAAAACCTCTGCCCGCATCGCCCGCGCGAGCGGCCTCAATGGCGGCGTTCAGCGCCAACAGGTTGGTCTGGTCGGCAATGTCGGCAATGACCCCCATAATCTGGCCGATGCTCTCCGCCTGCTTGCCCAGAGCATCCATATCTTCCTTGATGGCAATGGACTGCGTGTGGACGGATTCAATGCCCTTAACTGCATCGTCGAGTATCTGCGAGCCTTCCACGGCCTGCTCCCGGGTCTGATGCGAAACATCCGCAGCCTGCTGGGCATTTTTGGCCACTTCCAGCACAGTGGCGTTCATTTCTTCCATGGCCGTTGCGGTTTCACGCACACGGCCCGACTGCTCGTCAGCCCCACGGCTGGACTGCACAATCTTTTCAGAAAGCGCTTCTGACGCGGACGACACGATCTGCACGATCCCTTCAAGCTGCTGCGCCGCATGGAGCATGCCTTCCGCCTTGGCCCGCTCTGCCCGCCGGGTTGCCTCCTCGGCAAGAGCGGTTGCTTCCTGCGCGGCTTTAGCCTGCTGCTCGGCCTGCTGCGATTTGCTGTCTGCTTCGGCAATTTTGGCTTTGAGATTGCCAACCATTTTTATGAGCACACCGTAAACGCCGCCATCGCCGGAATACGGTTTAAATGCCAGATCAAGCTGACCGGCGGCTATCTCCGATGCCACATGATGCAAATAACCGGGATCCTCGCCGAGCTGCTTTGTTACACCCCTGATAATCAAAATGGAAATTGCTGTGGCAGCGAGCATGACCGCGATTATCAACGAGATCGTAAGCAACTTCCCCCGTTCGTATGCAGCTTCCGCGTCAGCAGATGAAGTTTTGCTTCCTTTGTTATTGATATCAATAATAACTTTTAGCTGATCAAGGGCCTCAACATACTGCGCCCTGGCCGGGCCAAGCACCAACTTGACAGCTTCTTCAGTCTTGTTGCTTTTGGACAGAACCTCAATCTTCGCGTGATTTTCCAAATAGCCCTTCCATGCCGCAAGAAACTTTGGAAATGCTATTTTTTCCTCAGGTTCGGTAATTAATTTTTCATATTCTTTAACTTTTTCATTAATACTGCCTGTCAAATTCTGTATCTTGTTTTCATACTGCCGCATCAATGATTCATCTGTTGTAAGGATGTGAACAAGCTCATTGCGCCTGTATTCATTCACCATACTGTTAATCTCACCAACAGACTTGATTGTTGGAAGCCAGTTTTCAGAAATATCCTTGACATCTTTATTTATAGAAGACATTCCAACAACAGAAACAAATCCAATAATTATTGAAAATGCCGTCAACAATACTGCAAGAAACACAAGTTTTATCGAAAGTCTCATAATATGCCCCTAAAAAACTATTGCAAATTTACAGTGTTTATCCATTCAAAGTATAAGAATATACTCTTTACAGACGACTCAAACCTTCATCATACTTATCGTTTACATTTATCAATACTTTATATAGTTTCAAACTATATTTTTTATCTATTATTAACAGCATGATACAAAAACATACTATTACGCTATACATAAAAATAATCGTAACTCTTGTAGTACAGTACTCACGCCCACTATCAAAAAATAAACGGACACCCATAAATAGCATTCAACGTTGCACCTGTTACAAATGCCAAAGCCCCCGCTCACCTTGAGCGGGGGCTTTGGCATATATCAGTACCAGCCTGATCAGATAATTTCGCTGAGGCCGGATTGCTCCTGCGCCTTGAATTTCTGTTGCAGCATGAGCGGCAATGCTTCCGGGTCGGCGGGGTCATACTCAAACATTACGGCAGTGCCGAAGCAGGAAAAATACTTACTGCCATCGGGATGAAAGGCCACGTTTTCATTATAGCCCACAATAGCCTGTGCGCCCTTGTTCATGGCCCTTGCCGCCATGCCAAAAAAGGCTTCGTCCGAGTCAAAACCCCGGCAACAGACCAGGCCAAGCACCTTGGCAATACGCCTCCCCTCCACCTGATGTGTTGTCACCACAGGAAAGCGCCCGGCCAGAAAAACCTCACGCACTCTGGCGGTTGCGTCAGAAATGCCCACAGTTCTCTCGGCCTTGCGGCTTTTTTTATCGTGGCCTCCCAGCAAAAAAAACATGCTGAACCTCCAGATCAGATGGATATTCGGGTATTTGACACCCGTTTACATTCAATCTGCAAAGGTCTTGCCAAACAAACTTAATCATTAAACTACAGCATGTTACAAAACAATCAACGTAGGCAGTCAGAACATTGACTCGTCAGCGTATCTGGTTGGCAACCTTGACAAAATCATTGTAGGCGGCCCGGGTTGCCAGAGCGGCCTTGTTCATTTCAAACCGTACAGGAACGTAAAATTCTTCTTCAAGCCCCTGGTCAAAAAGTTGCGCGTAGCTGCCGGCCTGCTTGAGAAAAGCACGGTACTGACGCTCCAGTTCCGGCGCTGCCATAAAGGGAGGCCGCCCGCCGTCTGCAATGGCTGCGGCAAGCTCGTCACGCTGGGCCTTAAGCGCATCTCTGTCCGGCTTGCCGGGTGTAAGCAGGGTTGCAGTTTTGCCAAACACGGCAAAAATGCGTTCCGCAGCCTGAATTTGCCGTTTAAGCGGGTGGTTGCGCAGCAAGATATCTTCTGCCGGGGCAGCCTCGCCCTCCACAATCGCCATATAGGCATCGCGGGCAACAATAAAGGCGGCATGTTCCTTGAGTATTTCCGCAGCAAGGGCCTTGCCCTTGATGCCGTTATCCTGAATGCTCTCGTCGGCCACGTACTTTTCGAGCAGGCGATAATCAGCCCGCATGTCTACGATGGCTTTATTCATGCTCTGCACGCAGGCGGCCATTTTTTGGGTCTGCTCAGGAGTAAAAAGGCTGACCGGAGGCGTCAGGCGGCGGGCAGGGGCGGTATCCTGATCCGTGTTCAGCTCCGGGCGTTTGGCCAATTGCCACTCTGCCAGGTAATACTTGGTGTAGGCCGCCAGCACATCGGCCTGGGCATAACGCCCGGTTGCCAGAGCCATCGAGGCAGCGTTGGAAAAAGCCACCAGCCGGTCTGCCCTGTCCAGCTCTTCAGGGCTGGGAGGCGGGGTTGCTTCTTCCACAGCCTGTGCCTGAACCGCAGTTTCCGCCTTTGGCGCGCTGGGGGAGGATTCGGCAACGGGCTTGCCGTTTGCGCCTTCTTCCTTTTTGCCGGAGTCGCAGGCGGTCACAAGCAGGGCCACAGTCAAGGCCAGCAGCAGAGCAAGAACTATTTTTTTCATCGGCGTATATGAGCGAACGCCCCGCGTTGCAAGGCAGGACGTTCAGTAGTGGTTACAAGTAGTTGCAAATCTGCCAACAGGCAGGATTCCTAGACGCGGGAGGCTATCCAGGCGTTCAGGCCCGTGAGGTCTTCGCCCCAGGGGAACGAGCCGCCCTTGAGCTCCGGCCCCACGCCGTAAAACAGCGTACCCACGGTTTCGGCTGCGTCCCTGTCTGTGGGGGCGTCGCCCACCATGAGCACATCGGCGGGGTCAAGCTTCTGCCTGTTCACAATCTGCGCCAGCAGCACGGCCTTGGCTGGCGGGGAGCCGTGGATGGCGTCAAAATAGCCATCCAGCTTGCGCTCGCGCAGCACGGCCAGCACTTCTTCGTGCGGCGCGCCGGAGCAGACAAACATGGGCAGCTTGCCGCGCCAGGAATCAAGCGTTTCCTGAATGCCGGGTATCAGCTCGCAGCGGCGCAGTTCGTCCAGCACATATTCGGCAAAGCGGTTGCCAAGTTCCTCTGATTCCTCGGGGGTTATGGTCTTGCCCAGCACATCTTCATAAAACCACTCAAACTTCTTGTAACGGCTCACGCCGCCGTGCACCTTGTGGTACATCAAAAAGCGGTCGCGCGCCTCGGGGCCAAACGGTTCCATCAGACGGCCAAAGGCCCGCGTTTTCACGGGCACGCTGTCAAGAATGACGCCATCGCAGTCAAAAACAAGGCATTGCAGTGACATAATATTCCTTGAAAAGCTGTTCGAGTCCGGGGCCGCATGGCCTCCGCTTGCCAGAGCATTCCAGCATGAAAGGCTCGCATTAATCCCAGTGCTTCTGACCGCCCTGCCCGCGCATGCCGATAAGCTTGGCCGGAACGCCGCCCACAATACTGAAGGGGGCCACATTGCGCGTGACCACCGCGCCAGCGCCCACCACAGCCCCTCGGCCAATGCGCACATCTGGCGTAATGACGCAGTTGGCGCCAATCCACACGTCTTCTTCAATAATGATCTGACCGGGAACATGCCCCTGGTGCATGATCGGCACATCCTGACGCGCAATGCAGTGGTTAGCCGCGCGGATAACCGTTCCGGGCCCCACGGCGGTTTGCGCGCCTATCTCTATGCGGCCCGCGTCCGCCCCCACGTGCACATTTGGGGAAAGGGCCACGCAGTCGTGCAGCACCAGGTCGCCGTCAGAGGCGGTAACAAAACAGCCGCGCCCCATGCGCACGCCGTTGCCAATGCGCATGTTGCGGCAGCCCGCAAGGCTCAAGCCCGTGCCAAAACGCGCCGAGCCGCAGCTTTTGAAAAGCCACCGCCAGGCAAACAGGCGCAAGGCAAGGCCCAACGGCGTGGGGATCCAGGCAAAGCTGGCCAGCCATAATTCTTCAAGCGCCGCCGACACCCGGCTGAACAGCCCTGGCCCTGCATGCGGCTTTGGCTGTGCGGCCTTGGCTTCGGACTGGTCAGACTGCCCTGCCGGTGCCGAAGTTTCGGCGACAGCGCCGTGGGTTTGTGCCCCCACGGCGCTTGCGCTTTTTGAACCGTCAGCGGCCTTGTCCCCTTGTGCAGGGGTGGAATTAAGCTCGCCCGCCATTTACTTGCGGTATTCCTTCATAAGATCATCACCTTCCATGAGGCGGGCCACGCGGGCCAGATCTTCAGGGGTGTCCACGCTCCACGATCGGCAGTCGGTGGGCACCATGTGCACCTTTTCGCCGTGCTCGAGAATGCGCATCATATCCACGGATTCATAAATTTCCAGCGGGCTTTCGGGCATTTCGTTGAAGTGCAGCAGATAGTCGCGGCGGAAGGGAATGATGCAGACCTGCTTGCGCATGGGCACCTTGTCCGAACCTTTTTTACGCGAAGGAATGGGCTCACGCGAGAAATAGAGCGCATTGTTGAAGTGGTCCACAACGACCTTGACTTCGTTGGGATCTTCAAATTCCTCAAGGGTATCCATATCGGCCATGAGGTTGACCACGTTGATGGAAGGATCAGCCAGCATGGGGGCCACGGCGGCATCGATCATTTCGGGGCGCACCATGGGTTCATCGCCCTGCACCATGACCACGATGTCGGCCTTCTGACCGGTGGCGGCTTCGATCTTCAGCAGGGCTTCAGCGGTACGCGTGGAGCAGCGCACGTGATGGTCGCCCGTCATGACGCTCTTGAGCCCGGCGTCCTTGCAGTAATTTTCAATGATCTCGTCGCAGGTGGCCACATAGGTGGCGGAAAGGCACTTGCTCATGGCCGTGCGAAAGGCCACATGCCCCACCATGGGAACGTTGTGGATAAGGGCAAGCGGTTTGCCGGGGTAACGGCTGGAACCCATACGCGCGGGAATGATGGCAATGATGTTCATCTGACGGCTCCTTGTGGCCTCAATAATTTGTGTGCGTAAAAAACTGCATCCAATCATGCCGCAAACAGGCGCAGGCCCTTGCGGCAACTGCCGTTCCCAGGTTTAGTCGTCAGTGGATACGAGGTATCCGCCCTCAGACGCCAGCTCGGGGTGCAGCTCCTTGTGTTCCTCTTCCATCACGCGCAGGATGCCCTGCCCCAGATCAACAGTCAGCGGCGGCACCAGCTTGCGGCCCACCTTGGGCATAAAGGCATAAGGCGTGACCTGATAATGCCCGCTGTTGGGATCATTCAGATAATTGATGGTCAGGTCCTTGCCGAGCATTTCACCGATCATCTTGAACAGATCGCCCACGCGCATGGGCTGATTGCCAGAGATGATGATGTTCTGGTTTTCAAACTCGGGATCAAGCACGGCCAGGGTGGCTGCCGAGGCATCGTCCACGTGCACGTATTCGCGCAGGGCCGTGGGCGCGCCGTAGTAGGTAATGGCGCCGTTGGCAAGCGCCTCGTAAACAAACCTGTTGATGGCGTTGCGGCGGTCGGAACGCGGGCCGTACAGCGAGCCGTAACGCAGGATGGTGTACGGCAGGTTGTGCATGGCCTGATAGTTTTCGATATACAGTTCGCAGGCCTGCTTGCTGCAACGGTAAAAACCGCCTGACTTGCCGTACACGTACAGGGAACTGGCAAAAACATAGCGCTTTACGCCAGCCTTGCGGCAGGCCTCAAGCACCATGACATTGCCCAGCACGTTGATGCGCGCAGTGTCCACCGGGCGGTTATTGGCCTCGCCGATGTCGGCAATACCAGCGTAGTTGAAGACCATGTCCGCACCGGCTACAGCGCGGTTGACGGTTTCTTCATCCAGAATATTGCCTGCAAGCATGGTCTGGTCGGGCCGCAAAAAGGATGAAGGATGCAGGTCAACAATGGTGACCGCATGCCCGGCTTCAGAAAGCTTGTCGCAAATATGCGAGCCCAGAAAGCCGGACCCGCCAAAGACGGTAATATTCACAGTTATTCTCCCGAATTGGGGCGTTCAGCCGCCCGCCACAAAAAGACCGAATCAATGCCATACGCGATAAAACGGCTGCCAGCGGCAATCTGCCGCTCAAGCTCCGCAGGGTCAGGCTGCACAATGTGCAGGCCCATGCGCGCGCCTGCCTTGGCGCAACCTTGGGCAATCCGCGCCATGGCAGTTTTGAAGTCCGGGTGGTCAAACTGACCCGTAAGCCCCATGGAGCCGGAGAGATCGTAGGGGCCGACCATGATGGCGTCCAGACGGGGATGCGCCAGAATGGCCTCCAGATTTTCCACCGCGCGAATGTGCTCGATCTGGGCCACCAAAAATATCTCGGGCGCGCGGCTGGCGCGGTACTCGTCAAATTTTTTGCCAAACACGTTAGCCCGGCAGTAGCCCACGCCGCGGTATTCGGGCGCGGTTTCCCCCGCAGCTCGCCAGGTGTCCTGCCCTGGGTACACAGAAAGATCAATGGCCCGGTCAAGCTGCGCGCGGCTTTCAATCATAGGGAAGATCAGCCCCTGAGCCCCGGCTTCCAGCGCGGCCTTGATCTGGGTTTTGCTGGCTTCGCCAAGGCGCGCGAAAGGAGCCGCGCCACCGCATTCAATAGCGCGGAAAACATCCGGCAGCCCGGTGCGGCCAAAAGAGCCGTGTTCCATATCAACAGCAACCCAGTCATAACCGGCGCGGGCCATAAGCTCGGCCACGTCAGGCGAGGGCAATTGCAGCCATGTGCCAACTGTGGCCTTGTCTGCCGCCAGCCGAGCACGAATTTCATGTACAGTCATATCAAGCGGCATGCCGCCGCAGGGTTGAAGGTTACGACAAACGTCCTTTACTATACGCCCTGCGTCCACCGTGCGCAATACGGCCAGAGGCCCTGCCGCCAGTGGAAATACAAACCCAATACTCACAAACTCACCGCACTTTGAATCCAATGCAACAGCAGATACCCCATACTGCCCTTCCAAAGCCATTTTGCGCCAGAAATGCGACAGCAACACGGCGCTTTTGATGATCTGGCAGTTATGAGAATGAAATTGTTACTTTTTTATCAAAGAAGAAATAGAGAAAAGACAGGGCTTGGCCTTTTAGCATGAGCATGCTAATAAAAAAGCCCCCCGTGGGTAACGGAGGGGCTTGGATAGGAACCAGACTGCGGCAGAACAGTCTGGTTCGCAGGAGGAGGCTGGAAAAACCAACAAGAACGTCAACGCCTTATGACGCTGACACTTGTATATGGACACTCCGAAACTGGCATTGCCAGACGGGTGTTTGAATCCACTCTCCGCCGGGGCTCCTGGATCGAAAGATTCAGGAGCTTTTTTATTTTTGCCCACAAATCCCTTGCGGGGGCACAGACAAAACAAACAAAGGGCTTCGGCGCAGAGCCCCAGCTCTTCAGCCTACGGGCTCAATGAACTGCAATCAACATAGAATGGAAGAATCCTTAGGTCAAGGAGCTGCGCAATTTTTCACATATTTTTTGCGCATTTCTTTTTATCCGCTCCGATAACTATCTAAATATAATAATAAAAAAATAACGACTATTTTTCTATAAACTTTTAGTTCTTTATAATCAGGAATTAATAGCAACTTTTACCTTAAGGCATCCGGCTGTTTTGAATGTAGCCGGCAAGCAGATTTGCCTTGTTTTGAAGGTTCCACGCAAACACCCCGTCAACGCATGCAGCGTTGACGGGGTGTGCAGAGATTCCCGGACTGTGAATGAAGCGCCTAGAAGGGCCAGACGTTATCCATAAGCCGTGTGAACCAGCCGGGCTTCTGCTTGTCGGCCAGAACGCCCTTGCCGTAATATTCAATGCTTGCGTCCGCAATCTGGGTGGAAAGGACGCTGTTGTCGGCGCTTACGTCCTTGGAACGGATCATGCCGCGCACAACCATGTATTCTGTTTCTTCGTTGACGCGGATTTCGCGCGCGCCCTCAATCTCCATCAGGCCGCCCGGCAACACCCGGAGCACACGTGTGGCCAGCGAGGTGGTCACGTAGTTCTCACGCTTGGTCTTGCCCGTGGCCGTCAGACCGCTGGCAGACCCCGTATTCAGGATGGGCAAGCCCACCGCTGGTTGCGGCCCCACAGCGACAAAGGGAATGAAGCCTGCGTGATCCTTGTTGAACATGGCGGAAACCTCGTAATCGTTGGAGCCTTTTTTGTTGGCTGTGGTTTCCGCCTTATTCTGGGCCTTGGTATTTTCCACCAGTTTGACCACAACAATATCACCGACGCGCCGGGCGCGGCTGTCTTCAAAAAGGGTATCAGTTTCGCTGGCGGCAAAAATCGACCCCGGATTGTTGGCCGAATTGGCCTCCTGCCGATATTCCTGTGGCGGTGTTACCGGCGGATGCAGTGCAGGTCGCCGGGTTGGGCTGCCGCCGCAGGCGACGCAGAACAGATAGCTCAGCGCCAGAACGGGTATTATGTATCGTGCCTGCATATGCTCCTCTCCTTCCACCTTTAAACGCTAGTGGATTTCCACGGTGCTGCCATCTTTGACAATGGCGTATACCTGTTTTTTGGTTTGCAGATTCCGTACCGCAATGGTGGCCCCCGGTTCGCCGTCGGCGAGGGCCTGGGCTTGCGTGGCTATGCGCAGGTTGCCCTTTATATAGATGAGGTTGACCACATCGCCGCGCCTTACCATCAACTGGCTCACAAGGTCGCTCTGTAAAATTGGCTCGCCGGTATTCAGCGCACGGTTCACCTGCCAGGGGCCGCCGCGCCCATCCCACGGCAGATCACGCAGCTGGCTGGCATTGACCTTCATAAAGGTGACGGACTCTGCCGCCAGGGCTTCCCCTTTGTTCATGGGGCGCGATGCCGCAGGAGCCGTTATCCAGAGCGTGAGGTTGACCGTGCCGGAAATGCGCCGAAGCACGTTGCCGTCCACTTCCTGCACAGCAAAGCGCAAGGGCACGCGGCCGGGCGACAGTTTGCCCGGTTCAAGCTGCACCCGCTGCTGCGCATGGGCCAAAAAAATGTAATCCGGCAGCCGGAAATCGCTCAGTTCCACCTGCCCTGGCATGGCGGACAATTGTGGTGTCAGACTTTTGACCACGTAGGAACGCAGGTCTTCCTCATGAAACACCAGCCCCCCGCGCTGAATCACCAGCGAAGATGGCAAAATGCAACGCCCGGCAACTTCCTTGCCCAAGGCCTGCCGCAAAGCCTGCGAAAGGCGAGAATGGCTGATCTGCAAGGGCTTGCCTTCTTCCGGAGGCGCAGGCCAAAGCTGCTGCGCGCGCAGTTGCGCCCAGGTATCCTGCCCCATCTGCCCCAGCGGGACAGCAATATCACCCAGCAAAACCATATCTGAATTGGTGACCGCTGCTGAAAGGATTTTGATTCGCCAGTCGTCAGGGCCAAGCATGTTCAGTTGTCCATCCTGCGCCACGGGGGCTTCGCCTGCGGCAAGCTGGTTGCGCGCCTTGGCGGCCCGCTGATCCTGCGCATCGTCCGCAAGGGGCATTTGCCCTGCCTGCGCCTGGGGAGTGCGCAACTGTGTGACTATCTGATTGGGCGAACGGCGATGGTTGCGGTCATTATCCTGCCAGGTGGCACTGGGAACGCCGCCCTGCGGAGCCGCCACGGAAGCCGTAGCCCACAGGCAGCACACCAGAGCCGCAGCCAGAAGCGCGCGCAAAGGCAGCACCTGACCATCCCGCATTGCCCATATGACCTGCAAAAACCGCATGACGCATACCCCTAAAGTCTTTTCACGCTCAAATACCTGCCTGACGGCGAAGCAGCAATGCTGCCATTTCCCAGTAAGCCTTTCTTGGCGCGGATTTTTTCAAAATCAGCGCAAAGCAGACAAACATTTTCGCCAATAATCAACCCTAGCTGCGCTTGAGCTGCACAGCGATGCCCAGCATGGAGTCTGATGTCTGGATGGACTTTGAGTTCACTTCATAGGCGCGCTGGCCCACAATCATGTTCACCATTTCGTCCACAACTTCCACGTTGGACATTTCCAGAAAACCCTGAGCCAGGGTACCCACATTGTCTGTACCGGGTACGCCTTCTGTAGCATCACCCGAAGCCTCGGTGGGCGTGTAGAGGTTGCGCCCGCGGGCATCAAGGCCCGCCGGATTGATGAAGGTGTAGAGCGGCAATTCGGCCCCGGCCAGTTCCTGCCCCTGCGCATCCAGAGCCGCCATGTGGCCGGAGGATGAAATGGAGATGGTCTTGGTTTGCGCGGGCACGGCAAACTGCGGTTGCAGAATATAGCCGTTGGCGGTGACCACGGTGCCGTCCTGATTGAGCTTGAAGGAACCGGCGCGCGTGTACATGAGTTCACCGTTCACATCCACCTGGAAAAAACCGTCGCCTTCAATGGCTACGTCCAGAGTGTTGCCGGTGTTCTGAAAATCACCCTGCGTAAAAAACTTGTGCACAGCCGTGGGACGAGCGCCCATACCGACCTGGATACCTACAGGCAGGCGGTTGTCACCCTCGGTGATGGCGCCAGCCATACGCATGGTCTGGTACATGAGATCTTCAAACTCGGCCCTGCTCTTTTTAAAGCCCGTGGTGTTGACGTTGGCCAGGTTGTTGGAAATCACGTCGATATTGAGCTGCTGGGCCACCATGCCGGTGGCGCCTGTCCAAAGCGATCGCATCATGGGAATTTCTCCTTATACATAACCAGCGCGGCTGCCGGTTGCTGCTAAACCATCACCGGTTAACCCTGACGGCGGCCCACTTTTTCGTTGGCAGCGCGATCCAGCGTGTCTGAGGTCTGCATGACCTTTTGATAGGCTTCAAACTGGCGCTGCACTTCGATCATGTTGACCATTTCGGACACGACTTCCACATTGGCGGCTTCCGTAAAGCCCTGCTCGACACGCGCGCCATTGTCGTAGGCATTGCCTTCAACAATCTGAACTCCGTCACGCGGACGAAAAAGATTGCCGCCCATTTTTTCAAGATTCTGCGGATTGTTCACGCTGACCAGGGCCAACTGGTCAATAACGTTGCCATCGGCAAGTATCTGACCATCACCGCTGATCTGCAAATGGCGCGTACCAGCCGGAACGTTGATGACGCCGCCAGCGCCTTGCACGGCGTAGCCCTGCGGCGTCATAAGGACACCATCGCCGTTAAGCACAAAGGCTCCGCTGCGCGTGAGGTACTGCCCCGTAGGCGTAGTGACCCGGAAAAAGGCGTTATCACCGTTAATGGCAACATCAAGATCGTTGCCGGTATATTGCATGGATCCTTGCGAAAAATCTGTGTGCGAAACGGCCACGCGAACCCTTGCGGCATTCATCGGTTCGGGAAACAGGGGCGTAGACTTGAGGTTCAAAATCGGCTCCCGAATCTCGTCAAAGGCAAAGGTGGGCATGGTGTCCTTGAACGCCAGCGTTTCCCGCTTGTAGCCGCGCGTGTTCACGTTCGCCAAATTATTGGCGATGAAATTCATGCGGTGTTCTGTGGTCAGCGCGGCAAAAAGTCCGCTAAACATGCCTGCTTGCATAAGCAGCTCCTTGTGTTGGCAGCAGCGCTAAAGATGAAGCGCCGCCGTCTACCTCGGGCCTGATGGCCCTTGCCAGAACTTTTGCAATATGCGGGCCAACACCCGTACATTTGGAAATATTCCCTGCATGCCCGCGCAGCCCCGAAAATGCACAGAAGACACAGGTGGCGGCAAGCAGAGCTACCAGCAGGGTGCAAGCCGGTGCCCAAGCGCCAATCAGACGATTCTGAGGTCGCTCCCCCCATATTATTGATAAAAGAGTTTACGCGAAGCGCCCCGCCAATGCGGCTGAGCTGCCGTGACCACAGGCAGCCCCTGCCGGAGACAAAAACGGCATTTGCACGCAACCCTCCCTGACCAGCCCCCCAATTGGCCCCAAGAGCCAACATCTTAAAAAGCTGAAGCCTATCGTACTTACCGCAATAAACTTTTTTTTGCCGAAATCAAAAAAAATGCTTGCCAGCCCCCCCCTGTTGGCGTAAACACATCTTCGCGCCGAAGTGGTGGAATTGGTAGACACGCTAGGTTCAGGGTCTAGTTCTCGCAAGGGAGTGGGAGTTCGAGTCTCCCCTTCGGCACCATAAGAAGATAAGGGATTACAACAGTTTGTTGTAATCCCTTTTTCGTTTACCCACGGCCTGAAATGCGCCTTTCCGGCCTTTTGCCCCCCCAAATCAGACCTCCCTCAAAAGAGGGTCACAAATGGGGTCACAAGCGAGTCGATTTATGGCGCAGCCTTCTTTCGTCCATCCTCTCCGTTCCGGCAAAGCTCCCAGCTTCCTTTACCTAAAGAATGGAATTTTCTACTATCGCTACAGGTTCCCTGGTTGGCTGATAGCCCACATGGGGCGCACAGAAATTCGCTTCAGCTTGCGCACTGGCCATCGGCCCCAAGCACTGCGCCTGGCAAGGGACCTACATTCACGCCTACAGCGAGCCCTAGAGATGGAAGACCTACCAACGCACGAAGAACTCCAGCGTCTGCTTCAACATGCGCTGGATGAGGTTCTCAATGAACCCAACAAAAGTCTGGTGGCACCGGATGAAATTCGCAGGCGCTTGAACGGCTACCTCCGGTTCCTTCTAGATGCTGACGCACAGTCGGACGAGGGGCGGCCTATTGCGCACGAGCTAGACCAGAATGGTTCGGTAATAGCGTCGATTGGCCTCGACACGGCCATGCTTGAATCTGCCATAGAGCAACAACGCCAGCTGAATTCATTTGACGGAGTTGAAGATTGGCTTCCCCTGAGCATTATGGAAATGATTGCTGAGCAGGTGTTTGATCGCAGAGAGATTGGGCACGACAACGTCATGGCCTTGGCGAAGTCATATATGGCCATGCAGGTGACGTTTAAAAGAATTCAGGCGGCGCGGGTCAGTGGCGACTATGGGCCAGAGCAGGCGTTCTATAGCGCCGAGAGCACTCCCTACCCTCGTTCCACTACTGTGCCTGCCCCGGTTTCCACACCGATTGAAAAACACCCGCAGCCTTCGCTTTTACTCAGCGAACTGATGGAACGATATTCATCTACCCGCCTATCAGATGGCGCGTGGAAAGAGCATTCTGTCAAAGATCACCTCAGCCGCCTGCAAAATATCCTTGATATACTGGGTGACAAAGACGCGGCATCTGTCACTCGCGAAGAGATGCGCATGGTTCGCGACACCCTACGCAAATTGCCTCCTTCGAGAAAGAAAAGTCCAAAGTACAGAAACAAAAGTATTGCTGAGCTTCTTGCAATGCCCCACGCTGCAACCATTTCCGTTAAGACCGTAAACATAATCGTTGAAGCCATATCAGGCATGTATGAATGGGCAATTCGTGAACAGTTGCTGGCCATCAACCCTGCCAAGGGCCTGAGCATTCGCGACCCTCAACCTGACGTTGAAAAGCGTGATCCGCTTACCCCTGAAGACATTAAAACCGTTTTTTTCAGCGGGGATTACAAGCCCTCAGCATTTACCAAACCGGCCTACTACTGGGTGCCCCTTATCGGCCTATACACGGGAATGCGGCTTGAGGAAATTTGCCAGCTTCACTGTGAAGACATTTTCCAGGATCCCGAGGGGATTTGGATCTTTGACATCAAGGAATCTTCAAATGATGGACTTAACGACAAGATTCTAAAAAACAAAAACTCACGGCGGTTTGTGCCGATACATAATGATCTGATTGAGTTGGGCTTACTGCGCCTTCGAGAAAAGCTTGTAGGTCATAGAGAGTGCCGCCTGTTCCCAGAACTCAAAAAAACACCATCATCGCCCAAATATGGCAAGCAGGTGGGGAAAACGTTTAGCCGACGACTGGAAAAGAAAAAGATTAAAGGCGCCAAGAGCTTTCACTCACTACGCCACTCGTTCTCTCAATTTTTTAAGGTCAGAAACCTGCATAATGACATGTTCCGCCAGATCTTCGGGCACGAGATCGCAGAGCTGGCAGGTCGGCAATATGGGGAGCGGTTCAGCGCTAAGCAATGCTTGAGCCTTATTTCTATGATAAATTTTCAGGAGCAGTAGTTTATGCCTTGGTATCGAATTGTGCCCAAGACTGGAAACCTAAAATATTTGGAACTTTCTGGTGGCGCAGATGATGAGCGTAAGTTGCGGGCCGTGAAGGCACTCTCATGCTGGTCGACTCAACGCAAACCCAAAAACAAAAAAGAACTTGTGAAAGAAAGTTGCAACCCAGTTATATTTATTAAGAAAAGTGAAAATTATAAGATAGATGCGTATACAACTATCAGGGCGATCGCAGAATATTTAAAAGTTCCTGCGGCATTATTTATTCGTGTCGTTGAATCTCCGCGCGGGGTATATGTCTGTTTCTACACAAATAAGGTTAGCTGCTACGGCCTTAAAAGAATCATGGAAATAATTTTTAATAAAATATTACATCCAAACTTTCCAGGATGTAGATTTCAAGCGTCGATACCTACTAAAATTTTTTCCCAATTTAAAAACCAAGATAATTGCTCCAGTGAATACTGTATGTCACCAGAAAAATTTTCAAAAAAGTTTTCAATTGGCATGACTTTTCTAGAAAATGAACTTAATGATGCACGCAATAAAACTCCTAAAGCTTCTATAGACCTTTCAATGTTAGTCTTGAAGACAATACTTGAACACCTTATCTCCAATACGACGTCAAGTGACCAGTTGATATTTCCAATCATTGAAGATGTATTACACAGCTGTAGATATTTTAAAGAGATAATTCATATATACGGGGACAATACATACCGGCACAAAGCTATCCAGAATTTTTTGTTTTCTCTAGGTGATGTCGGGAAGAAATATTTAATAAAAAACATTTTTGACACAGAAATTAGAAAAACAATAGAAAAAACTTTACAAACTACCCCTGACCTGAATCCAACCGAATTTAACCGACTGCGAGTCCAGACCAATGGCCTACTTACTATTGCTAGCCATGGGGAGATCAAACCGCTACGTTGCAGCAAAGTAAGCCCCCCCTGTGGCGCATGGTGCGGGGCGTGTTCACCGGTAGAGTTGCTAGCGAAACCAGATATTCGCCAAGGCTTCATCATGTTCCCATCAGCTTTAAGCCAGACCGCCGAAAAATTTGTGGAACAGCTACCCCAAGACAGAGCTCTATTTCGCAGGGCAGAGCTTCATACTAAGCTCCCAAAATCTATGCGAAGTTCCTATGACGTTGACCAAGCACTCTCGCATCTCGTTGCTATCAAATATATAACTCAGGCAAAAACAGTTTTGCAAAGATTTAAACCAGGAAAAGAATCCAATTTTTTTATGATAAACTGGCCTGCAGTCAAGGACAGGATTGCCATGCTGAAATCATGACAGCTTGGGCTCCACGTTAAATCAGACTCTCCAAGTTTTGATAAAGCGGATAAACTCGCAGGTAAGTGCCCCCTTGGGCCCTGTGCGGGACATTTCCACTATAGTCGCGCAAACCAACGAGGAAGTATCACTGCTTCTATCTGGTCCATCATTGCAGAAGACGTAATCCTATTCAATTTTTTAAAAAAAACGTAATTTATATTCGCATGTTAACATAAAATCACTGTATTTTAAATGCCGGCACACATGATGCTTTGGCTAACACACAGTATCCACCTGTGGTTACTGACGGCTTGAGTACGCTGATGCCATGGGCTTAACATGCAGACCTCTTGAAGCGAACATTTTAGTCAACGACCGCTGCGGCAAGGATATTGGGGAAGCCTCCACAGTTAGGCTTATTTGGGCACTCGTTCGAGGCATAGTTTCAGCACCTCATCCTCAGTTAGGGGGGGTGTCCGCTCGAAGTGGGGGGCATACTCCACGGCTGAAATGGGGGGGACTCTGACCTTACCCCACTGCGTATACCACTTGTAAGTTAGTGGTTCCCAATGGGTTGCAGGTTATATTCTTTGCCCGAAATTCTTCCGGTGTCAGCCAGCCTAAGGAACTGTGCGGTCGCCGCTGGTTGTAATCCTGCCGCCAGGCTTCGACTGTTCTGCGGGCATCGTGCAGGGACAGAAACACGTTCTGATTTAAGCACTCATCTCGGAATTTTCCGTTAAAGCTTTCAATGTGTCCATTATCTGTGGGCTTCCCTGGACGAGTGAACTCTATCTGCACGCCGTGTTCAAAAGCCCAGGTATCCAGGGCGTTACCGCTAAATTCTGGCCCGTTATCAACCTTGATACGTTGCGGCAGCCG